>NC_010407.1:2932780-3258645 GCF_000069225.1 Clavibacter sepedonicus | reverse complement strand
GTTTCCCCATCTGCCGTCACCAGGCTCGGTCCGCGGCTGGTGCCGGGGCCGCCTCGCGGTGCGCGGACTGCTGTCGACGCTGGAAGGGCGTCGCGGTCATGCGTGCGGCGTCCGTCCTCGGAGGCTCCGAGGGTGCGCACCATCCGGGTACCGCGACCGCGGACAGCATAGTTACTCACAGGGTTATCCACCCTGTGTGCGAACGGGCCGTCAACACCGCGCGGGTGATCCCCGACGCGTCGCGGCCACGCCACACGGTAGCCACTGTCGGAGATCAGGACAAATCGACCCTATCGACGCCGGCATGTCGGTACCGGCCGATGTCCGATCCGTGTGGATAATCACGATCCGGTTCGCGGGTTTGACCGAAGGCCGCCCGGCCCGTAGATTTAGGCAGTTGACCCAGCCCTCGAGGCTGCCCCATCTTCCCAGCCGCACTCGTCGGCCCTGTGGACCAACCTGAGTGGAGACTCACCGTGAGCAAGCGCACCTTCCAGCCGAACAACCGCAAGAAGGCCAAGAAGCACGGCTTCCGCCTTCGCATGCGCACCCGCGCCGGCCGTGCCATCCTCGCCGCCCGCCGTGGCAAGGGACGCACCGAGCTCTCCGCGTAGCACGTGCTCGCTCGGCGGAACCGCGTGACGAGCGGTGCGGACTACCGCACCATCGTCAGGCGGGGGCGCCGGACGTCGACGGGGACCGCGGTCGTGTCTGCGCTCGCCGGTCCGTCAGACGCACCGACCCGATTCGGATTCATCGTCTCGAAGAAGGTCGGCAATGCCGTGACCCGGAACTTGGTCCGCAGGCGCCTCAAGGCGGTCACCGCAGGTCTCCTGCCGACACTCTGCCCGGGCGTCTCGATCGTGATCCGCGTACTGCCAGGTATGGAGCGGACAGCGTGGGATACCCTGCAGGAGGAGATCGCGTCAGCCGTGACGCGGGCCGTGAGGACGCTATGAAGAGGGTACTGACCTCTGTCGTCCTAGCGCCCCGGAACGCGGCGATCGCGGTCATCGGTCTCTACCGACGCATCGTCTCTCCTCTGTACGGGGATGTTTGCAGGTACTACCCGTCCTGTTCCGCGTACGGCCTCGAGGCCGTCCAGGAGCACGGGCTCATCCGCGGGGGCGGCCTCGCCGTGTGGCGCGTATGCCGGTGCCACCCCTGGGCGGAGGGCGGCATCGACGACGTCCCCGCCCGTCAGGTCCAGCAGTACCGGCGCACGAGGTACGGATTCGTCGTCGCACCCAGCCACGGAAAGGGCTAACGACCACCTCATGGACTTCCTCGGAACGATCCTGTGGCCGATCAAGTGGGTCATAGAACTCATCCTGGTCGGCTTCCACACGCTCTGGACCACCCTCGGGCTGGATCCCGACAACGGGGCGACGTGGGTGCTCTCCATCGTGGGCCTCGTCCTCGTGGTCCGCGCTGCGCTCATCCCGATCTTCGTCCGGCAGATCAAGAACCAGCGCCGCATGATGGAGGTCGTGCCGCAGCTGAAGAAGATCCAGGACAAGTACAAGGGCAAGCGCGACCAGTTCTCGCGCGAGGCCATGTCCCGCGAAACCATGGCGCTGTACAAGGACACCGGGACGAACCCCCTGAGCAGCTGCCTACCGCTGCTCCTGCAGATGCCGATCTTCTTCTCGCTGTACTCGGTCCTCCACCGTGCCGCGGTCGAAGAGCTCCCGGGCATCGGCCTGCTCAACGAGCAGCTCTCCCGGTCGTTCGGTGAGTCGTCGTTCCTCGGCGCTCCGCTGCAGTCCGCCATCTCCACGGCCAACGGCAACATCACGGTCATCGTGATCGCGACGACCATGGTCATCCTCATGAGCGCGTCGCAGTTCATCACGCAGCTGCAGATCATGGCGAAGAACATGTCCGAGGAGACCAAGGCCAGCCCGATGTTCAAGCAGCAGCGCATCCTGCTGTACATCCTCCCGCTGGTGTTCGCCGTGTCCGGCATCGCGTTCCCGCTCGGCGTCATGTTCTACTGGCTGGTCTCGAACTTCTGGACCATGGGCCAGCAGTTCCTCGTCATCCGCAACATGCCCACGCCGGGCAGCGAGGCCGCTCGTGCGCGTGAAGCGCGTCTCGCCCGCAAGGGCAAGCTCGTGGCCCCTGAGGTGTCGGCGGAGTCGTCGACCATCGTGGTCGAGGAGCGCAAGCCGGCTCAGCGTCAGCAGCCCGTGAGCAAGAACCGTGCCAAGAAGCAGGCAGGATCCAAGAGCCGATGACGGACGTGGCGAACGGCACGGATCACGACGGCACCGCCCCCACCGCGGACGAGGTCGAGACTGAGGTCACCACCTCGGGCGTCGACGAGGGGGACATCGCGGCCGACTACATCGAGGAGCTCCTCGACATCTGCGACCTCGACGGTGACATCGACATCGATCAGCGTGGAGGGCGTGCCTACGTGTCCGTGGATGCCGCGGACTCGGAGGATCTGCGCCTGCTGTCGAATCCAGAGACCGTCACGGCGCTCCAGGAGCTCACCCGGCTTGCCGTCCAGAACAAGACGGGTGTGTTCAGCCGGCTGATCCTCGATGTCGGCGGCTCGCGGGATGCGCGTCAGGTCGAGCTGGGGCAGCTCGTCGACCGTGCCATCGAGCGCATCTCGGCTGGGTCAGCGAGTGCGTCCCTGGCTCCCATGTCGTCGTATGAGCGGAAGCTCGTGCATGACATCGTGGCGGAGCGTGGATACACGTCCAAGTCCGAAGGTGAAGGACGCGACCGGCACACGGTGATCACGAAGGCGTGAGAACCGACGCGTGAGTCGGCGAGGCCCAGTCCGTTGGACTGGGCCTTCTGCGTGCCCGCGTGTCGAGTGTTCGGATCGCGTGCTAACACGAACGTGTTGGCACACGGGACCATGCGGCCGTTCACACATTTGAGTATGACTGCGATGTGCTCCGGCCAGTCAAGGCCGGTCTGCAGGCGTGGGCAAGTGGTTCTACAATTCCTGATCTCGTGTGCGGGGTGGACGAGTGCGAGCGCCTGACACCCGTGCAGAGGCCTGCAGCAGATGTTTCACGTGAAACACGCGATGCGGCGCATGGAGGTGAACGTGGTGTGGCGCTCACTCCACAAGAATTCATCGAAGTGTGACACGAGCAGTCGAGAGACATGTTTCACGTGGAACATCCCACGGGCCCTCTCCTCGACCGCCGCTACGGAGCGCGGCACCGCGCGCGTGATCGTGGCCCGCGACGATCGACGCTAAACTCGCACGGGCGGCAAACGCGGACGGCGCCGATAACTCAGGCTGTCAGGTGACTTCGACGCATGGGGCTGGGGAAGCCACCGATAAGAGGATGGATGTGCGATGCCGGAGCATACGAGCGTAGAGATGGAACCACCCATCGCAGCGTCACTGTTCGGTGTCCGCATGCCTGTCGCACGTGAATTCGCGTCGCAGCTCGGGAGCAGGGGAGAGGAACTCGGGCTCATCGGCCCGCTCGAGCCCCCACGGCTCTGGTCGCGCCACATCATCAACTCCGTGCTGGTCGCACCGCTTCTGAATCCTGGTGTGGTCGGAGACATCGGAACCGGGGCCGGCCTGCCCGGTCTGGTGCTGGCCATCGCGCGTCCCGACGTCGACTTCGTGCTCATCGAACCCATGGAACGTCGCGTAGCCTGGCTCGAAGAACAGGTCGCGCATCTCGGGTTGGACAACGTGCAGGTCCGACGCGCTCGCGCAGAGGATGTCGCGAACGAGATTAGCCTTGATCAAGTGACCGCCCGGGCAGTCAGCGCCTTTTCCAAGCTGATCCCGCTGACAGTGCCGCTTGTGAAGACCGGCGGAGAACTCGTGCTCATGAAGGGTGCGAACGCGGAGCGGGAAGTGGAGGCCGCGAGCAGGGCCATTCGCAAGCATCACCTGGAGGATGTCGAAGTCATCACGTTGGGAGCAGGACAGGTCGACGAGGTGACGCGAGTCATCCGGGCACGTGTCGCTTGATGCGTCGGCTCGGGCGGCCACGGAAAGAAGTGCTGATGGCATGTGTATTCACATTCCTTAGGCGACAGGACGGCGACAAATGTTCCACGTGAAACATGTCAGCCGTCCATTCGTTTTCATCGTCCCGATCGATCGACGGAGAGTCACCCATGGATGACGACCTCAGCCCCATAGCTCGTGAGCTCTCCGAGACGAGCCGACGACGGAAGGCTCTCGCCGGACTCGTCCTGCCACGCCCCACGCGCACGCGGGTCTTCACGATCGCCAATCAGAAGGGCGGCGTGGGCAAGACCACGTCCACGGTGAACCTCGCTGCCGCGCTGGCGAAATCGGGATCTCGGACGCTGGTCATCGACCTGGATCCGCAGGGAAACGCATCGACGGCATTGGGTGCCGACCGGTCCAGTGACCTGACGAGCGTCTACGACGTGCTCGTCAACTCCGCGCCGGTCGAGGATGCGGTGCAGAGCAGCCCGGAGTTCGACACGCTCTTCTGCGTCCCGGCCACGATCCACCTCGCTGGAGCCGAGATCGAGCTCGTCAACCTGCCGCAACGGGAACGACGCCTGCGACTGGCACTGGATGCGTTCCTGGCGTCAGACCGCGGTCAAGACTTCGACTACGTCCTGATCGACTGCCCGCCGTCGTTGGGGTTGCTCACGATCAACGCATTCAGCGCCGCCAAGGAGGTGCTGATCCCCATCCAATGCGAGTACTACGCCCTCGAGGGTCTGAGTCAGCTGCTGTCAAACATCGAGCTGATATCGCAGCACCTGAACCCCGAGCTGTCGATGTCGACCATCCTGCTGACCATGTACGACGGACGTACGAACCTCGCGCAGCAGGTCGCAGCGGAGGTGCGTGAGCACTTCCCACAGCAGACGTTGACGACACTCATCCCGAGGTCCGTCCGCATCAGCGAGGCGCCCAGCTACGGGCAGAGCGTGATCAGCTACGACCCCAACTCACCTGGCGCGCTCTCCTACCTGGAGGCCGCGGCCGAGATCGCACACCGAGGAGCCCAGAACTGATGGCAACCAAGAGAACCGGCCTGGGGCGTGGCATCGGCGCGCTCATCCCCACCTCCGACGAGCGCAGCCGGCCCGTCGACGTCTTCTTCCCCGACAGCATCGGCGCTGGCGCGCCGAGCGGCGTCCACCAGGGGGATGCGCAGGGCACGAGCGAACCCGAGCTCGTGGCCGTGCCGGGAGCGCGCCTCGCGAACCTCGATCCCGCGGACATCACCCCCAACGCGCAGCAGCCGCGTACCGACTTCCGCCAGGAGGAGCTCCAGGAGCTCATGGTCTCCATCCGGGAGTACGGGGTGCTCCAGCCCATCGTCGTCCGTCCGCTGGGGGCCGACGCTGATGGACGGGCGCGCTACGAGCTCGTGATGGGGGAGCGCCGGCTGCGTGCCACAAAGGAGCTCGGGTTGCACACCATCCCGGCTGTCATTAAGGACACCGCCGACGAGTCCATGCTCCGTGACGCGTTGCTCGAGAACCTGCACCGGTCGGAGCTGAACCCGCTCGAGGAGGCCAGCGCATACCAGCAGCTCCTGGCCGACTTCGCCATCACGCAGGACGAGCTCGCACAGCGTCTCGGGCGATCCAGGCCGCAGATCACCAACACGATCCGACTGCTGCGCCTTCCGGAGGACGTGCAGCACCGCGTCGCCGCCGGCGTCCTGTCCGCGGGTCATGCACGTGCGATCCTGTCCTCGGGCGATGAGGACGCGATGCGCCACCTCGCCGAGAAGATCGTCAACGAGGATCTCTCCGTCCGCGCCGCTGAGGCGGCGGCCCAGCGCGGCCAGAAGGCCACGAAGCCGCGGAAGAGCTCCACCTCGGCGCGCAACGCCCATCTGGACGAGACGGCGCAGCGTATCGGGGATCACCTGAACACGAGCGTACGAGTGACGATGTCGGCGCAGAAGGGCCAGATCGTGATCGACTTCGCGACCGTGGGGGACCTGACGCGCATCGCCCAGGAGATGGGCGTGCCGCACGCTGACGCCAGCTGACGCGTCCGGACACAGCCCGAGTGGGCGACTTCCGTCGCCACGCGCGGCGGAGTCAGCGGATGGTCGAGGCGTCCCGCGCGGCTTCGGCGAGCCGACGGTACAGATCGCCCACCTCGATGCCCGCGGCAGCGAGGCCCTGGGGGAGCAATGACGTCTCCGTGAGGCCGGGGATGACGTTGACCTCGAGGAACCACGGCTCGCCCGCGGCGTCGATGATGATGTCGACTCGCGACATCTGGCCGATGCCGAGCGCGCGGTGGATCCCGACGGCCGCGGTGGAGGCCGCGGCGGCCTCCTCGGGGGAGATGCGTGCCGGCGTGTAGAAGCGCGTGAGACCCGCGTTGTAGCGCGCCTCGTAGCCGTACACGCCGGAGGTGGGGACGATCTCCGTCGCAGGCAGGGCCTCGGGGCCGGCGCCGGTGTCGATGACGCCGATCGCGACCTCGGTGCCCTCGATGAGCTGCTCGATAAGGGCGACGTCGCCGTAGGTGTAGGCGTCCACCATCGCCCGGGGAAGGGCGTCCGCGTCCCGCACGATCGTGACGCCCTGCGCGGATCCGCCGCGGGCCGGCTTGACGGCGTACGGGGCGGGCACGGCCTCGGTCACGAGCCGGAGGACGGCTGCCGCTCCGAGCTCGCGGAACGTGTCCTTCGGCAGGGTCACGGATCGCGGCGTCCGGATCCCGACGGTCCCCGCGATCGCCTTGGCGGTCGGCTTGTCCCACGCGAGGCGGGCGGCGCGGGCGGAGGAGCCCACGTACGGGACGCCGGCGAGCTCGAGCAAGCCGAGGAGCGCGCCGTCCTCTCCGCTCGCGCCATGGAGGACCGGCCAGACGACGGCAGGGGGCGTCTCGCGCAGGAAGTCGAGGAGGGTGGCGTCGGGGTCACGAAGGGACGCCACGACACCCGCTCCTCGGAGGGCGTCCACCACGCGGCGCCCACTGCGGAGCGACACGTCGCGCTCATGGGAGATGCCGCCCGCGAGGACGAGGACGGAAAGGGGCTCGTGTGCGGTCATCTTGCTCGATCCGGTTGCGGTCGGTGTACGTGGACGCGGAGGGTCAGTCGAGGTCGGGCGGCGGGGTGACGACGGACGTCGTGGGACGTGAGGCGAGCGCGCCCGTGCCGGAGAACGTCGTGAGGAGATCCAGCTCGTCGTCGATCACGCCCGCCATGCGGCGGACGCCCTCGCGGATGCGCTCCGGCGTCGGGTAGCAGAACGACAGGCGGATGGCGTCTCGTCCGCGCCCGTCGGCGTAGAACGCGGTACCGGGCGTGTATGCCACGAGCGCCGTGACGGCGCGAGGGAGCATCTGCTTGGAGTCCAGCTGCTCGGGGAGCTTCAGCCAGACGTAGAAGCCGCCGTTGGGGACGGTCCAGGTGAGTCCCGGGAGGTGCTCCTGGAGCGCCGAGAGCGTGGCATCGCGCCGCTCGCGGTACACGCCGCGGAAGGTGTCTATCTGGCCCTTCCAGTCGGATGCGTGCAGGTACTCGGAGATGATCAGCTGGCTGAAGGAGCTGGGGGAGAGCACCGCCGACTCCTGCGCGAGGATGAGCTTCTCGCGGATGGCGTGCGGCGCGAGCGCCCAGCCGACCCGGAAGCCGGGCGCCAGCGTCTTCGAGAAGGACCCGAGGTAGATGACGCCCTCGTCGTCGAGGCTGCGCATGGCGTCCGGCGCGGGGCGATCGAACCAGAGGAGGCCGTAGGGGTTGTCCTCGAGGACGAGGATGTCGTTCGAGCGGCAGATCTCGAGGATCTCCGGGCGCCGAGCGGCGGACATCGTGACGCCGGCTGGGTTGTGGAAGTTGGGGACCGTGTAGAGGAACTTGATCGTGCGGCCCTCGCCACGGATCCGCGCGATCGCCTCGCGCAGCGCCTCGGGGACGAGGCCGTCGTCATCCATGACGACGTGCTCGACCACAGCCTGGTAGCTGCGGAAGACGCCGATGGCGCCGACGTAGCTGGGGGCCTCCGCGAGGATCACGTCGCCCGGGTCGATGAACAGCTTGGTGACGAGGTCGAGCGCCTGCTGCGAGCCCGTGGTGGTGACGATGTCGTCGACGCTGCCGCGGATGCCCTCGAGCGCCATGATCTCGAGGATGTCCTCGCGGAGCTCGGGCGTGCCCTGGCCGCCGCCGTACTGCAAGGCCACGGAGCCGCGCTCGCGCATGACCTTCTCCATCGCCGTGACGATGAGCTCCTGGGGGAGGGCGGAGACGAACGGCATGCCGCCGGCGAGGGAGACGACCTCGGGGCGCGAGGCCACGGCGAATAGGGCGCGCACCTCGGAGGCGCTGAGGCCAGAGGTCCTCTCCGCGTAATGGGGGAACCAGGGGTCGAGGTTGGTGCCCGCGGATTCGCGGGGGCTGCCTGCAGGTGTCACGTCACGTCTCTCACTGTCCGATTGCCGTCCAGCCTAACGGGCGACGGCCCGCGATCCCCATCGTCGTCCGTCCGCTGCCGAGGGTCGGCCGAACGACGGAGGGCCCGGCACCTCTCGGTGCCGGGCCCTCCGGTGATGCTCGTCGCCGGTCAGGCGCGAGCGGCTGCTACTTGAGGAAGTCCGCAAACTCCTGCTCGAGCGCGGGCTTCGGCTTCGCGCCGATGACGGTCTTGACGACCTCGCCCTTCTGGAACACCTTCATGGCCGGGATCGACGTGATCTTGTACTTCATGGCGATCTCGGGGTTGTCGTCCACGTCGATCTTGACGAGCTCGATGCCGGGGTTCTCGGCGGCGATCTGGTCGAGGACGGGGGAGACGGCCTTGCAGGGGCCGCACCAAGGCGCCCAGAAGTCGACGATGACGGTCTTCTCGGCGTCCAGGACGTCGGCCTGGAAGCTGGCGTCGGTGACGTCGCGGGAGTGGGACATGGTTTCTCCTTCGTGTGGTTCGCGTGGATCCGAGCGGATGCCGGATCGGGTCGTGATGAGGGGTGCGGCTACTGGTGGTCGGCGCCGACGAGCTCGCCGTCGGGATCCACCACGCTGCCGGCTGCCGGCGCGCCGTGGCCCGCGGGTCCGTCCGGTCCGTCGGAGGCCGCGTCGAGCAGCGTGTCGGGCAGGGACGCGAGGAAGTGCTCCGCGTCGAGCGCCGCGACGGTGCCCGAGGCGGCGGCGGTGATGGCCTGGCGGTACGTGGGGTCGATCACGTCGCCGGCGGCGAAGACGCCCGGCAGGTTCGTGCGCGACGAGCGGCCCTCGACGGCGATGGTGCCCTCGGAGGTGAGCTCGAGCTGCTGGTGGAAGAGGTGCGTGCGCGGGTCGTTGCCGATGGCGATGAAGAGGCCGTCGAGCGCGAGCCGACGCTGCTCGCCCGTGACGGTGTCCTCGAGCACGACGCCGTCGACCTTCTCGCCGCCCGTGATGTCGACCACCTGCGCGTTCCAGACGAACTCGATCTTCGGGTTCTCGAACGCGCGGTCCTGCATGATCTTCGAGGCGCGCAGGCTGTCCTTGCGGTGGATCACGTAGACCTTCTCCGCGAAGCGCGTGAGGAAGGCCGCCTCCTCCATCGCGCTGTCGCCGCCGCCTACGACGGCGATGGTCTTCTGGCGGAAGAAGAAGCCGTCGCACGTGGCGCACCAGGAGACGCCGTGGCCACTGAAGCGGTCCTCGGCAGGGAGGCCGAGCTTGCGGTACGCGGATCCGGTGGCGGCGATGACCGCCAGCGACTCGTGCACGTCGCCGTTGCCGAGGGTGACGCGCTTGACGTCGCCCTTCAGGTCGACGGACGTGACGTCGTCGAGGACGACCTCGGTGCCGAAGCGCTCGGCCTGCGCCTGCATCGCCATCATGAGATCCGGGCCCTGGATGCCGTCGGTGAAGCCGGGGTAGTTCTCGACCTCGGTGGTGTTCATGAGCTCGCCGCCGGCCTCGACCGAGCTCGCGATGAGGAGGGGCGTGAGGTTGGCGCGCGCGGCGTAGATGGCGGCCGTGTATCCCGCGGGACCCGAACCGATGATGATGATCTGACGCACGACGGCTTCTCCTCCACTGCTCGGCGGGGCGCCTTCCCGGTGCCCGCTCACCTCTGCAACAGACCCACGGTAGCGGCTATTCCTGCGGCTCCACCGGGCGGGAGCGCGGGAGCGGACACGGGTGCCAGCGCGTCCGGCGGTAGGCCAGGCGGGCGCTCAGCGGCGGCGGATGCGGCGCATGACGGGGCCCGCGAGCTGCTGCAGCTCGGACGAGCGCATCGCGGCGAGGGCGGCGAGGTAGACGGCCGTCATGACGGCGGCCAGGGGGATCCCGACGAGGAGCGCCTGGCCCTTCGACGCGACGCCGACGCCGTCGAACGCGCCGCCCGAGACGAGGGACAGCAGCGCGATGCCGACGAGTGCGGTCGGCACGGCGGCGACGACGAAGCGGACGGCGCTGCGGAGGATCCGACGCCCGTCGATGCGGCCGATGCGCCGGCGGAGCAGCCCGGCGGCCAGCACGGCCTGGCCGGTGACCGTGACGGTCTGCAGCACGGCGAGCCCCACGCCGATCCGCTCGACCGGCTGCTGCGCGATGACGAGCGCGCCGGCGATGAACAGCACGACCTGCGCGCACTGGATGAGGAACGGCGTGCGCGTGTCCGAGAGCGCGTAGAAGGCGCGCTGCAGCACGAACAGGGTGCTGAATGCCGGCAGGCCGAGGATGAACGCGATGAGCACGATGCCGTAGCCGCGGACCTCGCCGATGTCGCCGGAGACCATCACACGCGCCACGGGCCCGGCCAGCACCGCGATGAGTGCGGTGGACAGGACGGTCATGAGGGCGACGAGCCGCACCGCGGAGGACAGGTCCGCGCGCATGCTGTCGTGGTCGCCCTCGCCCTCGCCCTCGCCCTCGCCCTCGCCCGCGTGCGTGCTCATGCGCGTGAAGTAGGCGGTGGCGATGGAGACGGCGAAGATCGAGTGCGGCAGCATGAAGAACAGCCACGCGTTGAGGAGGATCGTGCTCGAGGGGCTGTCCGACGTGGCGGCGATGTTGGCCACGTTCGACTGCGCGATGCCCGCGAGCTGCGTGACGACGAGCATGCCGAAGGTCCAGCCGGCGAGACGCCCGGCGGTGCCGAGGCCGACGCCCCGCCACGCGAAGTCGAAGCGGAACCGCAGGCCTACGCGGCGCCAGAAGACGAAGAGGATGAGCGCCTGGGCCACGACGCCGAGGGTCGCGGATCCGGCCAGCACCACGATCTTGTCGAGGCTCCAGTCGTCGACCGGGCGGCTGCCGGAGCCGAACATGGCCTGGAAGACGAGGAGGCCGGCGATGGCGACCACGTTGTTGAGGACCGGCGCCCAGGTGAACGGGCCGAAGGATCCCCGCGCGTTCAGCACCTCGCCGAGGACGGCGTAGAGCCCGTAGAAGAGGATCTGCGGCAGGCACCAGTACGCGAACGCGACGACGAGCGCGAAGACGTCCGGCGGCAGCGTCGCGGCGTAGAGGCGCGAGACCACCGGGGCGCCGACGGTCGCGAGGATCGTGACGCCGCCGAGCACGACGATCGCGATGGTGACGAGCTTGTTGATGTAGCCGGCGCCGCCGTCGGCGTGCTTCGCGGCGCGCACGACCTGGGGCACGAGGACCGCGTTGAGGACGCCGCCCGCGATGATCACGTAGATGTTGTTCGGCAGCTGGTTCGCGTTGGAGAACGCGTTGGAGCTGCCGAGGGTCGCGCCGATGGTCTGCAGCAGCACGATGGCCTTGACGAAGCCCAGGATGCGCGAGACGAACGTGCCCGACGCGAGTAGCGCGGACGCGCGGCCGATGCCGCCGCGGGGAGCGGGGGACGCGGTCACGAGGCGTCTCCGGCCCGGGATCTCGTCGCGGGCGCGGGGTCAGTCATCGATCTCCTCGGGCAGGCCGGCGAGCTGCCGGGCGCGGGCGCGACGGCGCTTGCGGATGCTGCGGAACAGGCCGAAGCCGAACAGGAGGGCGACGGCGGCGACGAACAGCGTCGTGACGACGGCCTCGAAGCCGGCGCGGATGAAGAGCTCGACGGGCGCGCTCTCGCCGATCTGGACGCTGCCGTCCTCGGTGGTGAGCCGGGCGGTGACCACGACGTCGCCGTTCGAGATGGCGGTGATGGGCGGGCGCGCCGACGCGCTGCCGTGTGCGGGGACGGTGACGAGCGCGGAGTCGTCGACGCGGATCCGGCCGCTGCCCGCGATGATCGACAGCCGCACCGTGACGGGCTGGTCGAGCTCGTTGCTGACGTTGATGAGGAGACTCGTCGTGTCGCTGATGACGGTGTTCTGGCGGGTGGTGATGGCGACGGAGCCGAGCAGCGCGTCCGCCTGGGCGGTGTAACCATCCTGGACGGTCACGAGCCCATCCGGGTCATCGCGCCAGCGGTTGGCGAGCGTCGCGAGCAGGAGCATGCGCTGCTGGCCGGTGATGAGCTCGGGCCGTTCGACCGACTTGGCGAACGCGTCCACCTGCGCCTCGAGTGACATCGCGTCGGCGACCCGCTGGACGCGCGTGGGATCCTCCGGGTGGTCGACGACCTGGAGGGGGACGGGCGCGGTGGCGAACGCCGCGCCCAGCTGGGCGGCGTCGGCGAAGGGGAGCCCCTGGATCGCGTCGAGCAGCGGCCCCAGGCGACCGCCGGAAGCCGCCCAGCCCCGCTCGAGGGCCGCGACCACGACGTGGCCGTCCGCGGCGCGCGCGTCGGCAGCGAGGGTCGCGGAGAGCTGGGCCAGCGTGATCCCGAACGCCTCGTCCGTCTCCGCGGAGAGCGCCTGGTCGACGAGAGCGGAGACGCGGGAGTCCGTCACGAGCACGGTGGTGTCGCCGATCTCGCCGGTGGCGCCGACCGACGCGGTGCCGGTGGACTGCACGTCACCGCTCGCGAGGATCGCGGTCGTGGTGCCGCTGGCGGCGAGCACCCCGAGGTCGCCCGAGGTGACGGTACCCGCGGCAGGCCACGAGACGCCGGAGATCGTGTAGTCCCAGGCGGTCAGGTCGGCGAGGCTCGGCACGGGGGCGAGCGCCGGCGCCGTGGGCGTGGGGCTGGGCTCGGGGCTGGAGGAGGGGGCGGGCGTCTCGGCGGGAGCGGCGGTCTCCGCTCCCGCGACGGTGGGTCCGTCGCCCGCGCCGCTCGCAGCCGGCGACTCCGTGGCCGTGGGAGCCGCGCTCGGGGTCGGCGTGGGGGTCGAGCCGGGCGCCGCGAACCGGTTCGCGCGCACGGCGTAGGTGGTGTCCGTGGGCGCGAGCAGGGTCGCGGCACCGGCCTGCGCCTGCACGGCGACGTCGGCGTCCGCCCAGGCCAGCGCGAAGGTCTCGTTCGGCATCTCGCGGAGGCGCTGCAGCCACTCGACGGCGGATGCGGGGGCATCGGCGCCGAGGATCCGGATGGACGCGATGATCCGCGGGTCGATGCCCACCGCGACGGGCCGGCCGTGCACCGCGTCGAGCTGGCGCGTGAGCGTGCCGCCCGGTGCCGTGTAGGTCGCGAGGGCCTCGGCGTCGACGAAGTCCGAGGCGCTCGGCGGCACGGTGAGCGGCATGACGGCCGCGACGGGCGTGGGCGCCGGATCCGCGCCCGGGCTCCAGACGACCGCTCCGCGCCCGGTCGCGACGTCCGCGCCGCCGACCTCGAGCTCCGCCGTGAGCCCGCGCGGACCGAACCCGCCCCGGCTGCCCTGCAGCGCGACGGTTGCCGACGGCACCGAGATGGCCACGTCGACCGTGCCACCCGCGGGCACCTCCGGGGTGTCCGTGCGGCCGACGCGCGGGCCGGTGCGCGTGTTCTGGTCGGTGGACGCGGTGTCGAGCCAGCCGTCGACCTTCGCGCGGGTGTCGAGGACGGTGCGGTTGAGGTCGAGGTCGATGCGCCCCGCAGGCACGGCGGCGTCCGTCGCGTTGACCACGGAGACGGTGACGGCGAGGTCCTCGCCGGGGGTCAGGATCCCCTCGGCCGCGGGAGCCACGGTCAGGGTCACGCCCTCGGTAGCCGCGTGCGCCAGGGTCGACGGACCCGCGACCGTCCCGGCGGCGAGCGTCCCGGCGGCGACCGTGACGCACACGAGGGTGGAGATCGTGCGCCTGGCGGATCGCCGGATCAGCCGGAGGGCCCTGTCCGTGCGGGTGCGGCCGACGTCGTGTCGAGGCGCGGCGTGCATCTGGCGATTCTAAATGGCTGGCCCCGCGCGGCCTGTGTGCGCTCGCCGTGGACGCCGATGCCCGTCGCCGCCCCGCCGTAGACTGTCCGACCATGCACAGCGTCGCACAGGCCCTCGAGCGTCTCCGCGAGCTGGCCGCATCGCCCCCGGTCGCCGTGCTCGCTCGTGCCTTCCACGAGGCGGGCCATGAGCTCGCCCTGGTCGGCGGCCCGGTGCGCGACGCGTTCCTCGGCCGCGCCGCGACCGACCTCGACCTCACGACGGATGCGCGCCCCGACCGCATCCTCGAGATCGTCAAGCCCGTCGCCGACGCCCACTGGGACATCGGCCGCGCGTTCGGCACGATCGGCGCGCGCGTGAAGGGGGAGCAGGTCGAGATCACGACCTACCGCACCGACCAGTACGACGGCGTCTCCCGGAAGCCCGAGGTCGAGTTCGGCTCCTCCCTCGAGGAGGACCTCGTGCGCCGGGACTTCACGGTCAACGCGCTCGCCGTGCGCCTGCCGCAGGTGGTGCTCGTTGACCCGTCCGGCGGCATCGACGATCTCCTCGCCCAGGTGCTCCGCACACCCGTGGCCCCCGAGGTCTCGTTCGGCGACGACCCGCTCCGCATGATGCGCGCCGTCCGCTTCGCCTCGCAGCTCGGCTTCCGGCTCGACGACGCCGCGCTCGCGGCCATCCACGACATGGCCCCGCGGATCCTCGACATCTCCGTCGAGCGCGTGAGCGACGAGCTCTCGAAGCTGCTGCGCACGCCCGAGCCGCGCGCCGGGCTCGACCTCCTCGTGGAGGGCGGCCTGGCCGACCACGTGCTGCCCGAGCTCCCCGCAATGAAGCTGGAGGCCGACGAGCACCACCGGCACAAGGACGTCTACCAGCACTCGCTCCAGGTGCTCGACCAGGCCATCGACCACGAGCGCTCCCGCCACCCGGGCGATGCGCCTGACCTCGTCCTCCGCCTCGCCGCGCTCCTGCACGACATCGGCAAGCCGTCCACGCGCCGCCTCGAGCCCGGCGGGGTCGTCACCTTCCACCACCACGACGTGGTCGGATCCAAGATGGCGAAGCGCCGCCTCCGCGCCCTCCGCTTCGACAACGACACGATCGCGTCGGTGGCCCGCCTCATCGAGCTGCACCTCCGCTTCTTCGGCTACACCGAGGGCGGGTGGACCGACTCGGCCGTCCGCCGGTACGTGCGCGACGCCGGTCCCGAGCTCGAGCGCCTGCACATGCTCACGCGCGCCGACGTGACCACGCAGAACCGCCGCAAGGCCGACCGGCTCGGCTTCGCGTACGACGACCTCGAGGCCCGCATCGCCGAGCTTGCGGAGCAGGAGGAGATGGCCGCCGTGCGTCCGGACCTCGACGGCGAGGCGATCATGCGGATCCTCGACGTGCCGCCGGGGCCGGTCGTCGGCCGCGCCTACCGCTTCCTGCTCGAGCTGCGGCTCGACGAGGGCCCGCTCCCCGAGGACGAGGCCGAGCGACGCCTCGTCGCCTGGTGGGCCGCCGAGCAGGGCTGATCCGCATGGCCGCGACCGCCGGCCTGGTGCGGCTCCTCCCCATCCGGTAGTCTTACGAGGTTGTCCGCCCGGCAACGGGATTCCCCTGCCCCGCGCGGACAGATGCACATACCCTCCTGTCGCAGATCGTCTGCGACCGTTCAAGTCCGAAGGAGGTGGGTTAGTGACGCATCAGTACGAACTCATGGTGATCCTGGATCCCGAGATCGATGAGCGCACCGTCGCTCCCAGTCTCGACAAGTTCCTCAACGTCATCCGCACCAGCGGTGGCACCGTCGACAACGTCGACGTCTGGGGCCGTCGTCGACTGGCGTACGAGATCAACAAGAAGAACGAGGGCATCTACGCCGTCGTCCAGCTCACCGCCACGAGCGAGGCCACGCAGGAGCTCGACCGCCAGCTGGGTCTGTCCGAGGCCGTCATGCGCACCAAGGTGCTGCGTGCCGAGGAGGCCATGGCCATGGTCGCCTCCGCTCGCAAGCTCGCCGACGAGAAGGCCGCCCGCAAGGCAGCCGCCACGTCCAAGGCCGCAGACGCCGCGCCGCAGGCGCCCGCCACGGATGCCGCTCCGGCGACGCCCGGCAAGCCGGCGGCGCAGGCCGCTTCCAGCGAGAAGACCGGGGAGTAGTCGATGGCCGACGAAACCATCATCACGGTCGTGGGCAACCTCACCAGTGATCCGGAGCTGCGGTACACGCAGAACGGGCTGGCGGTAGCCAACTTCACCATCGCCTCCACGCCGAGGTCCTTCGATCGCGCGAGCAACGACTGGAAGGACGGCAACGCCCTCTTCCTCCGTGCGAGCGTGTGGCGCGAGTTCGCCGAGCACGTGGCGTCCTCGCTCACCAAGGGGTCGCGTGTCGTCGCGACCGGCCGCCTCAAGCAGCGGTCGTACGAGACGAAGGAGGGCGAGAAGCGCACCTCCATCGAGCTCGAGGTCGACGAGATCGGCCCCTCGCTCCGCTACGCGACCGCACAGGTCACGCGCGCGGCCGGCGGCGGCGGCAACGGCGGCGGAGGCAACTCCGGCGGCGGTGGCCGTGGCCAGTTCGGCGGCGGACAGCCCCAGCAGCAGCAGGTGGCCGAGGAGCCGTGGGGCACCCCCGCGAGCTCAGGCGGCAACTCCGGCGGCGGCGACGGCGGCTGGTCCAACCCCGGCAACTTCAACGACGAGACGCCCTTCTAGGGCTCGTCGCACTACGTACGAAAGACAGGAAGAATCATGGCTGGAAAGAGCAGCGGCGACCGCCGCAAGCTTCTCCGCGGAGCCAAGGTCGGCAAGAACGCCGCCCCGGCGAAGTCCATCCGCGTCGGCGTCATCGACTACAAGGATGTCGCCACCCTCCGCAAGTTCATCTCCGAGCGGGGAAAGATCCGCGCTCGTCGCATCACCGGTGTCTCGGTGCAGGAGCAGCGCCTCATCGCGCGCGCAGTCAAGAACGCGCGTGAGATGGCACTTCTCCCCTACGCCGGCTCCGGCCGTTAAGGGGTAATGGAATGTCCAAAGTAATCCTGACGACCGAGGTCTCCGGCCTCGGTTCCCCCGGAGACGTCGTCGAGGTCAAGAACGGGTTCTCCCGCAACTACCTCGTGCCCCAGGGCTTCGCGGTCATCTGGAGCCGCGGCGGCGAGAAGCAGATCGAGCAGATCAAGGCAGCGCGTGCCGCTCGCGAGCACGCGACCATCGAGGAGGCGCAGGACCTCAAGAGCCGCCTCGAGGCCAAGATCGTCAAGCTGACCGTCAAGGCCGGCCAGGGCGGACGCCTCTTCGGCTCCGTCAAGACGTCCGACATCGCCAAGGCGGTCGAGGAGTCCGGCATCGGCCAGGTCGACAAGCGCAAGATCGAGATCCCCAACCCCATCAAGGGCACGGGCAACCACGAGGCCACGATCCGGCTCCGTGACGACATCGTCGCCACGATCAGCCTGCAGGTCGTCGCCGCGAAGTAACGCAGCACGAGATCGATGGCGGTGGGCTCCTGGAGCCCGCCGCCATCGGCGGTTAACCAGCCGGTCAGAGGGCCCTGGATCCCCAGCCCCATCCACAGGCGAGCCCCTAGCAGACGAACTCTCAAGCCCTGGTGCAGACTAGTTTTCCCACACCGGTGGGGGAGAACTCCGGGCCTGGTCAGATGGGCATTCTGGCCAGAAAAAAGTCAGTAGTGCACAGGTCTGTCCCCAGGTAGTCCACACGATCTCCGGCGTTTCGCCCACTTTGTCCACAGTCTCGTCCACAGGGGCATTTGGTCCTGGCGTGACCGGATCCATATCGTGGGGCAGCGCCCGTCGAACGGATCGCGGAGGGACCCGTCAGCGGTCCGGCCGACGTCGTCCGAGCGGTGTCGGTGGTCCGAGCTAGAACGGTCGTGCGGGCGCATCCGCCCAGCCGACCGAGGGGAGCCGCACGTGTCCATCGCCCATCTGGGTCTCGCCGGCGAACGGGACGAGCGCGACAAGCGCGCGGGTCACGAGCGCACGCCGCCGCACGACCTCCTCGCCGAGCAGAGCGCCATCGGCGGCATGCTGCTCAGCAAGGACGCGGTCGCCGACGCGGTCGAGCAGGTGCGGGCGATCGACTTCTACATCCCCAAGCACGAGATCATCTTCGACGCCATCCTGTCGCTGTACTCGCACGGCGAGCCGACGGACGTCATCGCCGTCACGGACGAGCTCACGAAGCTCGGCGAGCTGAGCCGGGCGGGCGGGGCCGACTACCTCCACACGCTCACGAGCGTCGTGCCCACGGCCGCCAACGCCGGCTTCTACGCCTCCATCGTCGCCGAGAAGGCGGTGCTGCGCCGCCTCGTCGAGGCGGGCACCCGCATCGTGCAGATGGGCTATGCCAGCGAGGGCGAGGTCGTCGACCTCGTGAACAACGCGCAGGCCGAGATCTACGGCGTCACGGGCGGCGTGGAGGCCGAGGACTACGTGCCGCTCACGGACGCGGTCACGGTCGCCATCGACGAGATCGAGGCGGCCAAGGGCAAGGACGGCCAGATGACGGGCGTGCCGACGGGCTTCGCCGACCTCGACGCGCTCACCAACGGCCTGCACCCCGGCCAGCTCATCATCGTCGCCGCGCGCCCCGCGCTCGGCAAGTCCACGCTCGCGCTCGACTTCGCGCGGGCGGCGAGCATCAAGTACGACATGCCCTCCATCTTCTTCAGCCTCGAGATGGGGCGCAGCGAGATCGCGATGCGCCTGCTCTCCGCGGAGGCCTCCGTGCCGCTGCAGAGCATGCGCAAGGGCACCGTGGACGCGCGCGACTGGACGACCATCGCCCAGACCCGCGGCCGCATCAACGACGCGCCGCTGTACATCGACGACAGCCCCAACATGACGCTCGTCGAGATCCGGGCGAAGTGCCGACGGCTCAAGCAGAAGGTCGGGCTGAAGCTCGTCGTCATCGACTACCTGCAGCTCATGACGAGCGGCAAGAAGGTCGAGTCGCGGCAGCAGGAGGTCTCGGAGTTCTCGCGCGCGCTCAAGCTCATGGCGAAGGAGCTGCAGGTTCCCGTCATCGCGCTGTCGCAGCTGAACCGAGGTCCCGAGCAGCGGGCCGACAAGATGCCGGCCATCTCCGACCTCCGCGAGTCCGGGTCGCTCGAGCAGGACGCCGACATGGTCATCCTGTTGCACCGCGAGAGCGCCTACGAGAAGGACAACCCGCGCGCGGGCGAGGCCGACTTCATCGTCGCCAAGCATCGCAACGGGCCGACGGGCACCATCACGGTCGGGTTCCACGGGCACTTCTCGCGCTTCGCGGACATGCCGGCGGGCGGGTAGCGGCACTCGGGCGGTTTCAGTGAGGCGGGCCGCGAGGCTGCCCGACCGGGAGTCGACGGCCCGGGGTGAGCGGCAGACCGCGGTTGAGGCTGCGGGCGTGCCGTGGCCGGATCCCGTCAGGGCGCGAAGTAGAGGTGGGCGTGGGCCGCGCAGCCGGGGTTGAATTCGGCGCCGCAGTTCGGGCAGGAGTCCGCCGCGAGGTACTCGGGCACGCTCATGGTGGCTCGGCACACGCCGCAGAGGGCGGCCGGCAGGTGGTGCTCGGTGCGGGGGATCACCGCGAGCGGGTGATCCGCGACGGCCGCGTGGCAGAGGTGGCACGGGTACCACGCGTCGCAGCACGGGGCGCGGAGGGCGACCACGTCGAGCGGGGAGCCGTAGTGGATGCAGCGGGTCTCGGCGTCGATCGCCGGGCCTCGGACGGCGATGGTCTCGCCGCACGCGGGGGCATCCGCGGCAGATGCAGGGACTGCGTCGATGGCCGGATCGCTGACGGGAGCGGTGTCGGCGGCAGCGGTGTGACCCGCCAGGGAGGTCACGGCCGCATCCCGCCGATCACCGGGCGTGGAGTCATGACCGGCTGAGGGGGTCACGCCCGCATCCCGTGCGTCACGAGCCGCGGAGCCGTGACCGGCCGAGGGGTCACGCCCCCGCTCCCGTCATCACGCGTCCGGCAGGGCCGTCGCGGCGTCGACGAGGGTGAGCTCCGGGCTGTCTCGCTGGATCGCCTTGAGACGCCACGGCGTGGTGATGAGGGCGATGTGCGTGCCGTCGGACCGGACCAGTACCTCGACGCCGATGGTCTTCGCGAGGGCCGGCGCGGAGGCGGCGTCGGTGATGCGGGCGACCTGGTACTCGAGCGGCTCCATGCGCAGCGGCGCGCGGAACTCGTTCGTCATGCGCTCCACGACGACCTCGAACTGCATGGGGCCGACGGCGCCGAGGACGGGCGCCTGGTCGCCGCGGAGGTCGGAGCGCATCACCTGGATGACGCCCTCGTGGTCCAGCTGCTCGATGCCCTTGCGGAACTGCTTGTGCGTGCTCGTGTCCTTGGACCGGACCACGCGGAAGAGCTCGGGCGCGAACTGCGGCAGGCGCGGGAAGGTGACGGGCGCGCCGTCGAAGAGCGTGTCGCCCACGCGGATGTTGGACGCGTTGACGAGGCCGACGACGTCACCGGGGTACGCGTCGTCGACGGTGGAGCGCTCGCGGCCGAACAGCTGCTGCGCGTACTTCGTGACGAAGGGGCGGCCGGTCTGGGCGTGCGTGACCGTCATGCCGCGGTGGAAGACGCCCGAGCAGATCCGCATGAAGGCGAGGCGGTCGCGGTGCGCGGTGTTCATGCCCGACTGGACCTTGAAGACGAAGCCGGAGAAGTCCTCCTCGACGGGACGCGTGCGGTCCTGCTCGTCGGGCCGCGGCTGCGCCGCCGGGGCGATGGCGTCGAGCGCGTCGAGGATGTGGGTCACGCCGAAGTTGAGGACGGCGGCCGCGAAGAGCACCGGCGTGGTGCGGCGGGCGAGGAACGACTCCTCGTCGTGGTCCTGGCCCTCCTCGTGCAGGAGCTCGCTCTCCTCGACGGCGTTGGTCCACGCGGATCCGGCCTCGGCGAGGGCCTCATCGGGCGACATGCGGGTCTCGGGGGCGATGCTCGCGCCGCCGGCCGTGCGGGTGAAGTGCACGCACTCGCCGGTGGAGCGGTCGACCACGCCGAAGAACGCGCCGGACTCGCCGACGGGCCAGGTGAGCGGCGTGGGGAGGAGGCCCGTGCGCTCCTTGATCTCGTCCATGAGGTCGAGCGGCTCGCGACCCGGTCGGTCCCACTTGTTGATGACCGTGATGATCGGGATGCGGCGCTGGCGGCACACCTCGAAGAGCTTCATGGTCTGGGTCTCGAGGCCGCGGGAGGCGTCGACGAGCATGATCGCGGCGTCCACCGCGGAGAGCACGCGGTAGGTGTCCTCGGAGAAGTCGGCGTGACCGGGGGTGTCGACGACGTTCATGACGGTGTCGCGGTGGGTGAACTGGATCGCGGCGGAGCTCACCGAGATGCCGCGCTCCTTCTCCATGTCCATCCAGTCGGAGACCGTGGACTTGCGGCCCTGCTTGCCGTGCACCGCGCCCGCGGATCCGATGGCGTGCGCGTGCAGGAGCAGCGCCTCGGTGAGCGTGGACTTGCCCGCGTCGGGGTGGGAGATGACGGCGAAGGTGCGACGGCGGGACGCCTCGCGCAGCACGGGGGAGGCGGAGGCCGAGGCGGGCGCGCGGGGAGGGGTGATGGTCGACACCTCCCCATGGTACGAGGCGGTGTCGGGCGGGGGATCCGCGGGGTCGGGCCGGCGGGTGGGCGCGGCCCGCTGTCAGCGCCTCAGGTGAGCGAGCCCGGTCAGCGGGCTCGGAGGCGGTCGAGGAACTCGTCGGCCATGGCGAGGTGCTCGGCGAGGCGGCGGCGGCGCTCCTCGGCGTCGGCGACGAAGGCGGCGAGATCCGCGCGCAAGGACGCGGTGTCGTCGTCCGGGCCGGCGGCGTCGAGGGCGTCCGAGACCTCGAGCAGGCGCATCATCTCCTCGAGCGAGAAGCCGAGCGGCTTCATCCGGCGGATGAGGAGGAGGCGCTCCAGGTCGTCGTCGGTGTAGAGGCGGAAGCCGCCCTCGGAGCGGCCGGACGGGCGCAGGAGGCCGGTCTCGTCGTAGTGGCGGAGCGTGCGGTGCGACAGGCCGGTGCGCTCGGCGAGCTCGCCGATCTGCATGGTCGCGGTGCCGGCAGGGCGCGTCATGCGGGCCTCCAGACGGGCTCTCCCGGGGCAGGAGAGGAGTGGGCGGGACGCGGCCGGGCGACCGCATCCGCCCATTCTCCCGGATCGGGGGCGCGGATCTCCTGCCCCCGTCCGGGCGGTGCGCGGTCGCGGCGGACGTCGGGCTCGGGAGGGGGCGCGGGCGCGCTCGTAGGATCGGGCCCATGAGGATCGCGTTCGTCTCGCTGCACACGTCGCCGATCCAGACCCCGAGCACCGGCGACGCAGGCGGGCTGAACGTCTACCTGCTGGAGCTCGCGCGGAGCCTCGGACGGCAGGGGCACGAGGTGCGGCTGATCACGCGCGCCACGGATCCGGCCGATCCGGCGGTGCTGCCCGTCGCGCCGGGCGTCGAGCTGCTGTCGCTGCGGGCGGGGCCGGTCGGGCCGCTTGCGAAGGAGGAGCTGCCCGGGATCACGGACGCGTTCGCCGACGCCCTCGCCGCGCTGCCGCCGGCCGACGTCGTGCACGCGCACTACTGGCTGTCGGCCGTGGCGGCCCTGCCGGTCGCGCGCGCGTGGGGCGTGCCGCACGTGCTGACCCTCCACTCGGTGTCCGCGGGCAAGAACCGCCGGCTCGTGGCGGGGGACACCCCGGAGCCCGCGTCCCGGCTCGCGGACGAGGGGCGGCTCGTGCGCGCGTCCGACCTCGTGGTCGCGTCCGCGGCGTCGGAGAAGCGGCTGCTCGTGGAGGCGTACGACGCGGATCCCGCCGCCGTGCACGTCGTGGCGCCGGGCGTGGAGGAGGCGTTCCTGCGGGAGCCGTCGGGCCGCGACGGCGGCGGGCGGGTGCGGATCGTGCTGCTCGGGCGGATCCAGCCGCTGAAGGGGCAGGACGTCGCGCTGCGGGCCATGGCCCTGCTGGATCCGGCGACCCGGCCCCTGCTCGTGATCGCCGGCGGCATCTCGCCCGGCCGGGACGCGTACGCGGCGAGCCTGCACGCGCTCGTGCGCTCGCTCGGCCTCGAGGACGACGTCGTCTTCGTGGGTGCGCTCGATCGGGAGGCGACCGCCCGCGTCCTCGCCGGCGCGCACCTCGCGCTCATGCCGTCGGCGGCGGAGACCTACGGGCTCGTGGCGCTCGAGGCCGCGGCGTGCGGCACGCCCGTCGTCGCGTCGCGGACGGAGGGGCTCGTCGACTCGGTACGGGACGGCGTGAGCGGCGTGTTCGTGCCGACGCGGGATCCCGCCGACTGGGCCCGCGCGATCCGCGACCTGCTCGCCGACCGTCCCGCCCTCGCGCGGCTCTCGGCCTCAGCGCGGGCGCACGCGGCCCGGCGCACGTGGGACGTCGCGGCGGCGGACGTGGCGGAGGAGTACCGCGCGCTGCGGGAGCGGCTTCAGGAGCCCTCCCGCGAGCGGTCGCGGGGGCGGGGCGCTGCGGGTGCCGCGGGGCGCGCGGACCCGGCGGCCGTCGCCCGGGACTGAGACCTTCGGGCGTCAGCCGCGCCACGCCCGTCCGCGCGCCACGTCCTCGGCGGCGTGCTCGAGCCAGGTCACGGCGTCCGCGCGCGCGGAGTCCGCGGATCCGGCGAGGTCGGTGAGGGAGACCGCGGCCGCGAACCCGACCGTGGGAGCGGCGACGGAGCCGGCCACGAGGATCGCCGCGGTGCCGTGCGCCCGGGCGACGTCGAGCACGTGGGAGGCGACCTTGCCCGTCCGCGACTGCGCGTCGAAGCGGCCCTCGCCGGTGATCACGACGTCGGCGTCCGCGAGGAGACCGGCCAGGCCGATCGCGTCGGCCACGCCCGCGGATCCGGATCCCACGACCGCGCCCCACGCGACGAGGCCCGCCGCGGTGCCGCCCGCCGCGCCCGTGCCCGGGGTGGCCGGATCCACGCCGAGGAGCGCGGCGAGGTGCGCGAGTCCGGCGTCGAGCGCGCGGACGTCCGCCGGCGTCGCGCCCTTCTGCGGACCGTAGACGGCGGCCGCGCCCTCGGGACCGGTGAGGGGAGCGCGGACGTCGCCGAGGATCCGGGCGCCGCCGGTCGGCAGCGCCCGGATCCGCGTGAGGTCGAGCGACGCGATGCCCGCGAGCGCGAAACCGCCGTCGCCCGCCGGGGAGCCGTCGGCGCGGCTCGCCCGTGCGCCCAGCTCGCGGAGCGCGCCCACGCCGCCGTCGGTCGAGGAGCTGCCGCCGAGCGCGAGCAGCAGGCGGGGGACTCCGGCGTCGAGGGCCGCGCGGACCGCCTGGCCGAAGCCGCGGGTGTGCGCGGTGAGCGGGCGGAGCGGATCCAGCAGCGTGATCCCGCTCGTCGACGCGACCTCGACCACACCCGCGCCGTCGGGCAGCAGGAGCCAGTGCGCGTCGACCGGCCGGTCGTCGGGTCCGATGACGCGGACGGGTACGCGGCGCGCTCCCGGGACGGCCGCCGCGAGCACGTCGAGCGTGCCCTGCCCGCCGTCGGCCATGGGCGCGATCACCACGTCGTCGCCGGGCCGCGCGCGGAGCCAGCCGCGGCGGAGGGCACGGGCGGCCTCGACGGCGGTGGCGGATCCGGTGAGCGAGTCGGGCGACAGGACGACGCGCAGCGGGCGGGGAGCGGCGGTGCTCATGCGGCCAGTCTGCCGGTCCGCGGCGGGCGGGAGCGTGTCGGCTCGGCTCGTCCCGGCTCGTACCGCGCCGGATCAGTCGGGCGCGACGCCCGCCCGGTGCGCGAGCAGCGCCGCCCCGACCAGCCCGGCGTCGTTGCCCCGGCTCGCCGCGATGATCTCGGTGTCGAGGTGCAGGAACCCGGAGAAGCGCGCGAACTCGTGCGCCGCCGCGCCGCCGACGACGATGAGGTCGGGCGACATGATCGACTCGAGGTGCCGGTAGTAGCGCTCCAGCCGCGCCGCCCACGCCTCGAAGGTCAGCCCCTCGCGGCGCACGGCGGAGAACGCGGCCTGCATCTCGTAGTCGCCGCCGTCGATGTGCACGTGTCCCAGCTCGCTGTTCGGGATGAGCGTGCCGTCGTGCAGCAGCGCCGTGCCGATCCCGGTGCCGAGCGTCGTGAGGATCACGAGGCCGTCGCGGCCCTGCAGCACGCCGTACTCGAGCTCGGCCACGCCCGCGGCGTCGGCGTCGTTGACGGTGAGGACGTCGATCCCGCTGCGCTCGCGGATGGCGGTGCGCGCGTCCATGCCGAGCCACCGGTCGGAGATGTGGGCGGAGGAGCGGACGATGCCGTCCCGTACGATGCCGGGGACGCCGACGCCCACGGGCAGGTCCTCGTCGGGCGTCAGCTCCAGCACGATCTCGGCGATCACGTCCGCGATGTCCTCGGGCTCGCCGCCCACGGGCTTCGCGACGGTCATGCGCTCGGTGAGCCGGATCCCCGTGGTGACGTCGACGATCCCGGCCTTGAGCGTCGTGCCGCCGATGTCGATCCCGAGAGCCAGCCGGTCGCGACGGGCGAGGTGCTCCGCGGCGCCCTCGGGCGCGGCGACGACGGCGCGGTCGACGGGGATGAACCCGCCTGCCGCGCGGCCGGTCTCGGAGGCGGGCCGCGGCGCGGTCTCGGGCTGGGGCACGGCGGGGCCTCTCGGTTGCGGGTTGCGGGTTGCGGGGCGCGGGTGCGCGGCGGGCGGAGCGGCGGATCAAGCGGCCCGGCAGGTGGATCCCGGGCCGTCGGCCGCGGGGCCGCCGCGCCTCAGAACGCCCGGTTCGCGTAGACGATCCCGCAGGCCACGCCCACGGCGCAGACGACCGCGAGCCCGACGACCGCACCGGCCGCCGCGGCGGCCAGACGGGGGAGGGGACTCGTCACGGATCGAGCCTATGCCAGCCCGGCAGGACCGTCGCCGCGGCGCCCGGCCGAGCATCCGCCCAGGAACCCACCGAGTAGGCTGGCCGGGATGGAGAAAGAGGCTGCCGTGTCCGAGGACGAGCTGACGTTCCGGGCGGCGTACTGGCCCGTGCTCCTCCTGCGCGCACTGCCCGCCCTCGCGCTCGCCGCGTTCATCACCTTCTCCACCGACCACTCGCCGTCCCTCGGCCTCGTGGCGTTCGGGGTCTTCGCGATCCTCTCCGGGCCCATCACCGCGGGCCTCGGCGCCCGGGTCCTCCGCGGTCCCGCCGCGCGGATCCGCACCGGCGCCATCGTGCAGGGCGCGATCACCGCGGTGGCCGGCGTCGCCGCACTGCTCGCGCGCGACGGGGGCGTGCTCGTGCTCCTCTACGTCGTCAGCGTCTGGGCCGTCGTCACCGGGTTCCTGGAGCTCGTCGCCGGCCTGCGCTCGCGCGGCCGCGTGCCGGGCGCCACCGACGCCGTCACCGCCGGCGCGCTCACCGTCGTCCTCGCCGTCGCCTTCCTCCTGGTGCCGCCGGACCTCGTCGTGCAGTACGGCGGGGTCGAGCAGCGCGAGGGCCAGCTCACCGCTCCCGTCGTGGCCGTCGGCCTCCTGGGCGCCTACGCGGCGATCGTCGGGGTCTTCCTGGTCATCGCCGCCCTGAGCATGAAATGGGGCACCTCCACGCCCACCGCGACCTCCGCGGCGGACGCCCCCCGGACCACCGAGAGCGCGAGCTGACCGTGACTTCCAACATCCGCAAGGACCGCATGCGCCCCGCCGAGCTGCTCGGCATCGCGGGCGTGCTCGCCGCGTTCGTGGGCCTCATCGTGGCCCTCAGCACCCGGCCGGCCGACGCCCAGGGCTGGACGGTCGTGATCGTCTTCACGGGCGTTGCGTTCATCGGCGCGCTCGTGATGATGGCCATGCTCGTGCTGTCGTTCAAGCCCAACCGCGACGAGCTGCAGGACATGGACGACCAGGACCACCCGGATCGGCCGACCCGGCACTGAGCGTCGTCGCGACACCCGGCCGGCCCTCCTGACCGTCTGACCGCCTGACGCCACTCGACCGCGTCGGGTCCGGGGGCCGAGCCGCGGATCCCCGCACCTCCGCCCCCGGGCCAGCCGGCTCAGAGGATGTGGTCGACCAGCTGCGACGCCAGCCCCGCGTAGCCCGCCGGGGTCAGCTCGAGCAGCCGCGCCTTGGCCTGGTCCCCGATGTCGAGCCCGGAGACGAACGCGCGCATCTCGTCGCGCCCCACGCGCTTGCCGCGCGTGAGCTCCTTGAGAACCGCGTACGGGTCGCTGATGGAGCTGCGTCCCGCCACGATCTCGGCGCGGATGACGGTCTGGATGGCCTCGCCGAGGATCTCCCAGTTTCCGTCGAGGTCGGCCGCGAGCAGCGCCCGGTCGACGTCGATCTCGAGCAGCCCGCGCCCGATGTTGTCGAGCGCCAGCAGCGAGTGCCCGAGCGCGACGCCGACGTTGCGCTGCGTCGTCGAGTCGGTGAGGTCGCGCTGGAGCCGCGACGTGACGAGCGTGGACGCCAGCGAGTCGAGCAGCGCGTCCGAGAGCTCGAGGTTCGCCTCCGCGTTCTCGAAGCGGATGGGGTTGATCTTGTGCGGCATGGTGGACGAGCCGGTGGCGCCGGCCTGCGGGATCTGCCGGAAGTACCCCATGGAGATGTAGGTCCACACGTCGGTGCAGAGGTTGTGCAGCACGCGGTTGACGTGGGCGATGCGCGTGTAGAGCTCGGCCTGCCAGTCGTGCGACTCGATCTGCGTGGTCAGCGGGTTCCACACGAGCCCGAGCGACGTGACGAAGGCGCGCGACTCCGCGGGCCAGTCGACGTCCGCGTCGGCGGCGAGGTGCGCGGCGAATGTGCCGGTGGCGCCGCTGAACTTGCCGAGCACCTCGACGTCCTCCACGTCGGCCCGCAGGCGCTCGAGCCGGTGCACGAACACCGCGAGCTCCTTGCCGAGGGTGGTGGGCGTGGCCGGCTGCCCGTGCGTGCGGGACAGCATGGCGTCGTCGCGGAAGAGGAGGGCCCGCTCGCGCAGCGCGCCGATGACGGAGACCAGCTTCGGCAGCCACACCTCGCGCACGGCGCGGTCGATGACGAGCGCGTAGGAGAGGTTGTTGATGTCCTCGCTCGTGCACGCGAAGTGCGTGAGCTCCGCGACGTGGCCGAGGCCGAGCTCCTCGAGGCGGTCGCGCACGAAGTACTCCACGGCCTTCACGTCGTGCCGGGTGACGGCCTCGACGCGGGCGAGCGCGTCGATCTGCTCCTGCCCGAAGCCCTCGACGACCTCGCGCAGGGCCGTCTTCTGCTCGTCCGTGAACGGCGAGGAGGAGAGGAGCGACCGGTCGGTGAGGTGGATGAGCCACTCGATCTCGACGTGGATGCGCGCCCGGTTGAGGCCCGCCTCCGAGAGGTGCTCGCCGAGCTCGGTGACGACGGGGGCGTAGCGGCCGTCGAGGGGGCTCAGCACCTGCGGGGGCAACGGGCTCATGCGGGGGGATCTCCTAGCTGGGGGGACGGATGCCGGGCTCCACCTGCGCGAGGAGGGCCCGGGCGGCTCGCTCTATCATCCCAAGAACCCGATCGAACATCGCCGCGTCCGTGTAGTACGGGTCGGGCACGTCCCGCAGGTGGGCCTGTGGAGGATCGAACGACAGCAGCAGGTGGATCTTCGCCCGGTCCGCCTCCGTCCTGGCCCACTGCCGCAGCGTCCGCTCCTGTCCGCGATCGAACACGACGACCAGGTCGAGGTCCGGGAGCGTGTCCGGGTCGAACTGCTTGGCGCGGTGCGCGGATCCGGCCAGGCCGCGGCGCTCGAGCGCGGCGAGCGTCCGCGCGTCCGCCTGCTCGCCCACGTGCCAGTCGCCCGTGCCGGCGCTCGTCACGGAGACGCGGTCCGCGTACCCGGCCCGCTGGACCAGGTCCCGGAAGACGACCTCCGCCATGGGGGAGCGGCAGATGTTGCCGGTGCAGACGAAGGCGATCCGGAAGACGGGTGGAGCCGTCGCGGCCGGAGAGTCGGGGGCTCCCATGCGCTCATTCTGTCGGCTGCGGTCCCTCCCCACATCCCCGATCCGCGGCCCGTCCCCCGGATGCGGCCCCCGGCGGCTGGCCCTGGTCGCCGCCGGCGCACGATGCGGGCCCACGGGAGAGGACGGGACGTGATGCGGGAACAGCCGGGCGGATGGGATGCGGGCGGCGGCGATCCGCTCGGCGGCACGGGGCGGGGGAGCGGGAGCACACCCGGCCAGCTCCGCGCGGAGGCGCTGACGCGCGCGCACGCGCTCGCCGCCATCGCCGATGCGGTCGCGGAGACGCAGCGCGACATCGCGTCCTGCCGGGACGACCCGTCGTGGTCCGGCCGCGCGCACGACGCGTTCGTCCGTGCCCTCGACGACCTCGCCGGCCGCGTGGCGCTCGCCGGCACCCTCCTCCACGACGCGTCCGCGCCCGGCTGCCCCGGAGCGCACGCGTGACCGCGGCGGTCGCGGGGCTCACCGTCACGGAGGGAGGCGGCACCGCGGTCGAGACGGACGACCTCACGCGCATCGCCGCGCGGCTCGACGACGCGGGCGGGCGCCTGGACGACCATGCCCGCGCGCTCGCCCTGCCGCCGCTGGTGGCCTCCATCACGGGCGATCACGATGCGGCCCTCGACGCCCCGCGCGGCCTCCTGGCCTCCGCCGCACACGATGCGCGGGCGCTCGCCGCGGACCTGCGCCGCGTCGCCGCCCAGTACGTGGACGGGGAGCGGGACGTGGACCGCTGCGTGCGATCCGCCTCGGGCGAAGGTGCGACGGATGCGGCTCGCGCCTTGCTGGGCGGCATCGGCGGCGAGCCCGACCCGCTGAGGCTGGGCGGGCTCCGGCTGCTGGGCGTCGGCAGCATGCTCGCCCTCCATCCCGACGGGCCCGGCCGCATCGTGCTCCCCGGCGTCCTCCGCGACGTGGTCTCGGACATCGCGGCCTCGGCCACGCGCTTCCTGCCGGGGCGCCCTGCTGGCGACGACGGCGTGCGCGAGACGACCGCTGGCCTCCTCGCCGCCCTGGGCGCGGTGGGCCTGCTCCGGGACGCGCCGGCGACCGTCCGCGTCCGCCGTGACGCCCTCCGATCGGCGCCCGCGACGCTGGGCGACCTCTCCGAGCGGATCCCCGACCCGGTCCCCGGCGCCCCGCAGATGCGCGTCGAGGAGTACCGCGCTCCGGACGGGCGCCGCCGCTTCGTGGCGTACCTCGGCGGCATGGTGACCCTGGATCCGCGCACCGGGCGCGAGGACTTCGGACCCGCCTCGGCGGTAGCCGCGCTCGCCACGGAGGGCGGATCCGCCGTCCACGCGGCCGAGACTGCGCTCCGCGACGCGGGCGCGACCGCGGACGACGAGGTCTACGTCATCGGCTACTCGATGGGCGGGATCCTCGCGCGGTCGGTGGGCGACGCGCCGGGCTTCCACGTCACCCACGAGCTCACGTTCGGCTCCCCGGTCGGGCAGCTGCCGATCCGCGAGGGGATCGACGGCGTGGCGGTGGAGCACACGGACGACCCCGTCCCCGCGCTCGGGGGCGCGCGGACGTCGGAGGGGGACGCGGGCGACGACGTCGTGGTGCGCACCCCTGCCTTCGCGCCGACCGCGCAGGCGGGTCCGCTTGGCGCGCACGAGCTCGACACCTACCGGGAGACGGCGGCCGAGATGGACGCATCGCGCTCGCCGCTCCTGGAGCGCGCGCGCGACGAGCTCCACGGGTTCCTCGACGGGGCGACGCCCGTCGCCTCCCACCTCTACCGGGCGGAGCGCGGACCGATCAGGCCGTCGGGTGCACCGGGCGGTGGGATGTGACCCGCGGGTCAGGCCCTCGAGGTCACCGGGCGGAGGACGAGACCCACCAGCCAGCTGAAGAACGCCATGAGCAGGGCGCCGAGCACGCCCCACCAGAATCCCTCGACCGTGAGGCCGAAGCCGAGCGCGTCGGAGATGGCGCCGACCAGGAGGAAGAGCAGCCCGTTGACGATGAGCGCGATGAGGCCGAGCGTGAGGATGTAGAGCGGGAACGCCACGATCCGGATGGCCGTGCCGATCACGCCGTTCACGACGCCGAAGATCGCGCCGAGCAGCAGGTAGGTGAGCACCGTGGCCGTGGTGTCGCCCGGTTCGTAGGCGGTCACGATGGTGCCGGAGACGATGAGGGTGGTGAGCCAGAGCGCGACGGCGTTGACGACCACGCGGACGAGGAATCGGGGCATGCGGCGATCCTCGCAGACGCCGCCCGCGCGGACCATGGGCCAGGCGGTGACCCGCCCGTAGAATCGCCCGGTGATCCCCGAACCCGCGCCCCTCGACGACGCCGCGCCCGTCAGGCTCCGTCCCGCCATCGCGGCCATGGTCGCCTACCGACAGGGCAAGCCGGCCGGCGAGGACGACTTCAAGCTCTCCAGCAACGAGAACCCGTTCGAGCCGCTGCCCTCCGTCCTCGCGGCGCTCGACGCCGTGCGCGACGTGAACCGCTACCCCGATGCGGGCGCGACCCTGCTGCGCACCGCGCTCGCCGAGCGCTTCGGCGTCACGGTCGACCACGTCCACGCGGGCGCGGGATCCGTCGCGATCCTCTCGCAGCTCATCACGGCCGCCGCGGGCCCGGGCGACGAGGTCGTCCACGCGTGGCGCTCCTTCGAGGCGTACCCCACGCTCATCACGGTCGCGGGAGCCACGGGCGTGCCCGTCCCGAACCTGCCCGACCACTCGCACGACGTCGACGGCATGATCGCGGCCCTCACGGACCGCACGCGCGTCGTGATCGTCTGCACCCCGAACAACCCCACCGGCACCCTCGTGACGGAGGCCGACCTCGAGCGCCTGCTCGCCGCCGTCCCGCGCGACGTGCTCGTGCTGCTCGACGAGGCGTACGGCGAGTTCGTCGGGAAGGAGCATGCCCTCGACGGCATGCGCCTCGTGGCCGACCACCCGAACCTCGTCGTCCTCCGCACCTTCTCGAAGGCGTACGGCCTCGCCGGCCTCCGCATCGGCTACGCCGTGGGGCACCCGCGCATCCTCGACGCCGCCCGCTCCGCCGCCATCCCGCTGTCCGTCACGGGCCATGCGCAGCACGCGGCGCTGGCGTCGCTCGAGCACGAGGACGAGCTCCTGGAGCGCGTGGCCGTCCTGGCGCGCGACCGGGACGAGGCCTGGCGCGCCCTCACCGAGCAGGGATGGGATGTGCCGCGACCCCACGGTAACTTCGTCTGGCTGGCCACGGGCACCGAGACCGCCGAGGTGGAGGCGCAGCTGGCTGCCGCCGGGCTGGTGGTGCGCGCGTTCGCGGGCGAGGGCATCCGCGTCACCATCGGCGAGCCGGCCTCTGTCCGGAAGCTCCTGAAAGCGTCGGCCGAGATTGTCCAGGGGCTGCCGGAGGGCCACCCTGCGCGCCGGTAGGTTGGGACGATGCCGGAAAGCGATGTGACGGTCCAGCTCCTGACCCCCGCGGGCGAGCTCGCACCGAGCGACTCCGCCGAGGAGTTCCTCCCGTACTTCGAGCGACTCACGGAGGACGAGCACAGCGGCTTCCTCCGCGACATGCGCCTCACGCGGGCGTTCGACCTCGAGGCCACCAACCTCCAGCGCCAGGGCCACCTCGGCCTTTGGGCGCCGAGCACCGGGCAGGAGGCGGCTCAGGTCGGATCCGGTCGGGCCACGCGCCCGCAGGATCACGTGTTCCCCGCCTACCGCGAGCACGGCGTCGCGCTGATCCGCGGTGTCGACCCGGTCGACATCGTCCGCCTCATGCGCGGCGTCACGCACGGCGGATGGGATCCGGCCGTGGCGAACTTCCACCTCTACACACTGGTCATCGGCTCGCAGGCGCTGCACGCCACGGGCTACGCGATGGGCGTCGCGTTCGACGGCGACGTCGGCACGGGCGACCCGGACCGCGACACCGCCGTCATCGCCTACTACGGCGACGGCGCCACCAGCCAGGGCGACGTGAGCGAGGCGTTCGTCTTCGCCGCGAGCTTCCAGACCCCGCAGGTCTTCTTCCTGCAGAACAACCACTGGGCGATCTCGGTCCCCGTCAGCACGCAGTCGCGCACGCCCCTCTACCTCCGCTCCCGCGGCTTCGGCGTGCCCAGCACCCAGGTCGACGGCAACGACGTCTTCGCGAGCTACGCCGTCACGGCCAAGCACCTCGACGACGCGCGGAACGGCGGCGGCCCCTCCTTCATCGAGGCGCTCACGTACCGCGTCGGCGCGCACACCTCGAGCGACGACCCCACGAAGTACCGCACCGACGACGAGCTGCAGGGCTGGGTTGCCAAGGACCCGATCGCCCGGCTCGAGGCGTACCTGCGAAACCAGGGCGCGCCGCAGTCGCTCTTCGACGGCATCGACGAGGAGGCCAAGGACCTCGCCGCCGACGTCCGCCGCCGCACCATCGAGCTCACCAGCCCCGCGCTGCCCGGCATCTTCGACCACGTCTACTCGGAGCCGCACCCCGTCACGACGGAGCAGCGCGAGTGGCTCGAGCGCTACGAGGCCTCCCTGGAGGGGAACCGATGACCGACACCATCGACCGCGCGGCCACGCCCGCCGGATCCGACGACGCCGCCACCCCGAGCGCGGGAGCCCCCGCCGGCATCGAGACCATGCCGATGGCGAAGGCCCTCAACGCCGGCCTCCGCCGCGCGCTCGAGGACGACGACAAGGTCCTGCTCATGGGCGAGGACATCGGTCCGCTCGGCGGCGTCTTCCGCATCACCGAGCACCTGCAGCGCGACTTCGGCGCCCGCCGCGTCATCGACACCCCGCTCGCCGAGTCCGGCATCGTCGGCACGGCCATCGGGCTCGCCATGCGCGGCTACCGGCCGGTCTGCGAGATCCAGTTCGACGGCTTCATCTACCCGGCCTTCGACCAGATCACGAGCCAGCTCGCCAAGATCACCAACCGGCACGAGGGCGCCGTGCGCATGCCCGTCGTGATCCGCGTGCCGTACGGCGGCCACATCGGCGCCATCGAGCACCACCAGGAGAGCCCCGAGGCGTACTTCGCGCACACGCCCGGCCTCCGCGTCGTGAGCCCGAGCACCCCGCACGACGCCTACTGGATGATCCAGGAGGCCATCCAGAGCGACGACCCGGTCATGTTCTTCGAGCCCAAGGCGCGCTACCGGCCGAAGGGCGAGGTCGACCTCTCCGCTCCGGGCCTCGGCCTGCACGAGAGCCGCGTCGTGCGCTCCGGCACCGACGTCACGCTCGTCGGCCATGGCGCCATGGTCGCGATGCTGCTCCAGGCCGCCGAGCTCGCCGCCGAGGAGGGCACGAGCGTCGAGGTCGTCGACCTGCGCTCGCTGTCGCCCGTCGACTACGGCCCCATCCTCGAGTCGGTCCAGCGCACCGGCCGCCTCGTCGTCGCGCAGGAGGCGCCCGGCCATGTGTCCGTCGGCTCCGAGATCGCGGCCACCGTCACCGAGCGCGCGTTCTACTCGCTCGAGGCGCCGGTGATCCGCGTCTCCGGCTTCGACGCCCCCTTCCCTCCCGCCAAGCTCGAGACGCTGTACCTCCCGGATGCCGACCGCATCCTCGAGGCCGTCGACCGCTCGCTCGCCTACTAGACGCCGCCCGCCGCACAGATGCCCGCCGCTCCCCAGCGGCACGATGACAAGGACCGCACGATGGCTGATTCCGAGTTCACCCTGCCCGACGTGGGCGAGGGCCTCATCGACGCCGAGATCGTCTCGTGGCGCGTGCAGCCGGGCGACCAGGTGGCGCTCAACCAGGTGATCGTCGAGATCGAGACCGCGAAGTCGCTCGTCGAGCTGCCGAGCCCGTTCGAGGGCACGGTCTCCGGCCTGCTCGTGCAGGAGGGCCAGACGGTCGAGGTGGGCACGCCGATCATCGCGATCGCGCAGGGCTCGCCGAGCGTGTCCGGGCCCGCGGAGACGCCCGCGCAGATGGCGCTGCCCGGCGAGACGGTGATCGAGGACGACACGGCCATCGAGAACCGCGAGCCGGCGCCCGCTCCCGCCGCAGACGAGACCTCCGGTGCCGTGCTTGTGGGATACGGCACGGTCGGCAAGGTCGCGAGCCGGCGTCGCCGTGCCGAGCCGGGCGATGCCGCCCCGGCCGCGCGCCACGCCGCCCGCCCGGGCGCGCAGGCCGGAGCCCCCGCCGCCCGCGCCCCGCGTCCGGACTCGGTGCCCGCCGCCTCGGCCGTGCCGATCATCGCGAAGCCCCCCATCCGCAAGCTCGCTAAGGACCTCGAGGTCGACCTGGCCGAGGTCGAGGCCACCGGGCTCGTCGGCGAGATCACGCGCGAGGACGTCATCCGCACCGCCCAGCAGGCGAGCGTCTTCAAGAACATCGAGACGCCCGAGTGGCCGGATGCGCGCGAGGACCGGATCCCCGTCAAGGGCGTCCGCAAGGTCATCGCCGCGGCCATGGTGCAGAGCGCGTTCCAGGCGCCGCACGTGAGCCTCTTCGTCGACGTCGACGCCACGCGCACGATGGAGTTCGTCAAGCGGCTCAAGGCGTCCACCGACTTCGCGGGCGTCAAGGTCTCGCCGCTGCTCATCATGGCGAAGGCGATGATCTGGGCCGTGCGCCGGAACCCCACGGTCAACTCCTCGTGGACCGACCAGGAGATCATCGTCCGCCACTACGTGAACCTCGGCGTGGCCGCCGCGACCCCCCGCGGGCTCGTCGTGCCGAACGTCAAGGAGGCGCAGGCCATGTCGCTGCTGGAGCTCGCCCGCGCGCTCGAGCAGCTGACGCTCACGGCCCGCGACGGCAAGACGACCCCGGCCGACATGGGCCAGGGCACCATCACGATCACCAACATCGGCGTCTTCGGGATGGACACGGGCACGCCCATCCTCAACCCGGGCGAGGTCGCGATCGTCGCGCTCGGCACGATCAAGCAGAAGCCGTGGGTCGTCGACGGCGAGGTGCGTCCGCGCTTCGTGACGACCATCGGCGCGAGCTTCGACCACCGCGTGGTCGACGGCGACGTGGCGAGCCGGTTCCTGGCGGACGTCGCGAGCATCATCGAGGAGCCGGCGCTGCTCCTGGAGTGAGGGGGCCGCCCTCCACAGCGGGGGCGCCGTGGTCTTGAGAGTGGTTATCAATACCGTAATGTCGGATCCATGAACCGTCGCCCCCTCACCGCCCTGCTCGCCGTCTCGCTCCTCGCCGTCCCGCTCGCCGGCTGCGCATCCGGATCCACCACCCCCTCCGCCGATGCGTCGGCGTCCGGCACGGGCACGCTCGAGGTCGTCGCCTCGACCGACGTCTACGGCGACATCGCGCAGCAGATCGGCGGCGACGACGTGAAGGTGACGTCCATCATCGACAGCCCCGACAAGGACCCCCACGAGTACCAGGCCACCTCGCGCGACCAGCTGGCGCTCTCCACGGCCGACATCGTGATCCAGAACGGCGGCGGCTACGACGACTTCGTCGACACCATGATCAAGGCGCTCCCCGGCGGGAAGAGCCCCGTCCTGCTCAACGCGGTCGACATCTCCGGCTTCGACCAGAAGCCGGCCGAGGGCGAGCTCAACGAGCACGTCTGGTACGACATGCCGACGATGAAGAAGCTGGCCGAGGAGATCGAGCAGGCGTTCTCGAAGGCCGACGCTCCGGGCGCCGCCACGTTCGAGGCCAACGAGCAGGCGTTCACCGCGAAGCTCGACGGCATCGCCCAGGCCGAGGCCGCCGCGAAGCCCGCGGGCACCGGCAAGGGCGTCGCGATCACCGAGCCCGTGCCCCTCTACATGACGAGCGCCATGGGCCTCGAGAACCGCACGCCGGACGAGTTCAGCGAGGCCGTCGAGGAGGGCACCGACGTCCCGGCCGACGTGCTCAAGGAGACGCTCGCGCTCTTCGCCGAGAAGAAGGTCGCCGCGCTCGTCTACAACTCGCAGACCACGGGTGCCACGACCGACCAGGTGGTCGCCGCCGCGAAGGCCGCCGGCGTCCCGGTGGTCCCGGTCACGGAGACGCTCCCCGCCGACCTGCCCGCGGGCAGCGGGTACGTTGAGTGGATGACCGAGAACGTCGACGCCGTGGCCTCCGCGATCCGGGGATCGTGACCGGCGCACCCGTCCTGAGCCTCCGGGACGCGACGCTCGCGTTCGGCGCGCGCACCCTCTGGAGCGGACTCGACCTCGACGTGGCACCCGGCGAGTTCGTCGCGGTGCTGGGTCCGAACGGATCCGGCAAGACCAGCTTCCTCAAGTCCGTCCTCGGCGCCCAGCGCCTCACGTCGGGGGAGATGCGCTTCCTCGACGAGCCGATGCGCCGCGGTGCGCGGCGCATCGGCTACATCCCGCAGCAGAAGCTCATCACCGCGGCCACGCCCGTGCGGGCGCGCGACCTCGTCGGCTTCGGCGTCACCGGCCACCGCTGGGGACTGCCGATCAGCCGGCGGGCCGAGCGGGCCCGGGTCGACGAGCTGCTCGACGCGGTCGGCGCCACGGCCTACGCGGACGCCCCGGTCGCGACGCTCTCGGGCGGCGAGCAGCAGCGGCTGCGCGTGGCCCAGGCCCTGGCGTCGGATCCGCGGCTCCTCCTCTGCGACGAACCGCTCCTCAGCCTCGACCTCGGCCACCAGCGCGTGGTCAGCGAGCTCATCGACCGGCACCGCAGGGAGACCGAGGCGGCCGTCGTGTTCGTCACCCACGACGTCAACCCGGTGCTCGACATGGTCGACCGGGTCCTGTACCTCGTAGGCGGCCGGTTCCGCATCGGCACGCCCGATGAGGTCCTCGACTCGGAGGTGCTGAGCTCGCTTTACGGCACACCCGTCGACGTGGTGCGTGTACGCGGCCGCGTGGTCGTGGTCGGCGCCACCGACGACCCGCACGGGCACCACTCGCACGCCGACCACGATCACGACGAGCACGGCGACCACGGGCCGCACGGCCTCCACGCCGCGGGCCCCGAGGGCGCAGGTTCCGACGCCGCGGGCTCCCACGCCGCGGGCCCCGAGGGCGCCGTCGGCTCGACCGACGGGAGGGCCGCGTGATCCACCTCCTCGCCGACGCGGGCGACGTCTGGTCGCGCCTGTTCGACTTCTCCGACTACGGCGCGCTCGTCGCGCTGCTGCGGAACAGCATCATCGCGGGCGCCGTGCTCGGCGTCGTGGGCGGCCTCATCGGCGTGTTCGTCATGACGCGCGACCTCGCCTTCGCGGTGCACGGCGTGAGCGAGCTCTCGTTCGCGGGAGCCGCGGCGGCCCTGCTGCTCGGCGTCAACGTGGTCGGCGGATCCCTGGTGGGCTCGCTGATCGCCGCCATCGCCATCGGCGTGCTCGGCACGCGGGCGAAGGACCGCAACTCGATCATCGCCGTGATCATGCCGTTCGGCCTGGGCCTCGGGATCCTCTTCCTCGCCCTCTACGACGGACGCGCGAGCAACAAGTTCGGACTGCTCACCGGTCAGATCGTGTCGGTCGACAACCCGCAGCTCGGCTACCTCGTGGCCATCAGCGCCGTCGTCATCGTCGGCCTCGCCGTCGTGTGGCGCCCGCTGATGTTCGCGAGCGTCGACCCCGACGTGGCCGCGGCCCGCGGCGTCCCGGTGCGGATGCTCTCGATCGTCTTCATGATCCTGCTCGGCCTCGGCACGGCGGTCTCCATCCAGATCGTCGGCGCGCTGCTCGTGCTCTCGCTGCTGGTCACGCCCGCGGCCGCGGCGATGCGCGTCTCCTCGACGCCGCGCGTGGTCGTCTCGCTCAGCGTGCTGTTCGCCCTCGCGAGCATCGTGGGCGGCATCATGCTCGCGCTCGGCAGCAGCATCCCCATCAGCCCGTACGTCACCACCATCTCGTTCACGATCTACCTCGTCTGCCGCGGCATCGGCGCCCTCCGGGCGCGCAGCGGCACGTCGGGCGGGACGCGTACCCTGACGGGGCGGGGAGGATCGACCGCCGGGAGGGCACGGGCATGAAGCGGAACACGTGGCAGCGCGAGGCCGTCCGGCAGGCGCTCGACGCATCGACGGAGTTCGTGAGCGCGCAGCGCCTGCACGCGCGCCTGCACGACGCGGGATCCCCGATCGGGCTGGCCACCGTCTACCGCGCGCTCGGCGACCTCGCCGCGGAGGGCGACGCCGACTCGCTGCAGTCGCCCGACGGCGAGGCGCTCTACCGCACGTGCGCATCGGGCGGCCACCACCACCACCTCATCTGCCGCGTCTGCGGCAAGACCGTCGAGATCGCGGCCGACGAGGTCGAGTCGTGGGCGCACGACGTCGCGGCGCGCAACGGCTTCACCGCGCCGAGCCACGTGGTCGACGTCTTCGGGCTCTGCGCCGAGTGCACGCGCCGCGCTGCCGAGGCGGCGGACGGGCCGACGGCCGGCGTCGCCGAGGCCCCCGCATCCGCATGATCCCGGGCCCCCGGCTTGCGTCCGGGCGTGTCGTCGCGTAATCTCGACCTTTGCCGAGCGGCTCATCCGCTCGCATGTGCGCCCGCTGCCCCTCCCGAGGGGCGGATCCCCTTCTCTCGAGAACCGGGGACGGGCGTGCCGACAAGAAATCTTGGGTAGGGCGGTCTCGCCCTACGGTACCTACGGAGGAAACCATGGCAGCAACCTGCCAGGTGACCGGCGCCGTCCCCGGCTTCGGACACAACATCTCGCACTCGCACCGGCGCACCAAGCGCCGCTTCGACCCGAACGTGCAGAAGAAGACGTACTACGTCCCCTCGCTGCGTCGCAACGTCAAGCTCACGCTCTCCGCGAAGGGCATCAAGGTCATCGACGCCCGCGGCATCGAGTCCGTCGTCAAGGACATCCTCGCTCGTGGGGTGAAGATCTAATGGCCAAGCAGCAGGACGTCCGTCCGATCATCAAGCTCCGCTCGACGGCCGGCACCGGGTACACGTACGTGACCCGCAAGAACCGCCGCAACAACCCCGACCGCCTCGTGCTGAAGAAGTACGACCCGGTCGTCCGCACGCACGTCGACTTCCGCGAGGAGCGCTAACCATGGCCAAGAAGAGCAAGATCGCCCGCAACGAGCAGCGCAAGGTCATCGTCGAGCGGTACGCCGCGAAGCGCCTCGAGCTGAAGAAGGCCCTCGTGGACCCGAACGGCACCGACGAGAGCCGCGAGGCCGCCCGCGCCGGCATCCAGCGCCTCCCGCGCGACGCCTCGCCCATCCGCGTCCGCAACCGCGACGGCATCGACGGACGCCCCCGCGGCAACCTGTCGAAGTTCGGCATCTCGCGCGTGCGCTTCCGTGACATGGCCCACCGCGGCGAGCTTCCGGGCATCACGAAGTCCAGCTGGTAGGTTCCAAGCGGCCGTACGGCCGAACGGACCGCTGATGGCCTCTTCGGCTCGCACGGTCCGCTGACGTAGACAGACCCCATCCACCACACGGCCGCTCGTGAAGAACGGCACCAGGTCCGAGGAGGACACCCATGGCTGACAAGTCACTCAACCGCACCGAGCTCGTTGCCGCCGTCGCCGCGGAGTCGGGCCAGAGCCAGGCCGCCGTCAACGGCGTCCTGGACGCGCTCTTCTCGACCGTCGCGACCAACGTCGCCGACGGCGTGAAGGTCACGATCCCGGGCTGGGTCGCGTTCGAGCAGACGGCTCGCGCCGCGCGCACCGGCCGCAACCCGCAGACGGGCGAGCCCCTCGAGATCAAGGCGTCCAAGGGCGTCAAGGTCTCCGCCGGCAGCAAGCTCAAGGCCGCCGTCAAGTAGTCCTCCTCACCACACGCCCAGCGGGGGCGTCGACTCCGGTCGACGCCCCCGCTGTCGCGTTCCCGGCCGGTCGCGCGGGTGCCGACGGCCGCCAGCCGCCCGTCAGGACGGGCGAGTTAGGCTGATCCCCTCATGCCCAGACTCCTCCGCGTCGCGGGGCCCGCCGCCCTCCTCATCGTCGCGTTCCTCTCCCTGCTGGCCGCCCTCGCCATCGGCGGGGGTGCCGCCCCGCAGCTCCTCGAGGACGCCGGGCCCGTGGTCCGCTACGGGCTGCCCGCGGCGAAGATGATGGTGAACATCTCCGCGGCGACGGCCATCGGCGCGCTGCTGCTCGCGGCCTTCGCCCTGTCGCGCCAGCGCCCCGAGTACGGCCGCGCGCTCGACATCGCGGCCGCGGGCGCCGCCCTCTGGACGGTCGCCTCCGCGATCACCGCCTTCTTCACCTTCCTCAGCGTCTCGGGCACCGCGTTCTCGTTCAGCGCGGAGTTCGGCACGAGCCTCGGCCTGGTGCTGACGCAGATCTCCGTGGGCCAGGCCTGGCTCGCGACCACTCTGATCGCGGCGACCGTCACGGTGCTGTGCTTCGCGGTCCGCAACCACACGGCCATCGCGTTCGTGCTCGTCATCGCCGTGGGCGGTCTCGTGCCGATGGCGCAGCAGGGCCACGCGGGCGGCACCGAGGGGCACGACGCCGCGGTCAACGCGCTCGGCCTGCACCTCGTCTTCGCCGCGATCTGGCTGGGTGGCCTGGTCACGCTGGCGCTGCTGCGGTCGAAGCTCGACGGCGACCGGCTCGTGCCGGTGCTGCGCCGCTACTCCGCCGTGGCGCTCGTGTGCTTCGTGGTCGTCGCGGCCTCCGGGTACGTGAGCGCCGAGATCCGCGTAGGCTCGCTCGACCGGCTGCTGACCGCGTACGGGCTGCTCGTGCTGATCAAGGTGGCGGCGCTCCTCGCGCTGGGGCTCTTCGGCGCCGCGTACCGGCGGGTGCTCATCGGCCGGCTCGAGGAGCGCGGATCCGCGGCGCGCGGGCCGTTCTGGTGGCTCGTCACCGCCGAGCTCGCGTTCATGGGCGTCGCGTCCGGGGTCGCCGCGGCTCTCGCCCGCACGGCGCCGCCCGTGAGCCAGGTCGTCGCGACGCAGCTTCCGGATCCGACGCCCGCGCAGATCCTCACCGGCGAGCCGCTGCCGCCCGAGCTGACGCCCATGCGCTACCTCACCGAGTGGAACTTCGACCTGCTCTGGATCCTGCTGTGCGCCTTCGGGATCTTCTTCTACCTCGCCGGCGTGCACCGCCTCCGCACGCGCGGCGACGCGTGGCCCCTGCACCGCACGATCCTCTGGGTCGCGGGCATGATCGGCCTCTTCTACATCACCAACGGCGGCGTGAACGTCTACCAGAAGTACCTCTTCAGCTCGCACATGCTGGCGCACATGGTGCTCGCCATGGTCATCCCGCTGCTGCTGGTGCCGGGCGCCCCCGTCACGCTCGCGATGCGCGCCATCCGCAAGCGGCAGGACGGCAGCCGCGGCGGCCGCGAGTGGATCCTCATGGCCATGCACTCGAAGTTCGCGTCGTTCGTGGGCCACCCGGTCGTGGCTGCCGTGCTCTTCGCCGGCTCGCTCCTCGTCTTCTACTACTCGCCGCTGTTCAGCTGGGCCACGACCGACCACATCGGGCACCAGTGGATGATCGTGCACTTCCTCATCGTCGGGTACCTCTTCACGCAGAACCTCATCGGCGTGGATCCCATGCCGGTGCGCCTCGCCTACCCGATGCGCCTGCTGCTGCTGCTCGCGACCATGGCGTTCCACGCGTTCTTCGGCCTCTCGCTCATGACCGGCACCGGGCTGCTGCTCGCGGACTGGTTCGGAGCGATGGGGCGGCCGTGGGGCGAGTCGGCGCTGGCCGACCAGCAGGCCGGCGGCGGCATCGCGTGGAGCATCGGGGAGATCCCGACGGTGGTGCTGGCGATCGTCACGGCGATCATGTGGAGCAAGAGCGACAAGCGGGACTCGGTCCGGTACGACCGCAAGGCCGACCGCGACGGCGACGCCGAGCTCGAGGCGTACAACCGCAACCTCGAGGCGCTGCAGGCGGCCGAGCGGCGCTGAGCCCTCCTGCCCGACCGGGTGGCGCGGGTCAGTCGCGCGTGCTCCCGCGGCGGCGGCGGGCGGCGACGAGCACGGCGATGCCCGTCATCAGCTCCCACGCGGTGACCGTGTAGACGGATCCGCGCTCCCAGATCCCGTCGATGTCCGACCCGCCGAGCACCTCGAGCAGCGCGACCGCGATGAGGCCGACGACGCCCAGCGCGACGCTCGCGATGCGGAAGACGCGCGCGGCGCCGACGCGGCCGGATCCGAGACCCGCGACGATCGAGGCCGCGTTGCCCGCGATGATCGCGAGCCCCGCCCCGACCACGTGCATCCAGCCGATGCCGCTCGCCGCGCTCGAGGCGCTGCCGTGGACGAGGCCGACCACCGTGATCCCGACGGCGTGCACCGCGGCGAGGGCGAGGAACGTCCGGCGGGGGCCGGCGCGGAGGGCCCGGGTCGCGATGACGGCGGCGAGCAGGTAGAGCACGCCCTGCAGGATGAAGCCGGCGTTCATCACCGCGTGCAGCGGCGAGTCGATGGCGCGGCCCTGGAACACGGCGACGTCCGGAACGCCGAGGTCGCTGATGTAGTTGGCGGAGTAGCTGTAACCGGGGAAGGCGGACGCGGCGATCGCCTCGGTGCCGACGTAGACGACGGCGGCGGCGATCCAGGCGACGCCGGCGGCGGCGGGGACGGGGGCGGTGCGGGTGCTCGGGGTGCGGATCCGGATCAGCTCGTCGCGGTCTCCAGCAGCGGCACGAGCTGGTCGAGCGCGTAGCCGGTGGAGAGCGTGGTGCCGATCGAGTAGGCCGACGAGACGTCGCCGTCGAGGACGATGGAGTGGCCGGCCGCGACCGCGGGGATCGCCTGCCACAGCGGGTCGTCGGTGATGACGGACTTGTCGATGAAGATCGGGAACGCCACGATCACGTCGGCGTCGAGCAGGTCGAGCTGCTCGGAGGAGACGTCGACCGAGAAGCCGCCGGCGTTGACGGGGATCCCCGCGATGGTCGGGCTCTGCTCGAAGCCGAGGCGCTCGAGGAACGCGACGCGCTCGCTGCCCTCGGCGTAGGCGCCCCAGCCCTCGCTGGTCTTGGTGGCGGCGGTGGCCGTCTTGCCCTTCCAGTCCGGGTGCGCGGCCGCGACCGCGTCGAAGCGCGTGTCGACCGCGTCGAGGAGGGCGTCGCCCTGGTCCTCGCGGCCGAGCGCCTCGGCGATCATGTCGACCTGGTCGTCCATGTCGGTGAGGTAGCTGTCGGCGCCCTCGGGCACGCCGATGGTGGGGGCGATCTGCGAGAGGCGGTCGTAGCGGTCCTGGTCGCCGGATCCCTTGGTGTCGAGGATGAGGTCGGGCGTGAGCGCCGCGATCGCCTCGTAGGACGGCTCGAGGGTCTCAATGATCTGCGGCTTCTGCGTGTAGAGGCCCTGCGCCCACGGGCCGACGCCGTCCGCGTCGGCGCCGAAGCCGAGCCAGTCGGACGCGCCGACGGGCTGCACGCCGAGCGCGAGCGCGGTCTCCGCGTCGCCCCAGCCGAGCGCGACGACGCGCTTCGGCTCGCTCGGCACGGTGACCGCGCCGAACTTCGTGTCGACGGTCGAGGGGAAGGCGCCGGTCGCGGATCCGGACGCGGGCGGGGCGGAGGCGCCGGGGTCGGAGGAGGCGGTGCATCCGGTGAGGGCGAGCGTCGCGACGGTGAGCGCGACGAGGGCGGAGCCGGTGGTGGGGAACCTCATGTTGCGGGGCCTCTCGGGTGTTCGGGTGCGGGCTGACGGGCCGGTGTGGATCCCGTCAGGCAAGGGGAGCCTAACCTAACGGCACGGTAGGCTGACGGGGCCATGTCGCTCCGGGTCCTCGCGCGCGCCTCCGCCCCCGACGCCCCCGAGGGCCGGGCGCGGAGCGGACTCACGCGCTCGGCGGGCCTGCTGCTCGCGCTCGGGGTGCTCGTGCTCGCGTGCCTGGCGAGCGTCGCCGTGGGGTCGCGCGACATCCCGCTCGGCGCCGTCGTCGACGCGCTCGCCGGGCGGCCGCGCGATCCGGCCGAGCTCGTCGTGATCCTCGACCTCCGCGTCCCGCGCACCCTCGTCGGCCTGGCCGCGGGGCTCGCGCTCGGGGTCGCGGGCGCGCTCATCCAGGCCGTCACGCGGAACCCGCTGGCGGATCCCGGCATCCTCGGCGTCACCGCCGGCTCGGCGTTCGCGGTCGCCATCGCGACGGGCGTGCTCGGCGTGACCGCCGTGAGCGGTTACATCTGGTTCGCCTTCGCGGGGGCACTCGTGGCGGCCGTGGTGGTCTACGTCGTCGGATCCGCGGGGCGCGGCGGCGGGGATCCCGTGCGCCTCACGCTCGCCGGCGTTGCCCTCGGCGCGGTGCTCGCGGGCATCACCTCGGGGATGCTCCTGGCCGACCCCCAGGGCTTCAGCGCCATGCGCGCGTGGGAGTCGGGCTCGCTGCAGGACCGCGGCTGGGACGCCCTCCTGCCGGTCGCGCCGTTCCTCGCGGGGGGCGTGATGCTCGCCGCCCTCATCGCCCGGAGCCTCGACGCGGTCGCGCTCGGCGACGACCTCGCGCGCTCGCTCGGCGCGAACGTCGTCGTCGTGCGGGCCGTGGCCGTCGTGGCCGTGACGCTGCTCGCGGGCGGGGCGACCGCGATGGCGGGGCCGATCGCGTTCGTGGGGCTGATGATCCCGCACATCGCGCGCTGGATCGTGGGGCCCGACCAGCGCTGGATCCTCGCGTACACGATCGTGCTCGCGCCCGTGCTCCTGCTCGGCGCCGACATCGTGGGCCGCGTCGTGCTGCGCCCGGCCGAGCTGCCCGCCGGGATCGTGACGGCCGTGCTGGGCGCGCCCGTGCTGATCCTCCTCGTCCGCCGACAGAGGGCGGCGGGGCTGTGAGCGCGCGCGCCCGCGCCGACGCCGGCCGCCGCCCCGCCGCGCGCATTCCCGGCACCGTACGCCTGCCCGTCGTCGGCATCCGGCTGCAGCGCCGCGAGGTGCTCGTGGGCGCGGCGCTCGCCGTCGCGATCCTCGCCCTCGCGCTCGTGGCGCTCGGCACCGGCGACTTCCCGCTGACGGTGCCCGAGGTGATCCGCGCGATGCTGCTCCCCGACGGCTCGTTCGCGTCGACCATCGTGCTCGAGTGGCGCCTCCCGCGCGTGCTCGCCGCGTTCGGCGCCGCGCTCGGGGTCGCCGGCGCCGTGTTCCAGTCGCTCACGCGCAACCCGCTCGGATCGCCCGACGTCATCGGCTTCTCGACGGGCGCCTACACGGGCGCGCTCATCGTGACGACGCTGGCGGGCGCGACCTTCCTGCCCACGGCGATCGGGGCGCTCGCGGGCGGGCTCGGCACGGCGCTCGTCGTGTACCTGCTCGCGTACCGTGGCGGCGTGCAGGGGTTCCGGCTGATCATCACGGGCATCGCCGTCACGGCCGTGCTGCACGGGGTCAACACGTTCCTGCTGCTGAAGGCGGGCACCGAGGTCGCGATGGCCGCGTCGATCTGGGGCGCCGGATCCCTCGCGCTCGTCGGCTGGGACCGCGCGCTGCCGGCGTTCGTCGCCCTCCTCGTGCTGGCGCCCGCGATCCTGCTGCTCTCCGCGCCGCTGCGGCAGCTCGAGCTCGGCGACGACGCCGCGCGCGCCCACGGCGTGCGGGCCGAGCCCACGCGGCTCGCGCTGCTGATCCTCGGCGTCGCGCTCACCGCGGTCGTGACGGCCGCGTCCGGGCCGATCGCGTTCGTCGCGCTCGCGGCCCCGCAGATCGCCCGCCGCCTCACGCGGAGCGCCGGCCTGCCGCTCGTGCCGGCCGCGCTCACGGGCGGCCTGCTGCTGCTCGCCGCGGACTTCGCCGCCCAGCACGCGCTGCCGGGGACGGTGCCCGTGGGCATCGTCACGGTCGTCGTCGGCGGCGCCTACCTGATCGCGCTGCTGATCCGCGAGGCGTCCCGACGTGCCTGACGCCCCCGCCCCCGACCCGATGGGAGATCCACCCGTGGACGACACCGAGACCCGCGCGCCCGCGGCCGCCGCGCCCACCGCGTCGGCAGCGACCGGCGCCCCGCGTCTCCGCGCCGAGGGCGTCACGCTCTCCTACGACCGGCGGGTGATCTCCGAGCAGCTCGACGTGTCCGTGCCGGACCGCTCGTTCACCGTGATCGTCGGCCCGAACGCGTGCGGGAAGTCGACCCTGCTCCGCGCGCTGTCGCGCCTGCTCGCGCCGACCGCGGGCGGCGTGCTCCTCGACGACCGGCCGCTCGGCTCCTACCGTGCGAAGGAGGTCGCGCGCATCGTCGGCCTCCTGCCGCAGAGCGCCATCGCGCCCGAGGGGATCACGGTGGCCGACCTCGTGGCGCGCGGCCGGTTCCCGCACCAGAACCTCATCCGCCAGTGGACGTCCACCGACGAGGACGCCGTGCAGGAGGCGATGGCCGCGACGGGCGTCGCCGACCTCGCGGACCGCCACGTCGACGAGCTCTCCGGCGGCCAGCGCCAGCGCGTGTGGGTCGCGATGGCGCTCGCGCAGCAGACGCCCGTGTTGCTGCTCGACGAGCCGACGACGTTCCTCGACATCGCCCACCAGATCGAGCTGCTCGACCTCCTCGCCGACCTGCACCGCGACGGCAGCACCATCGTCGCCGTGCTGCACGACCTCAACCACGCCGCGCGCTACGCCGACCACCTCATCGTGATGGCGGACGGCCGCGTGGTCGCGTCGGGCGCCCCGCGCGACATCGTCACGGCCGAGCTGGTGGAGGAGGTCTTCGGCCTCCCGTGCCTGGTGATCGACGACCCCGTCTCGCACACGCCGCTCATCGTCCCGAGCGGAGGCCGGTGGGCCTGAGCCGGGCGACCCGGCCGACCGGATCAGGCGGCGGCCGGCGGCGCGCTGATCGACACCATCCAGTCGATCCCGAAGCGGTCCGTGCACATGCCGAACCGATCGCCCCACGGCGCGGGCTCCAGCGGGAGCACGATCGTGCCGTCGGCCGTCAGCGCGTCCCACCAACCGCCGAGCACGTCCGCGTCGTCGCCCGACAGCGAGAGCGTGATGGCGGATCCGCTCGGCACGCCCATCGCGGCCGGGGTGTCCGACGCCATGAGCACGAAGCCCGCGCCGGAGGTCAGCTGGCCGTGCATGACCTTGTCCGCCTCGGCCGGATCCGTGGCCATGCCGCCATCGCCGAACGTGGTCGTCTCGACCTCGCCGCCGAAGATCCCCTGGTAGAAGAGGAGCGCGTCGGCCGCCTGGTCGCGGAAGGACAGGTACGGGTTCATGGTCGCGGACATGGGGGCGCTCCTCGGGTGACGGATCCCCGCGGTCGCACGGACCCTGTTGCGTCCCGATCCTGGCCCGGCCGCCCCCGCACCGCACCGTGACGCGGGGGGAGGGTGCCGGGAGCGGCTAGAGGCCCTGGATCCGCACGCCCGAGGTCTCGTCCACGCTGACCCGCCAGCTCACGCTGAACGGCACGTCCTCGTCGAGGTCCTTGACGCTGCCGTCGTACAGGGAGCGGACCGGCACCTTGATGTGCGCGGTGCCGACCGTCGACGGCACGACCCAGTCGAGGTCGGCGGGGTCGTCGCTCGCGGGCTGCAGGGTGATCTCGGGCATGGCCGTCATGCTCCACACGGGCGGCGCGGTGATCCGGTCGCGGATCGTCTTCCCGAACGGGCAGCCCGACGGGTACAGCACGGCCTGCGTCGTGCACTGCGTCAGGTAGGACTCGACCTCGGACTGCACGGACGCCACGAGGTCGTCGGTGGGCTCGGCGTCGACGCGGGCCGGCACGACGCTGCCCGGCTCGGTCACGGCGACCTCCGCGTCCTCGGCCTGGAGGTACTCGGATGCGTGGTCGAGCGCGAGGGACGCGGGCGCGAGCACGAGGTACGTGGATCCGGCGCCTTCGGCAGCCTCGCCCCCGGGCGTCGCCGATACGGCCAGCCCGTTGGCCGTGAACGTCGCCGCGTGCCGCAGCTCGAGGTCGATCGCCGCGACCGGGCTCGTCGCGAACTCCCACCGCGCGAAGAGGCCGAGGGCGGCGGGGGTCTCGCGCACCAGGAACTCGGTGGATCCGGGCCCCGACGGCAGCGTGTAGGAGTACGTGACCGCGCGCTCGCCGTCGCCCGCGGGCTCGTCGGACACGAGCTCCACGTCGGCGAGGCCGGGCAGCGCGCGGGCGTCGAGGAGGGCGCGGCTCCCCGTGTCCGGCAGCACGACGCCGGGAGCGGAGAGCGCGTCGCGGCTGTCCTCGCGCGCGAGGGCGTCGAGGTAGGAGCGCACGAAGCCGTGGGCGCTGAAGGTGCCCTGGTTGAGCGACGCGACGGTGCCGAGGAACGCCCCGACCAGGAGCGCCGCGAGCAGCGACCACACGAGGACCGCCCGACGCAGCTCCCCGCGCGCGTCGACGGCGGGGCTCGGCATGCGGATCATCCTACGGGCGGGGCATCGACGCCTCCGCGGCCGGGCGCCGGGGTAGATTCGAGTGCGCATCTGCGCGGCACCAGCGGCCGCGGATCCGCGCACCCTCCCGTCCCCGACCCGCCAGGAGCCCCGCGTGAGCACGGTCCCCCTCTCCCCGGAGCAGGCCGCGGTCTTCCAGGCCATCGAGGGCACGCGCGACCACATCTTCGTCACGGGCCGCGCCGGCACCGGCAAGTCGACCCTCCTCACGCACCTGTCGTGGAACACCGAGAAGCAGATCGTGATCTGCGCGCCCACGGGCGTCGCGGCGCTCAACGTCGGCGGCCAGACCATCCACTCGCTGTTCAAGCTGCCCATCGGGGTCATCGCCGACGAGGAGATCGAGCAGACCGGCGAGCTGCGGAAGCTCCTCAACACCATCGACACGCTCGTCATCGACGAGGTCTCCATGGTCAACGCGGATCTCGTCGACGCCATCGACCGCAGCCTCCGCCAGGCGCGCCACAAGAAGGACGTGCCGTTCGGCGGCGTGCAGGTCGTGCTGTTCGGGGATCCGTACCAGCTGGCCCCCGTGCCCGGCGACGGCGACGAGCGCGCCTACTTCGCCGACCGCTACCGCTCCATGTGGTTCTTCGACGCGAAGGTGTGGGAGGAGGCGCAGCTGCGGATCTACGAGCTCACCGAGATCCACCGGCAGCATGAGGAGGCGTTCAAGGAGATGCTCAACGCCGTGCGCCACGGGCGCGTCACGGCGGAGATCGCGGGCGTGCTCAACGCGGCCGGCGCGCGCCCCGCGCCCACCGACGGCGCCATCACGCTCGCGACGCGCAACGACACCGTGAACCGGATCAACGCGGAGGCCCTCAAGCGCCTGCCCGGCCGCTCGCTCACCGCCACCGCCGACGTCACGGGCGACTTCGGCGGGCGCACCTACCCGGCCGACGAGAAGCTCGACCTCAAGATCGGCGCGCAGGTGATGTTCCTCCGCAACGACGTCGACCAGCGCTGGGTGAACGGATCCGTCGGCGTCGTCACGCGCATCGACACCAACGTGTACGTGGAGCTCGACGGCGTCGTGCACGAGGTCGAGCCGGTCACGTGGGAGAAGCACAAGTACTCGTACTCGCCCACCACCAAGCAGCTGCGGCGCGATGTGGTCGCCGACTTCACGCAGTTCCCGCTGCGGCTGGCGTGGGCCGTCACCATCCACAAGTCGCAGGGGAAGACGTACGACCGGGCGATCGTGGACCTGGGCGCGCGCGTCTTCAGCCCCGGCCAGACCTACGTGGCCCTCAGCCGGATCACCGACATCGACGGGCTGTTCCTCACGCGGCCGCTGCGGCCGGGCGACATCATCGTCGACGAGAACGTGCGGCGGTTCATGAGCGAGGCGACCAGGATCCGCGTGACGCCGTCGGTCGCGCCCGCGAGCTGACCCGGGTCCGCGTGCTGCGGGCCGGCCGACCGGCTCAGTGGCCGGAGTGCTCGCCCTGGATGCCGTCGAGGTCGATGGAGCTGTGCTGGCCGTGCGGCACGGCGAACTCGCCGGCGCGCGTGAGCGAGAGTGCGGGGGTCACGAGGCCGGCGACGACGAAGGCGCCGACGAGCACGCCCGCGAGGTAGCGGCCGCCCGTGCGCTCGGGATCCGCCTCGGCGGTGGCGGTGGAGGGCGTGCCGGCGGCGGAGGCCGGCAGCGCGGCGGAGACGGGTGCGGCGGGTGCGGCGGGGGACGGGAGCGGCGCGCCGGATCCGACGAGCGCGGCGTCGGCCGGGAACGTGGCCTCGACGGCCGTGCACACGGCCAGGGCCTCGGACTCGGCATGCGAGCGGAGGTGGCGGCCGACGACCGCGGCGACCACGAGGTCGAGCAGGGTCGCGGCGAGCATGGGGATCACGGGCAGGTCGCTGGTGATGCCGGGGGCGGACATGACGACCGCGGCCGTCACGAGGAGGGCCCAGCCGGCGACCGGGACGAGAGCGCCGAGGGCGGCCCAGCCGGGGACCGGCAGGCGGTCGGAGCGGAGGGCCGCGACGGCCCACGCGCCCTCGGCGAGGCCGATGAGGAGGAGTGCCACCATGGCCGCGGGCGGGGATCCCGCGCCGACGGCCAGGTGGATGAGCGCGGCGCCCAGGGCGGCGAGGGCCAGCCAGTGGCGGATGAGCAGTGACACGTGCTGGTCCCTTCGTCGTCCCGGGCGCCGCGGGTGGTGCGGTGCTGCGTGCTGTCGTGCGGGTGGTGCTGTCGTGCGGTGATGCGTGACGCGCCCGGTGCAGCGGCGCGGCGGTGGCGCTGCCTAAGCGGCGCGGGCGGCGCGGTTGCGGACGCCCTTCTCGGCGCCGAGGCCCACGATCAGCAGCACGACGGCGCTGCCGAGGTGCAGGAAGTGGTCCGCGGTGTTGAGCGCGAGGATGTTGAAGTCAGTGTTCACGAGGAAGAAGCCGACGATGCCGAGCGCGAGGTACGCGAATCCGATGGTGGAGTTCACGGCCTTGGCCGACGCGACGCTGGAGAGGCCGCCGATGAGGAGGGCCGCGCCGATGAGCAGGTGGGCCACGTTGTGGAACGGGTTCACCATGAAGATCCCGAGCAGCAGGCCGCCGTCGGAGGAGAAGAAGCCCCCGCTCTGCGGCGGGAACAGGAAGCCGAGAAGGCCGACGAGGACGTACACGGCGCCGAATGCGGTGCCGAGCAGGCGGTTCGGGGATGAGCTCATGATGGTGCCTCCACTGGTAGGGAAGAGCCGGGGCGTTCCCAGGCTCCTTACATTCGTACCGCCTAAGCGACCGGTTTGGTGCGCAGGCGCTACTGGATCAGGACCCGTTTGCCAGGTGCTCGCGGAGGAACGCCTCCGTACGGCGGTAGGCGAGGGCCGCGGCGTCGGGATCCATGCGGTCGCGGAGGCTCGCGTTGGGGAACACGGGGGTCGTGCCGGGGTAGGTGTGCGAGGTGATGGGCGTGCCGTGCTCGCGGAGCCGGCCGATGAACGCCTCGGGTCGCTGGTCGTCGATCCAGTCGTCGTGCTCGGCGAGGTGGAGGAGGACCGCGCACGGGATGACGCCGTGCTCCTGGGGGCCGAGGCTCGCGCAGTAGGCGACCACGGCGTCGGCGCCGCCGTCCTGCGCCTCAAGGAGCGCGAGCCAGCCGCCGGGCGCGAAGCCGACGAGGCCGACGCGCCGGGATCCTCGGGCGCGCGCCGAGTCGATGCCGTCGCGGATCGTGCCGAGCGCGAACCCCACGTCGAGCTGGGCGGCCAGCCCCTCGGCGAGCGCGTCGTCGAGGGTGGCGCGGCCGTCGTAGAGGTCGGGGACGAGCACGTGGAAGCCCGCGCGGGCGAGGGCGAGCGCGTACTGGTCGAGCCAGGGGAGGCGGCCGTGGTCGTCGTGGACGAGCACGACCACGGGGCTGCCGGGGTCGCCGAACTCGAGGGTGACGCCGGGATGCGGCAGGTCGACGATCTCGGGCATGGGGAGAACCTACAGTCGGCCCCTCCGACGCCGCGCCGTGGAGGAGGATCGTCGCATGGGATACCGCAACCGGCTCGCTGCCGCCACGACCGCCATCGTCATCGCCGCCGCGCTCGCCGGCTGCTCCACCCCGCCGCGCACGCCCGACGCCGACGCCAGCCCGAGCGCCGACGCGGCCGCCCCCTCCGAGACGGAGTCGCAGGGCTGGAACCGCGCCGACCTCTCCTTCGCCGAGGAGATGGGCGACCACGCCGCCGGATCCGTCGAGCTCGCCGTCGCCGCGCTCCAGGTGCGCGACCTGCCGCCGGGCGCCGGGGAGCTGGCCGCGCAGATCCGCGACGAGCAGGGCCCGCAGTCCCGGACGCTCGCGGAGCTCGCCGAGGAGTGGTCGGGCGAGGAGGGCGGATCCGGCGCGAACGGCACCGAGGACCGCGACGAGGCGGGCGGGGTGTCGGCCAGCAGCGGATCCGAGGACGGCAGCGCCGGCGGCACGACCGACGGTGCCGCGTCCGAGGCCGACATCGAGGCGATGAGCGACACGGCGTTCGACTCCGAGCTGCAGGTGCTCAGGGCGTCGAGCGGCACGGACGCGGGCCGGCTGTTCCTCCAGGGCATGATCGCCCGGCACCAGGCCGCGATCGAGCTGGCCCACGGGGAGTCGCAGCTCGGCACCTCGACCGAGGCGCTCGAGCTGGCGGGTGCCATGGCGGCGTCCCAGGGCGAGCAGCTCACGAAGATGCGCGCGCTGCTCGCGTCGTACGGGGGCTGATCCCCGGCGCACTCCACGACCGAGGGCCCGGCGCGGAACGCGTCGGGCCCTCGGTCGTGCGGCGAGCGTCGTGCGGCGAGCGTCGTGCGGCGCGGGTCGTGCCGCGGGTCAGGCGGCCGGGCGGAGGAACGCGGCGGCTGCGGCGGCGAGGTGCCCCGGGTCGTCGGCGCCGCACAGCTCGCGAGCCGAGTGCATCGAGAGCAGGGGGATCCCCACGTCGACCGTGCGGATCCCGAGCCGCGTCGCGGTGATCGGGCCGATGGTCGAGCCGCACGGCACCGCGTTGCTGGAGACGAACTCCTGGAACGGGACGCCCGCGCGCTCGCAGGCCAGGGCCCACTCGCGCGCGCCGACGCCGTCGGTCGCGTAGCGCTGGTTCGCGTTGATCTTCAGCAGCGGGCCCCCGTTCGGCACCGGCCGGTTCGCCGGGTCGTGGCGGTCCGGGTAGTTGGGGTGCACGGCGTGGCCGGCGTCGGCGGAGAGGCACCAGGAGAAGGCGAACGCGCGGCGACGCTCCTCGGACGAGGCGCCGAGGCCGGCGGAGATGCGCCCGAGCACGTCCTCGAGGACGGGGCCGGCGGCGCCCGACGGGGTAGCGGATCCGACTTCCTCGTGGTCGAAGGCGGCGAGCACCGCGACGGGCGCGTCCGGGTCGTCGTCGGCGGTGCCGGCGAGCTCGAGCAGGGCGGCGAGGCCCGCGTGGACGGAGCTGAGGTTGTCCATCCGGCCGGCGGCGAAGAGCTCGCCCGCGAGGCCGAGGGATCCGGGCGCCTGGGTGTCGGCGACGCCCACGTCATAGCCGAGCACGTCGTCCGCCGCCACTCCGGCGAGGCCGGCCAGGTGGCCGAGCACGTCGGCGTCGGCGGGGGAGCCCGTGCCCAGGATCGGGCTCGTGTGGCGCTGCGGATCCAGCCGGAGCCCGTCGGTGTTGACGCCGCGGTCGAGGTGGACGGCGAGCTGCGGGAAGCGCAGGAGCGGGCCGGTGCGGACGAGGTGGCGGCGGCCGTCGCGCGTGACGAGGCGGCCGGCGAGCTCGAGGTCGCGGTCGAGCCAGGAGTTGAGGAGCGGGCCGCCGTAGACCTCGACGCCGGCCTGGAGCCAGCCGTCGGATCCGATGGTGGGCTTCGGCTTCAGCTTGAAGCCGGGGGAGTCGGTGTGGGCGCCGAGCACGCGGAAGGGCGTGGTGGCGTGCGCGCCGGCGGGCTGGATCCAGGCGAGGAGCGCGCCGTCGCGGACGATGAACCGCTTCCCCGAGCCGGTCGGCCACGCGTCGCGCTCGTCGAGGCGCGTGAAGCCCGCGGTCTCGAGCCGGCGCGCACCCTCCTCGGCCGCGTGGAACGAGGAGGGCGAGGCCTGGATGAAGCGGCCGATGTCCGCGAGGTGCGCGCGGCGGTCTGTCGGCATCAGTAGCCGCTCGATCCGAGCGCGCCGTTCTCGGGCGTCTGCACGGGGCCCGCGAGCACGACCGCGCTGCCCGAGACGCCGAGGCGCGTGGCCCCCGCCTCGATCATCTGCACGGCGGTCTCGTAGGTGCGGATCCCGCCGGACGCCTTGACGCCGGCCTTGCCGTCGACCGTGCGGCTCATCAGCTCGACCGCGTGCACGGTCGCGCCGCCGGTGGGGTGGAAGCCCGTGGAGGTCTTGACGAAGTCGGCGCCGGCGGCGACGGCCGCGGTGCAGACGGCCACGATCTGGTCGTCGTCGAGCGCGGCCGACTCGATGATGACCTTGAGCACGGCGGGCGTGGGCACGGCCTCGCGGACCGCGCGGATGTCGGCCTCGACGTCGGCGAAGCGGCCTTCGCGGGCGGCGCCCACGTCGATCACCATGTCGATCTCGTCGGCGCCCTGGCGGATTGAGAGCGCGGCCTCGGCGGCCTTGACCTCGCTGTGGTGCTTGCCGCTCGGGAAGCCGCAGACGACCGCGACCTTCAGGTCGGATCCCGCCGGCAGCTCGAGCGGCAGCATCGACGGCGAGACGCACACGGAGTAGGTGCCGAGCTCGACGGCCTCGGCGACGAGCGCGGCGACCTCGTCGCGCGTGGCCTCGGGCTTCAGGAGCGTGTGGTCGATGATGCGGGCGATCGCGGCGGTGTCGGTCGCGGGCGTGGACGGGCTGGTGCTCATGGGATTCCTCACGTCGTGCGGGACCTCGATCCTACGGCGGGGGCAGACGGGGCAACTCGGCCGGCCGCCGTCGCCGCGCCCCGCCGATAGCCTCTCGACCGTGGACATGGATCCGACGCTCGCCCTGCTGCTCGTGGCGCTCGCCGCCATCCTGACCAGCGGGGTGCTGCTGTGCGTCGGCGGGCTGCTCAGCGCACGCGAGCGCGGCATGGGCCGCGCGCAGCTGTTCGCGCGGCCGGCCCTGCCGTGGACCCTGGCGGCGATCGGTGCCGGTGCCGTCAGCGTGCTCTGCTGCCTGCCGATCCTGCTGCCGTAGGACCGCTGCCGCCCCCGCCGATCAGGAGTAGTCGGCTCCCGGGATGCCCGCGGGACGATAGACGTACCCGTCGGCGTCGGGGTCGAGCTCCCACACCTGCTCCTCCTCGCTGAGCGAGGTGGCGCGGACGAAGCTCTTCACGGGCTCCCCGTTGATGAGCTCGACCTCGGTCTCCTCGGTCCCCTCGGGGCCGACGAGCTGGGCGGTGTACGTGGAATCGGTCATGGTCCGACCCTACGACCGTCGGCCCGCGACGACCGGGCCGGGCCGGGATCCCCAGCCGATGCCCGAGCGTGGGGCGCTGGGGAGGGAGCGGATCACGCCTGCAGCTCCACGAGCACGCGTGGCAGCTCCACGAGCAGCTCGCCTGCGAGGTAGCCGAGCGGACCCACCTGCACCGCGAGCCGATCCCCGGCCGCGGCGTGCGCGTGCGTCGCCCAGACGGCCGCCTGCGCCGGATCCGCGCCGCGCGCGCAGAGGCCGGCCACCGCGCCGCCGAGCACGTCGCCGGATCCGGACGTGCCGAGCCCGCTTCCGCCCGCGCCGATCGTCCACGCGCGCCCGTCGGGGGCGGCCACCACACCGCCCATCGTCACGACCGCCCGGTACTCCCGGGCGATCTCACGCGCGTCGGCCACGGCGTCGTCGCCCGCCTCGCGGCCGAGCAGCCGCTCCGCCTCCGAGGAGTTCGGGGTGAGCACCAGCCGCCCGGCGAAGTGGGCGGCCGACTCCCGGCATGCGGGCAGCACGCCCAGGGCGAAGGCGTCGAGCACCACGACCGCGTCATCGGGGACGAGGGTCGCGAGCAGGCGCACCATCCGCTCGGCCCCGTCCGCGTCGTCGAGGCCCGGGCCGAGGAGCACGGCGTCGGCGGAGGCGATGTCATCCTCGGCCGCGCGGATCCCCGCGCCGCGCACGTGGCCGTCGGCCGTCTCCTCGAGCGGGACGACGCCGCTCTCGGGCACCGCCACCGCGACCTCCGTGGCCACCGACGCGCCCACCGCGAGCGTGAGCCGGCCGGCGCCGACGCGCAGGGCGGCGAGGCCCGCGATCATGGCCGCACCGGGGGAGCGGAGGGCCCCGCCGACGACCACGACCTGGCCGCGGCCGTACTTGGATCCGGTCGCCGCGGGCAGCGCCCAGTCGCGCAGCGCCGCCGGGGTCACCACCTGGGCGGACCCGTCGGGCCGTGCGTCATCGCCGTCGGTCATCGGGTTCTCCTCCGTGCTCGGTGACGGGGGCGCCCTGCCCGTCGAGGTGCTCCGTGGCCGAGAAGACCCGGAGGGTCCACGGGCCGCGCGGGGCGGACCGCTCGAGGATCGTGACGGACGCGTTCGCCACGGTGTGCTGCGCCTGGAAGGCGAGCAGCTCGGCCTCGGTGAGCCCCAGGCCGACGTAGAGGAAGAGCATGACCACGGCGTCGTGCGTGGTGATGAGGGCGCGGCCGTCGGCGGATGCGACCTCCGGGTCCTGCAGGAACGAGCGGATGCGCAACGCCACGTCGGCCCACGACTCCCCGCCCGGCGGCCGGTAGGAGAGCTTCCCCAGCCAGCGCCTGCGGTCGTCCTCGTCGGGGTGGCGCGCAGCGACGCCGCGGGCGGTGAGCAGGTCGAGGATCCCGAGCTCCCGGTCGCGCAGCCGCTCGTCCGGCCGCGCCTCGGCGTCGATGCGCGCCTCCCCCAGCGCGACCGCCACCGTGCTGCGCGCGCGGAGGTAGGGCGAGGTCCACACGGTCGTGGGCGCGTCCGACCGTGTTGCGAGCCAGCGGCCGAGGGCGCGGGCCTGCGCCTTCCCGACGTCGGAGAGCGGCACGTCCGGATCGCGGTGGTCGACCCGGATCACCTCGTCGCCGTCGCGGTCCGCCCGGCTCGCCGCCACGTTCGCGGTGCTCTCGCCGTGGCGCACGAGCCACAGCTCGGTGAGGGCGGTCACGACGGGCCCACGGCGCGGGCGGCGGCGACGGCGGCGCGGATCCCGTTGGTCCAGGGCGCGCCGTGGCCGGGGAGCACGATGCGCGCGTCGGTCTCCTCGAGCGCGAGGAGGGAGCGGAGCGCCCGGCCGCTGTCCGCGGTGGCGGCGCCCGCGACGATGCGGCAGCCGGTGCGGCCCGTGTACGGGTCCAGGGTCACGAGCGCGTCCCCGGTGATGAGCGCGTCGCGGTCGGGCAGGTGGAGCGCGACGTGGCCGTCCGTGTGGCCGGGGGTCGGGATGGCGACGGGACGGCCGGGCACGTCGAGGGGGCCGGCGGCGACGTCGGCCACGGCGTCCACGCCCTCCACGCGCAGGGCGCCGGCCGCGGCCATGGCGGCGACCACCGGGATCGCGCGCCCGTGGCGGAGCGGGTACGCGAAGGGCGTGCGCTCACGGCGGTAGGAGTAGGGGTGGCGGGCGATCCGCGCGTCGTCCGGGTGCACGTGCACGGGCACGCCGAGCTCGCGGGCGGCGCGGGCGGCGGATCCGACGTGGTCGAAGTGGCCGTGCGTCAGCACGATGGCGCGCACGTCGTCGGGCGTGCGGCCGATCGCGTGGAGCGCGCGCAGCAGGTGCGGCCAGGTGTCGGGGAACGCGGTGTCGACGACCGTGATCCCGTCGTCGCCCTCGATCAGGTACAGGTTCACGTACGCGTGGGCGAGCAGGTGCACGCCCGGGGCCACGTCGCGCGTGAGCACGGGGCACGAGGGCCGGGGCGGGGTGCCGGTGCGGATCATGCGTTCCTCTTCGTCGGGGGAGTGCGGGCGGCCGGACCGGGTGCGGCCGGACCGCGGCGGGCGGCCGACCCGTGCTGGGTCGGCCGCCCGGTCGTGCACCGCGGGTCACTCGGGGGTGACGGCGTCCTTCACGGCCGAGGCCGCCTTCTTCAGCAGGCCCGGGTCCTTGGCCGGGATGGTGCCGTGCAGGAGCGGGTTGCCGATCGGCGGGGCGGGCATCGGCACCGAGGTGGTCGGGCCGTCGTGGTACGTGAACGTGCCCTTGCCGTCGGGCGTCGGGCCGGACGCCCACGTGCCCTCGGATGCGGCGGGGCCGTCGGAGAAGTTGAGGTACTGGTACGAGACCTCCTGCTCTTCGAGCGCGACCGGGAAGTCGCCGGGCACGGGCAGGGTCTCGGTGCCCTCGGCCTGCAGCTCGGCGATCGCGGCGAGCCACTGGTTCTGGTGCATGGTGTCGCGCGCGAGGAGGAAGGAGAGGAGGTCCTTCACGCCCTTGTCGTCGGTCATGTGGTAGAGCCGGGCGACCTGGATCCGCCCCTGCATCTCGGCGTTGGCGTTGGCGTGGAAGTCGGCGAGGAGGTTGCCGCTCGCGGTCACGAAGGCACCCGACCACGGGTTGCCGTTCGCGTCGACCGGGCGGGCGCCCGCGCCGGCGACGATGGCGTGCTGGATGTCGCCGCCGCCGATGACCGCGGCGAGGGTCGGGTCCTTCATCGCGTCCTCGGTCGCCTCGACGGGCGCCGTCTCGAGCAGCTTGGCGATCATGATGGCGAGCATCTCGACGTGGCCGAACTCCTCCGCGCCGATGCCGTAGAGCATGTCGCGGTACTTGCCCGGGAGCTTCGAGTTCCAGGACTGGAAGCCGTACTGCATGGCTACGGAGATCTCGCCGTACTGTCCGCCGAGCACCTCCTGGAGGTGGCGCGCGTAGATGGGGTCGGGCTTGTCGGGGGTGGCCTCGTGCTGCAGGGCCTGCTTGTGGAAGAACATGGAGGGGTCTCTCCTCGTCGTCGGCGCCGCGGTCGGGAGCGACCGCGGATCTCCATAGACCGTCCGCCGGTGGGGTCCAGAGCGCCTACCCCCTTGACACGCGCCGGGCACGTCGTGCCGGGCGCGTCGGCCGGCGGGATCCGATCCCCGCGACGACCCCTCGCGGGGTGCTTCCCACTACCACATGCCCACGGGTCTCCCGCACGAGCCGGAAATCGCCGACAACGCTGGCATAGTGGGTGGGCACGGCCGAAGCTCAGCGCCGCTCTCTGGCCCCCTCTCCGTCGGCGCGGGGCCCGAGAGCTCATGAGGGGAACACGGGATCGATCATGGGGACGTTCAAATACGACTCGACGCTGACGGCGGAGTTCGACGACCGCCTGCTCGCTCATCTGCAGCTCGTCATCGGCGCGAAGCTGCGACGCGGGGAGAACTTCTACTTCTCCTGGCGCGACGACGTCGAGGTGGGCGACGGGCGCACGACCATCTGGATGCACAACTCGCTGCCGCTGGTGTTCAAGTACCACGGCAGCCGCGTGCCGCCCATCAACCGCAAGTGGGTCGACGCGCTCATGACCACGGCGAACAGCCCCGGCGGCCTGCTCATCATGCGGGAGCCCCCCGAGGACGAGCCGCGCGACGACGCGCGCTGACCTCGAGCGGAGCCCCCTCCGCTCTTACGCGCCGACGGGCGCCCATGTCAACCCCCTCCGTCCCATTGGGGTCGTGCGCGCGCGGCTGACATCCTGGAGACCGATGTCGCGCGCGCGCGTGACCTCGGAGGGGACGCCATGCACGACACCGGCACCGACGACATGGGCGACCTGGTCCAGTCGTCCGAGAGCGAGGCCCTCCCCGACCGGCGCGAGGGTCCCGACCGCAGCCCGACCGAGCAGGCCCGCTTCGTCGCCGGCTACTTCGGCTGGTCCATCACGGGCGACGCCATCCGCGGCGCGGACGAGGCTGTCGCCCTCTACATCGAGGACCTCGCGGCCGCCCTCACCGAGCTCGGCTGGATCTCCACGGCCGGCATCCACTGGGATCGTGTCCCCTACGGCGAGCACGACGCCGCCGAGGCGCTCCGCGCGGTGCAGCGCGCGCACGGCTGGGACATCTGAGCCGGCCGTTCCCGCATGTCCGCCGGGAGTCATGACGGGGGACTGGGCATTTCCCCGCGTGGGGAGCACACTGACCGCACGAGGCCGCAGCGGGCTCGGGCGCTTGAGGATTGTCGAGAGTCCTCCTATGCAGTCCGGACCGCATCACCGGCCCTCCAGATCCGCCCCGGATCGGTCGTGTCGTGGACGACCGACTCACCGGGGCGGATCGTCTGAGCGGCGTGCGCCGCCTCTCCCGTCGCGCCGCGGGCACCGCACGCCCGTCGCCGCGCCCGGATGTCGCCGCTGACTGGACGCGGCCTGACCTTCGCTTGGCGGACAGCCCCGCAGGGCGTTGTCTGGATGAGCGCGTGTCCCACGAGGATCCGCGCCCGAGAGCAGAAGGAGCACCATGAAGGCACTCACCTGGCAGGGCATCCACGACGTCGAGGTCAAGGACGTCGCCGACCCCGTGATCGAGCAGGACACCGACGCCGTCATCCGCATCACGTCGACGGCGATCTGCGGATCCGACCTCCACCTCTACGAGGTCTTCGGGCCGTTCCTCGACAAGGACGACGTGCTCGGCCACGAGAACATGGGCGTCGTCGAGCAGGTCGGCAGCGCCGTCACGAAGCTCAAGGTCGGCGACCGCGTGGTCGTCCCCTTCGTCATCGCGTGCCACGACTGCTTCATGTGCGACCGCGGCCTCTTCACGCAGTGCGAGACCACGCAGGTCAAGGCCCAGGGCAGCGGTGCCGCGCTGTACGGCTTCAGCGAGATGTACGGATCCATCCCCGGCGGCCAGGCCGAGCGCCTCCGCATGCCGCTCGCCGACGCCAACGCGATCGTCGTGAACGGCGAGCTGCCGGACGAGCGCTACCTCTTCCTCAGCGACATCCTCCCCACGGCCTGGCAGGGCGTGCAGTACGCGAACGTGCCCGAGGGCGGCACGCTCGGCGTCATGGGCCTCGGCCCCGTCGGCCAGTTCGCGGCCCGCATCGGGAAGCACCTGGGCTACCGCGTCATCGCGGTGGATCCCGTCCCCGAGCGCCGCGCCATGGCCGAGCGCCACGGCGTCGAGACCCTCGACCTCACCGACGACGTGCCCGACAAGCTGCGCGAGATGGTCGACGGCCGCGGGCCCGACGCCATGGTCGAGGCGGTCGGCATGGAGGCGCACGGCAGCCCCGCCGCGTCCTTCGCCCAGAAGGCCGCGGGCCTCCTGCCCGACGGCATCGCGAAGAAGGTCATGGACACAGCGAGCGTCGACCGCCTCGCGGCCCTGCACACGGCATTCGACGCGGTCCGCCGCGGCGGCACCGTCTCCATCTCGGGCGTCTACGGCGGCGAGGCTGACCCGCTGCCCATGAAGTCGCTCTTCGACAAGCAGATCGCGATCCGCATGGGCCAGTGCAACGTCCAGTAATGGATCGAGGACCTGCTGCCCCTCGTCGAGGACCCGGCCGACCCGCTCGGCGTCATGGACCTCGTCACGCACTCCGTGCCGCTCAGCGAGGCCGCGCACATGTACGAGATCTTCCAGAAGAAGGAGGACGGCTGCATCAAGGTGGTGCTGAAGCCGTAGCCTCCCGGGCTGGCACGACGACGGCCGCGTCCCCTCGGGGGCGCGGCCGTCGTGGTGCTCGGGGTGCGATGCCCCCGTCGAGGGTGGTCTCAGGCTGCGGTCGCCGAGGATCTCACGGCGTCGAGCACCTCGCGGAGCTGCGCCACGACCTCGGCGTCGTCCGCCGGGTGGCGCTCGGCGAAGCGGACGACCGACTCCGGGATGGCCATCTTGACGTCCTCGAGCACGTGCGCGCCGGCGATGCCGAGGGCCTTGCGAGCCTCGTCCTGCGCCCAGACGCCGCCGTACTGGCCGAAGGCGCTGCCGATCACCGCGGTCGGCTTCCCGGCCAGGGCCGACGCGCCGAACGGGCGCGAGGCCCAGTCGATCGCGTTCTTCAGCACGGCGGGCATCGTGCCGTTGTACTCGGGCGTGATGACGAGGAGCGCGTCGGCCGCGGCGATGGCGTCGCGGAAGGCCACGGCGTCGGCGGGCACGGATCCCTCGACGTCGACGTCCTCGTTGTAGAAGGGGAGCCGGTCGAGGCCGGCGTGGATGTCGAGGGTCACCCCGGCGGGGGCGTGGCGCACCGCCGCCTCGGCGATCTGCTGGTTGGTGGAGCCTGAGCGCAGGCTGCCGACGAGCACGAGGACGTGCGTCATGGTGTTCTCCTTCGGGGTCGTTCCGGTCGGATCGTCTCCGTCGACGTGCCGCAGGGCGGAGGCGCGTGCCTCCTCTCCGACCCTAACGAGCGCCCTCTGACGTCTTCCCGGACGTGCGCCTCCCGGCCGGCGTCGGTCAGCGCGCGCCGATGTCCGCGAGGATCCCGTCCATCAGCTCGGCGAGGGCGACGGACTCCGCGTGCGGCATCTCCGCGCACTCGACGGCGCCCGCGCGGATCGCGTCGCGCGCCGCCCGGAACATGGGCACGTAGCCGCGGCCCTCGATCTCGTGCTCCTGCCGTTCCGGATCCCCGTCGGCGGGCACGACCGTGAGTGCGCGGGAGGCGAGGAAGAGCGGATCCACCTCGATGCGGCCGGCCGTGCCGCTGACGGTCGCGCCCGTGGGGAGCGCGGCGACGAGGGAGCAGGCGAGCGTCGCGTGCCGCCCGTCGGGCCAGCCGAGCAGGATCGCGACCTCGGTGTCGACGCCGCCGTCGATCACGGTGCCGACCGCCGCGACCGACGACGGCGTGCCGAACAGGCCGTGCGCGAAGGCGAGCGGGTACACGCCCATGTCGAGCAGCGTGCCGCCGCCGACCTCCGGGTCCCAGAGGCGGCCCTTCCCGGGCTCGGTGACGAAGCCGAAGGCCACGGAGATCGCGCGCGGATCCCCGATGCGGCCGTCCGCGATGGCGTGGCGCACAGCGAGGTAGCCGGGGGAGAACGCCATCCAGAGCGCCTCGAGGAACAGCAGGCCCTCGGCGCGGGCGAGGTCGACGAGGGCGCGGGTGTCGGCGGCCGTGGTGGTGGCGGGCTTCTCGCAGACGACGTGCTTGCCGGCGCGGAGGGCGGCCTCCGCCTGCGCGCGGTGGAGCGTGTGCGGGGTGGCGACGTAGACGGCGTCCACCTCGGGGTCGGCGAGGAGCGCGTCGAGGGTGTCGTGGATCCGCGCAATGCCGTGCGTCGCGGCCAGATCCTCGGCGCTCGCGCGGGTGCGGGAGTGCACGGCGACGACCTCGATGCCGGGCACGAGCAGCATGTCGGGGACGACCGAGGTCGCGATGCCGGCGGCCCCGATCACGTCGAACCGGACGGGGCCGGCGTCGTCCCCGTCGGGCGGGCGGGCGGGGGCGGGCGGCATCGTCGTCGACATGTATCGAGCCTAGGCGGTGCCCGGTTGCCGTGAGAGCGCTTCCACGGAAGCGCGCGCGGCCCTTGACAGGGCCGAGGAGGGCTGCATATGGTCTGCCGAACGGCGTGAGAGCGCGCTTACAGCGAGAGCACCGACGTCCGACAGGCACAAGGGAGTGACCTTTGACGAACACAGCACGAACGCGCGCGGCCGCCGGCATCGCCGGCGCCGCGGTCATCGCCCTCCTCGCGACCGGATGCAGCTCCGGCGGCGCGGGAGGATCCGACGGCGGGGACATCACGCTCACCGTCACGACGTTCAACAAGATGGGCTTCGACGAGCTCTACGCCCAGTACGAGGCGTCGCACCCGGGCGTCACCATCAAGGCGACCAACATCGACACGGGCGGCAACGCGCTCATCGACTGGCAGACCAAGCAGGCGTCCGGGGCGGGGCTCCCCGACGTGCAGGCCGTCGAGGAGGGGGGGCTCAGCAAGGTGATGCAGGTCTCCGACTCGTTCACCGACCTCCGCGACCACGGCATCGAGGACGTCAAGGACCGCTGGGTCCCGTGGAAGTACGACCAGGCCACGGATCCCGAGGGCCGTGTCATCGGATACGGCACCGACATCGGGCCCGAGGGCCTCTGCTACAACTCGAAGCTCTTCGCCGAGGCGGGCCTGCCCACCGACCGCGCCGAGGTGGCGACGCTCTTCGGCGGCGAGGACGCCACCTGGGACCGCTACTTCGAGGTCGGCAAGCAGTACAAGGCGGCCACGGGCAAGTCCTGGTACGACCAGTCCGGCTTCATCTGGAACGCCATGGTCAACCAGCAGGCCGAGGGCTACTACACGAAGGACGGCGAGCTCAACGTCGAGGGCAACGCCGACCTCGAGGCGCTCTGGCAGAAGGTCGCCGACGGCGCGGGCGCCGGCCTCTCCGACGCGCAGACCGCATGGGACTGGGGCGGCGGCAAGGCGTTCACCGACGGGTCCTTCGCGACCTTCGTCTGCCCGGGATGGATGCTCGGCACGCTGAAGGGCAACGCCGAGTCCGCGGGCGGCGACGCCACGACCGGCTGGGACTTCGCGGACGTGTTCCCCGGTGGATCCGCCAACTGGGGCGGCTCGTTCCTGACCGTGCCGACCAGCTCGAAGCACCCGGCCGAGGCCGCGGAGCTCGCCGCGTGGCTCACCGAGCCGGAGCAGCAGTCGGCTGCCTTCCAGTCCGCGGGCACGTTCCCCAGCGCCGTCGAGGCGCAGTCCTCGGAGGGCGTGACCGGGCCGAGCGAGCTCACGACGTTCTTCAACGAGGCACCCGTGGGCACGATCCTCGCTGCGCGTGCCGAGGGCGTGAAGGCGCAGTACAAGGGGCCGGACGACTCGGTCATCCAGGAGCAGGTCTTCGGCCCCTCCATCCAGGCGCTCGACGCCGGCAAGTCCGACGGCAAGAAGTCGTGGGCCGACGCGATCACCCTGCTCGGGCAGCTGGTCGAGCAGTAGGAGCCGGGCGGTCGGGGGACCGCCCACCCGAGGGGTGCGGGCGCCACAGCGCCCGCACCCCGTCCCTGACGCTCGAGAGAAGGACCGATGACGACCACCCTGCGCCCACCGGCGCCGCCCCGACCCCGCGCGCTGCCGCCGCGGGAGCCCGCACCGCCGACGTGGCGCCAGAGGCTCGCCACGTGGGACTTCCGCTACTCGCCGTACCTCTACGTGGCGCCGTTCTTCGTGCTCTTCGGGTTGGTCGGCCTGTTCCCGCTCGCCTACACGTTCGTCGTGTCGCTCAACGACTGGAACCTGCTGACGGGGGCGGGCGACTGGATCGGGTTCGAGAACTACGCGGTCGAGCTCGCGGATCCGCTGTTCTGGAACTCCGTCTACAACACGTTCAGCATCTTCCTGCTGTCGACGGTGCCGCAGCTGGCCGTCGCGGCGGCCATCGCGGCGATCCTCGACCAGAACCTGCGGGCGAAGACGTTCTGGCGCATGAGCGTGATCCTCCCGTACATCGTCACGCCGGTCGCGGTCGCGATCATCTTCAGCAGCATGTTCGGCGAGAGGTACGGGCTCGTGAACAACCTGCTCACCGAGATCGGGCTCGACCCGGTCATGTGGAAGACGGAGACGCTGCCGTCGCACCTCGCCATCGCGACGATGGTGAACTGGCGCTGGACCGGGTACAACGCGCTCATCCTCCTCGCGGCCATGCAGGCCGTGCCGCGCGACGTGCACGAGTCTGCCGCGCTCGACGGCGCAGGATCCGTGCGGCGGTTCTTCTCCATCACCGTGCCGAGCATCCGTCCGACGCTCGTCTTCGTGATCATCACGGCCACCATCGGCGGCCTGCAGATATTCACGGAGCCCAAGCTGTTCAACGCCGCGAGCTCCACGCCGGGCGGGCCGCAGCGGCAGTACCAGACGACCGTGCTCTACCTCTGGGACCTCGCGTTCAACCGGCAGGACTTCGGCAAGGCGAGCGCGGTGGCGTGGATCCTGTTCCTCCTCATCGTGCTCATCGGGCTGCTCAACTTCTGGCTGTCGCGGCGCATCGCGGGGGTGGAGGCGCGGGGATCCGCCCGCCGCACCCGCCGGGCCATCACCCGGTTCCGCGCCCAGCCCGCGGCCCCCGCGCCCGGCGCGACCAGCGTGCCGCAGGCGCCCGACACCGTCCTTCCCGAGGAGCGCGAATCATGACCGCCACCGTCACCCGTCCCGCCGCGTCAGCCGGCACCGCCTCCGGGCGCCCGCCCGCCGGCCGCGACCGCGCGCCCCGGCGCCGACCGAGCGGCGGCACCGGCATCGACCGCCGTCCCGGATTCCTCGCCTACGGCCTGATCCTCGCGGTCTTCATCGGCGGCGCGTATCCGCTGTGGTGGTCCGTCGTCATGGGATCCAGCGACAAGTCGGCGCTCACCGACACCTGGCCGTCGCTGCTGCCGGGCGGTCGGTTCTGGATCAACGTGTCCGAGGTCGTGGGCACCGTGCCGTTCTGGCTCGCGCTGATGAACAGCGTGATCGTGTCGACCGTGATCAGCGTCTCGGTCATCACCTTCTCGACCCTGGCCGGATACGCCTTCGCCAAGCTCCGGTTCCGCGGCCGCGAGGGGCTCATGGTCTTCGTGATCGCGACGCTCGCCGTGCCCACGCAGCTCGGCATCATCCCGCTGTTCATGATGATGAAGCAGCTCGGCTGGACCGGCACGCTCGGCGCCGTCGTGGTGCCGACCCTGGTGACGGCGTTCGGCGTCTTCTTCATGCGGCAGTACCTGGTGGACGTGATCCCGACCGAGCTCATCGAGGCGGCGCGGATGGACGGCGCGTCGATGATCAGCACCTTCTGGCACGTGGGGGTGCCCGCGGCCCGGCCGGCCATGGCGATCCTCGGCCTGTTCACCTTCATGACGGCCTGGACCGACTACCTGTGGCCGCTGCTCGTCGTGCCGCAGAACCCGACGCTGCAGGTGGCGCTCAGCCAGCTGCAGTCGGCCAGGTACGTCGACTACTCGATCGTGCTCGCGGGCGCGGTGCTCGCGACGCTGCCGCTGCTGGTCCTGTTCGTGGTGGCCGGACGGCAGCTGATATCCGGGATCATGGCGGGCGCGGTGAAGGGGTAGGGGCCGCCCGTACACTCGTCCTGATCCACGCCGCGCCTGATCCGACGAGCACCGACATGAGGGGGACCGTGGCCGCCGACGCCGAGCAGCACCCGCCCACCCTCGAGATGGTCGGCGCGCTCGCCGGGGTCAGCCGGGCCACGGTCTCGCGGGTGGTGAACGGATCCGACCGGGTCGCACCCGACGTCGTCGCCGCCGTCAACGCGGCCATCGCCACGCTCAACTACGTGCCCAACCGCGCGGCACGCTCGCTCGCCGGGCGCCGCACGAACGCGCTGGCGCTCGTGATGCCGGAGCAGACGGCCAGGGTGTTCGCGGATCCGTTCTTCTCGGCGCTGATCCAGGGCGCGATGGCGCACCTGGCCGCCACCGAGTACACGCTCACGCTCCTCATCTCCTCGCCCGCGCAGGCCGAGAAGACCCGGCGGTTCCTGCTCGGGGGGAACGTCGACGGCGTCCTCGTGGTGTCGCACCACTCGGGCGACGCCACCTTCAGCGGCATGCGCGACCGGCTGCCCGTCGTGTTCGCCGGTCGGCCGCTGCGACAGGACGACCGCGAGGCGCCCACCGTCGACGTCGACAACGTCGGCGCCGCGAAGGCCGCGACCGAGCACCTGATCTCGCGCGGTCGGACGCGCATCGCGTCGGTGGCCGGCCGCCAGGACATGCCGGCGGGGATCGACCGGCTGCGCGGGTTCCGGGAGGCGATGACCGGGGCGGGGCTGGATCCGACGCTCGTCGCGTACGGCGACTTCTCGCCGGCGTCGGGCGCCGACGCGATGCGCACGCTCCTCGCGCGCGGCGAGCCCATCGACGGCGTCTTCGCGGCGAGCGACCAGATGGCCGCGGGCGTCTACGCGGAGCTGCGCGAGCACGGGCTGCGCGTGCCCGACGACGTGGCGGTGGTGGGCTTCGACGACGACTACTTCGCGAAGTCCGCCGTGCCGCCGCTCACCACCGTGCGCCAGCCCAACCAGGAGTTCGGCCGGAAGATGGCCGAGGTGCTGGTGCGGCTGGTGGCGGGGGAGACAGTGGAGCCGCTGACGCTCATGCCGACCACCCTGGTGGTGCGGCAGAGCAGCTGAGGCGCGGCGGGCTGCGGTCGCCGGTGCTGCTAGCTGTACTGGGTCATGACGTTGGTGACACTCGGGCCGCGGGCGTGAGCCCGTGGCTCGAGTGGATCCGTTCAGTGTTGTAGTGCTCGATGAAGGGGTCAAGCGCGTCGGCGCGGTGTTGGTTGCTGGTGAAGGGTTGCCGGTAGGCCCACTCGGTCGCGAGGGTCCGGTTGAAGCGCTCGACCTTGCCGTTCTGCCAGGGGCAGTGCGGGCGGATGAACTTCTGCCGCGCGCCCAGGTCCTGGACGGCGTTCTTGAACGCGGTCGAGTGCCGGTAGGCGAACGCGTTGTCCGTGATGACCCGCTCGATCCGGGTGATCCCATGCCCGGCGAAGTACGCCGCTGCGCGGGTCAGGAACCCGGCCGCGGTCGCGCCTTTCTCATCGGGATGGATCTCCGCGTAGGCGAGACGGGTGTGGTCATCGACCGCGGCATGGACGTAATCGAACCCGATCCCGCGGCCGCGGACCTGCTCGCTGCGCCCGTGGACCCGCCAGCCGCCTCCGTCCGGGATCCTCCCGAGCTTCTTCACGTCCACGTGGATCAGATCACCCGGATGCTCGTGCTCATACCGGTGCGCCGTTGACCGGGATGCCCGGATCACGGCCCCGGTGACGGGGTCCAACCATGCCAACGGCGGCGCCCCGTGCCGGCGCAGGATCCGGGAGATCGTACGGGATGGAACACCTGTCACCGGCGCCAGCCGCGCAGGACCCGCCCGCAACTGGGCCCGCGCTTCCAGCACGGCCCGTTCCCGCTCCGGGCTCGTTCGCCTCGGTACTGACCGGGGCCGCGATGACCGATCCGTCAGCCCTCGCAGCCCCTCGGCACGGAACCGGTTCACCCATCGATGCGCGCACTGCCGCGACACCCCCAGCTCCCGCGCGACGTGCGCGACCGGCCGACGATCCTCCACCACCCGCCGCACGAGGAGAACCCTCCCGTGAACCGTCAGACGAGCATTACCGTGGGACATCGAGGCCTCCTGGCGATGGTTGAACTGAACAGCTCCATCAAGCCAGGAGGCCTCTTCACACGCCCCGAAGTGTCACCAACGTCACGGCCGAGTACAGCTAGACGACCGACGCCACCCCGAACACCGCCGCCGCGATCCCGAAGCCCATCACGCCGATGGTGGTCTCCATCACGGTCCAGGTCTTGAGGGTCGTCTTCACGTCCATCTCGAAGAAGCGGCCGACGAGCCAGAAGCCGGAGTCGTTCACGTGGCTCGCGACCACGGATCCGCCGGCCACCGCCACGACGAGCGCCGCGACCTGGAACGCGTTGTAGTCGCCCGCGAGGATCGCGGGGGAGATGAGGCCCGCGGCCGTGGTGAGCGCGACCGTCGCCGACCCCTGCGCGATGCGGAGGATCGCCGCGATGAGGAAGCCGGCCAGGATGATCGGGATGCCAAGGTCGCCCAGCACGTCGGCGAGGGCGTCGCCGATGCCGCTGGTGCGGAGGACGCCGCCGAACATGCCGCCCGCGCCCGTGATGAGGATCACCGAGCAGACCGGGCCCAGCGCCGACTCGAGGGTCTTCTCGAGGGCGGTCTTGTCGATCCCGCGGCGCCGGCCGAGGACGAAGGCGGCGAACAGCAGGGCGATGAGCAGCGCGACGGGCGTCTCGCCGATGGTGCGGAGGATCTGGAACCACGCCTGGTCGCTCGTGCCCTCGGGGAGGATCCCGCCGGTCGACGCGGCGTTGAGGCCGGTGTTCATGAAGATGAGGAGGAGCGGGAGCAGCAGCACGGCGACGACGGTGCCGAACTTGGGCGGGTTCGATTCGGCGTGCGCGTCGGCCTCGCCGAGGAGCGACGGCACCGGCAGCACGAACTTCTTGCCCGCCCACAGCCCGTACAGGTACGAGGTGACGAACCAGGTGGGGATCGCGGCGACGAGGCCGACGATGATGACGAAGCCGACGTTCGCGCCGAAGAACTCGGATGCCGCGACGGGCCCAGGGTGCGGCGGCACGAAGATGTGCATCACCGAGAAGGCGCCGGCCGCGGGGAGGCCGTAGCGGAGCACGCCGCCGCCGAGGCGACGGGCGACCGAGAAGACGATGGGCAGCATGACGACGAGGCCGGCGTCGAAGAAGATCGGGAAGCCGAAGATGAGCGACGCGACGCCGAGCGCGAACGGGGCGCGCTTTTCGCCGAAGATCCGGATCAGCGTGTCGGCCAGTGTCTTCGCGCCGCCGCTGGTCTCCACCAGTCGGCCGAGCATCGCGCCGAGCCCCACGAGCAGCGCGACCGTGCCGAGCGTGGATCCGAAGCTGCCGACGAGCACGGTCACGATCTGCGAGGTCGGGATCCCGGTGGCGAACGCGGTCGCGAGGCTCACGAGGATCAGCGCGACGAACGCGTGGATGCGCAGCGTGATGATCAGGATCAGCAGCACGGCGATGGCGCCGGCCGCGATGAGGAGGAGCGGACCCGCGGTGAGGGTCTGCGTCCAGTCTTCGATGGTCATGTTCTCTCCGTTCGGCTGGGCGGATCCGTGGATCGCGTCGCGTGCGGCGACGCCCAGCCGTGGAGGTGGGCGCCGTCGCCTGCGTGGGGAGCGGCGGCGAGGCCGTCCGCGGTACGTCTACACAACACCCGAGGCTGCGTTTGCGTCCTCGAGGCGATGGCGCTCCTCGTGCTGAACCGCCGCGTGGGCGCCGTGGTGCAGGGCCCGGGCCGCTGGAACGTCTACGACCCGCGCATCATCTGCTGCCGCCTCAACGGCCCCGGCCGCTCGGACCACTTCCGCTCCCTCACCCAGCTGCCCCGCGCAGCCGAGCCGGTCTCGGCGTCACTGGCCGCGCGCCACGCATCGGCCGCTCAGCGCACGCGCATCGCCGAGCTCGCAGTGGATCTACGCCACCTCGACTTCCTCGCCGTCGATATCGAGTGTCACCACCTGATCCTCGAGGCCAGCGGCAACGACATGTTTTGCGCCCTCCGCGAGGCGATCACGGAGATCCATACCGGCCGCACGCACCAGAGGCGGATGCCGCGGATGCCGCGGCGGCATGCGCTCAAGACCCATGAGCAGGCGGCGGATGCGGCCCGCAACGGCGAATCGGCTGGGGCGGAGATGATGTCGCTGCTGGCGAGGTCAGCAGAACACTCAAATAAGGAGCTTTTCCCGATGGCCGCGTTAAGTCATGCCCCTTCATGGGGGCTGCAAGCAAACAATGGGGCAGTCAAGCCAATCACACATGCGGCAGTAAGGAAGCCACCCATCTTGGCGACAAAAGCCGAAAATTGACGGGGCTTTTCCGCGCGTAAGCAGGCGCCCTGCCTGCTACCAAACGTTAGTAACGCGCCAAAGCACCTCCCGGAGAACAACGCTTCCACGCCGAAGTCTCGGAATGACGTATTCCTCGACAACACTTTCGTTCTGTTCTACGCCAATCCAATTACGACCCAAGCGCTGAGCAACGACAGCGGTTGTTCCCGATCCCAAGTAGTAATCTAAAACCGTATCGCCTGGATCGCTACCAATTTTAATTATTCGCTCGAGAAGCTTCTCCGGTTTCGGTGTGTCAAACACCGGCCCGCCCGGAAAGTCCCTAAGTAACTCCTTTTTTGCACTCGCAGTATCTCCCACCTCGTCTGCGGTCCAGATCGTGAATGGTGCAAGGCCTCCGCTTTCGCTTTCGTATCGCTTCAACCGAGGTTTACCAGCACCCCCCCTAGGCCAGTAGACACGGCCGTCACGAACAAGTTCCTCCAGACGCATCTTGGAAAAAGTCCAGCATCGGCCTGGTGGTGGATCATGGCGTGCGCCACTGGGGGTAACTACCGTATAAAACTGATTTTGAGTAGCATGACCTGCCTGCACCGACATGGGAGCAGATCGCCACGGCCCGCGGGGATCGTTATCGGGATTGGCAAATGTGCCTTGGTCAGGGAGCCCATGGCGAACGCGCTTCCATGACTTCGGTCCACTCAAAGCATAAACGTGTATATAGTCGTGCATCGAGCTGAAGGCCTTGCGATTATCCCGGCTCTTGCGCTTTTGCCAAATTATCGTAGAGACGAAAGCCTCGCGCCCAAACACTTCGTCCATGACGACTCGAGCGCGGTGTTGCTCGGAGTCATCTAGGTGCAACCACACGCTTGCGTCTGGCGCTAGTAGCGGTATAAGCGCAGTTAGGTGACCACGTAATTCAGAAATCCATTCATTAGAATCACGCTTGTCGCTGTAGTGTCGAAAAGTTTCTCCAGTGTTGTAGGGAGGGTCGAGGTAGCAAAGTTTGATACTTTCAAGCCGCTCGGGATCGGCATGCAGTACCCGAAGGGCCGAACTTGCGTCGCCCACCATCAGTGCTCCAGCAACGGCTATGTGAGTAGCGGGCACCTCGTTTTGCTCAGGCGCATCTTCTATTGGTTTGGCATCGACCTCGACTGCGCGATCCAGAGGAAGCACACCTTGATCGTCTGCCGCAACATGTTCGGTCGTCATGCTTAGCCCCATGTCAAGACACTATACTACTGATCTCATCGCTAGCAGGGCCAGCGCACGAGTTTAGAAGATTGCGATCCTGGCCTGGTCGAGTAAGTCGTGGCTGGTGAGGCGTTGTGTGCATCCTCCAACCCAGCAACGGTGCTCGCAGGGCAGGGCGACGTGCTGGGGTTCTAGGGCGCTCAATGTTAGGACAACATAGGCGCGAAGCGCACTGTCGGTCGCTTGGCCGGGGCGGAATCGAATCACGTAATTGGAGCGAAATAATTAACGACGAGTCTGGCATGAGGCCAATTCACTACCTGGGTAATAAGACGCGCTATTTAGCTGAAATTTCGTCCGCGGTAGAGAGCGTCGCTTCGCCCGGTAAAGTTGCGGTAGACCTGTTTTCCGGCAGTGGTGTTGTCGCACGCTCACTTGCGCAGGAGCGCCCAGTGCTCGCATCCGATGTTCAGCATTATTCAGCGATTCTCTCCTCGGCTCTTTGTAAGTCGCGTCACCAAGACATGCTTTACGCAGCCCCAATTATTAGCAAGGCAACCGACTGGCTTGGTTCTCTTGGTAACGAGCTCACTGACCTTCTGAAGTACGAAGACGACGCGCTTGCATCTGTGAGTCAAAACCCTGACGCGTATGCAGACTATGTCGAAAAAGGCATAATTGCGAGCGGCGACTTGAAGACATCCGCCTATTCGAGACTCTTATCGCGAGCGGCATCTGTTTTGGAGGCGGCGGGAGGGACGGTATCGCGGTACTACGGAGGGGCATATTTCTCTTTTCGGCAAGCTTTAGAAATTGATGCACTATCCGCGGCAATAAAGTATGAGCGTTCAAGTCCAGGCGGCGACACATTTTTGGCTGCCCTGTTGGGTAGCGCAAGTGACAGCGTTGGGACCGTGGGCAATCACTTCGCCCAACCAATGCGTCTCAGAGACAGGGTTGGTGTCCTCAAGATGGCCGCTATTCAGCGTAGCGTGGCCAACCGAACCGCATCGGCCTTTAACTTATTCGAAAAGAAATTATCACAATATAACGATTTAACACCGACGGCATACGAATGCACCACAGCAGTCGGCGATTATCGAGACATCCTTTCTGCCTTAAAACGAAACACAAGTGTGATTTACGCCGATCCGCCTTACACGCGCGATCACTACAGTCGTTTTTACCACGTCCTTGAGACGATTGCGCTTGGTGATGATCCCGGAGTTGCAAGTGCGCCCGGATCAAGCTCCCCCAGCCGCGGGCTGTATCGCAAGGAGCGGCATCAAAGCCCGTTTAGTATTCGCTCTCAGGCTTCAAAGGCCTTCGAGGATCTCTTTAGTTTGGCGCGACAGAAAGAGGCAGCAATTGTACTGTCGTACTCGCCCCAGGGACAGGGGACCAAGGCTCGGCCAAACACGCGCTTGATCTCGATCGACGAACTCGTGCAAATCGCTAAGGTGCACTTCGCTAAGGTAGATGTTATGCGCATTGAAAAGTCAGTGCATAGTAAGTTCAATGCAACGCGTTTTAACGGAGTCGCTGCCCCTCAGGCCGAAGTAATGATTAGCGCAAGTCTCTAGGCGTCGGGCAGGGTTGCTTGAAGTAGCGGGAGGGACGGGATGGCGCGCCTTAGTTCTATGCCCGTGCATCGCACTTTGCGCATTCTATCTATCCGATTAGGCCCTGTGGCGTTTAGATACGCATCTAATTCACTATGCACGGATTGCGATGGCATTACCAAAGAGTAAACAATTTGATCATTGTCGATCTTAACAAATACTGCGATCGGTCGTCCCGTTGGCGGGTACTCGAGCCCCCGCGCTGCGGATAATTCAAACCGGTAATTTTGGCTTTTAACGACTACGGACTTGCGGCTTTCTGCATCACCGAGTTCGCCAGATGCAAGAACTTGTTGAAAGAGAAGCTGTCGCGAGTGTACGGCTTGTACGCCAAAAAACGATTCAAAGCTAGCTCGGTTAATGTTGACTTGACTCCACCTATTTCCTGATTTCGGAATTTCGGTAATGAAGACGCTGGCGCTGTCGGAGACGACTTTGTCCGGTTCGGCGCTGACCACTCGGGCGGCCTCGTGCTTCAGTCTACGCTCGCTTCCGCTATTATTCGCTACCCGGGCGAGGACATCTGGATCGTCGAGGTTGCGAATATTTGCTGCTTGGTTCTGAAAGAATTGCGAAATTTGGCCAAGCGCTGTGGCTTCGTCTTCATTTTGAATACGGATTGCAGTGAAGGCTTCCCAGTTTGACAACAGGCCGCCCCTAGTCAGATTCCCCGAACCTACTATGAGCGACGTGTGTGTGACGTGCTGGAACCACGCGAATTTCGGGTGGAAAAGTGAAGACGTCGGGTTGACGAGCGCCTCCACTTGCAAGTGTGGGTGATCTGCGGAAAGCTGCTGCAGCTTTCTGATCGCGGCGACGTCGGTGATGGCGTCCGTACCGACGATCAAACGAAACGTTCTGAGCTTAAGCAGTTGGGCGATTTCTGGATCGCTAAAAAATGCTGTCGCTCCATATGTCGTGGTCCAAGCGAATACTCCACCTCCGCTTACGGCCCCGCGGGCTTCGAGTGATAAGGCCCGAAGAAGCGTTTCGCTTTGATCGCTGCCATGCTGGAAAGTGAACACCTGGGCTCCTAGTGGTGGTGGGAGCTTGTCCGTGGTAACGCTCCACTCTGAGGGTGCCGATAAGTATCGAAAGTGTCAAGGACCAGAGCCTGACGCTCTGCGCCCCAAGATACTTGCAATCTGGTCATGGCCTGGACGCAATAGAGGCGCCTAATGGAGCGAGTGACGGGAATCGAACCCGCGCTATCAGCTTGGGAAGCTGAAGTTCTACCATTGAACTACACTCGCGCGACCGGCCTCGGGCCGGGTCGAGACCACAGCCTAGCAAGACTCCGGCCGGGCACCGCCCAGCGCCGGTAGGCTCCTGCCGTGCTCCTCTCCGACCGTGACATCACCGCCGAGCTCGACGCCGGACGAGTGGCCCTCGACCCCTACGACCCCGGGATGCTGCAGCCCGCGAGCATCGACGTGCGCATCGACCGCTTCTTCCGGCTGTTCGACAACCACAAGTACCCCTACATCGACCCCGCCGAGGACCAGCCCGAGCTGACCCGCCTCATCGAGGCGAAGCAGGGGGATCCGTTCATCCTGCACCCGGGCGAGTTCGTCCTCGGATCCACCTTCGAGATGGTCACCCTGCCCGACGACGTCGCCGCCCGCCTCGAGGGCAAGAGCTCGCTTGGCCGCCTGGGGCTCCTCACGCACTCCACCGCCGGCTTCATCGACCCCGGGTTCTCCGGGCACGTCACCTTGGAGCTCAGCAACGTCGCGACGCTGCCCATCAAGCTCTGGCCCGGCATGAAGATCGGCCAGCTGTGCTTCTTCCGCCTGTCGTCGCCCGCCGAGAAGCCCTACGGATCCGGCGAGTACGCCTCCCGCTACCAGGGCCAGCGCGGCCCGACGGCCTCCCGCTCGTACCTCAACTTCCAGCACACCGACGTGACAGTGACGGACGCGGGGCAGTCGGGCGAGTAGCCCTTCGCGCCACCTCTGCGGCACGCTCCTCCGGGTAGGCGCCTGGCCGGCGGCGCCATCGTGAGCGACGCCGGAGACCGGCGGCCGTCTCGCTCGGGGATCTCGAGGAGTCCTGTGGACAGGGCGGGCGCGAATGCCTTCCTTCCGGTGACACTTCACCGACCGCAATCCAGGAGGGCCGCCGATGAACGCAATGTGCCGCGCGCCGTCGACGCTGATCGCGTGCGCAGCCGTGATCACATCCTTGAGCCTCTCTGGATGCACGGACCTCGACACCGCCTCCGCACCGCCTCCTGATTCGTCGCCGACGTCATCGCCTGCGGCAGAGGGGCCGAGCGACGACACCCGCTTCGCCGACATGGACGCCCGTGTGGCTGCGACGTACCCCGTCCGTGAGTCCACTGGCACTTTCACCGGCGACCAGAATGGCGTCCTCACGCTGCGTCCTCCAGGCGACCCTGCCACGACCAAGGTCGTGATGATGCTGACGTGCACTGGCTCCGGGACCTACTGGATCGACGTCGAACAAGCCAAGCCCAACCGCGTCGGAGCGACATGCGGTGATTCGGGAACCAGCATCGCTGCAGTCCCTCTCGACGACCCCACCGCCAGCACGACCCTGGACGTCAGCATCCCGAACGGCAGCCGGTACTGGCTGACCACGTACTACACGACGAAGTGAGGATCATCATGCGCGATTGGACCCGGCTCACCCGGCCCGCCATCACCATCGGCGTCACCGCGGTCCTCCTCGGCGGTGGCACTGCCGCCCAGGCCGCAGACGTCACGCCGGACTCTGAATGCGCCGGCGACGGTCCCGACATCAGCGTCACCGATGTGGTCGACACCTACATTCCCGGAGACTTCCGGGCGTACGGAGACGGCGGCGCGGTCCTGACGATCGCCGCAGGGCAGAGCAGCACCGCCAAAGCGGATGTCTCCGTCTCAGGCACTCTGAGCGCCGACGCAGTCGTCGCGTCCGCCTCGGTCACCGCTGGGGTCACCCTCGGCGTATCGGAGACCGTCTCGCAGCAGGCGTCAGCGTCCTACACGGTCCCTGCTGACCTCAACGGTCCCTGCTGACCTCAACGGTCAGTACATCGAGCTCGGCGCTGCGGGAAAGTCGTTCTCCTGGAGTTCCTCCACGTACAACCGCGCCTGCGCTCTCGTCGACCACCAGTCGGGCTCCAGCACCGCCCCCTCGGCCAACCCGTACTTCAGGAAGAGCTGGTAGCTGACTTCATCTCCGACGATAAGGCGTGGCCCGGGATGAAGATCGGCCAGCTCTGCTTCTTCCGCCTGTCGTCGCCGGCCGAGAAGCCCTACGGATCCGGCGAGTACGCCTCCCGCTACCAGGGCCAGCGCGGCCCCACCGCCTCCCGCTCGTACCTCAACTTCGTGCACACCGACGTGACGGTGACGGACGCGGGGCAGTCGGGGGAGTAGCCGGTCTCGCGGCATCTAGCTGTACCCGGCCGTGACGTTGGTGACACTTCTGGCGGCGTGAAGAGGCCTCCTGGCTTGATGGAGCTGTTCAGTTCAACCATCGCCAGGAGGCCTCGATGTCCCACGGTAATGCTCGTCTGACGGTTCACGGGAGGGTTCTCCTCGTGCGGCGGGTGGTGGAGGATCGTCGGCCGGTCGCGCACGTCGCGCGGGAGCTGGGGGTGTCGCGGCAGTGCGCGCATCGATGGGTGAACCGGTTCCGTGCCGAGGGGCTGCGAGGGCTGACGGATCGGTCATCGCGGCCCCGGTCAGTACCGAGGCGAACGAGCCCGGAGCGGGAACGGGCCGTGCTGGAAGCGCGGGCCCAGTTGCGGGCGGGTCCTGCGCGGCTGGCGCCGGTGACAGGTGTTCCATCCCGTACGATCTCCCGCATCCTGCGCCGGCACGGGGCGCCGCCGTTGGCATGGTTGGACCCCGTCACCGGGGCCGTGATCCGGGCATCCCGGTCAACGGCGCACCGGTATGAGCACGAGCATCCGGGTGATCTGATCCACGTGGACGTGAAGAAGCTCGGGAGGATCCCGGACGGAGGCGGCTGGCGGGTCCACGGGCGCAGCGAGCAGGTCCGCGGCCGCGGGATCGGGTTCGATTACGTCCATGCCGCGGTCGATGACCACACCCGTCTCGCCTACGCGGAGATCCATCCCGATGAGAAAGGCGCGACCGCGGCCGGGTTCCTGACCCGCGCAGCGGCGTACTTCGCCGGGCGCGGGATCACCCGGATCGAGCGGGTCATCACGGACAACGCGTTCGCCTACCGGCACTCGACCGTGTTCAAGAACGCCGTCCAGGACCTGGGCGCGCGGCAGAAGTTCATCCGCCCGCACTGCCCCTGGCAGAACGGCAAGGTCGAGCGCTTCAACCGGACCCTCGCGACCGAGTGGGCCTACCGGCAACCCTTCACCAGCAACCAACACCGGGCCGACGCGCTTGACCCCTTCATCGAGCACTACAACACTGAACGAATCCACTCAAGCCACGGGCTCACGCCCGCGGCCCGAGTGTCACCAACGTCATGACTCAGTACACCTAGGCTCGTGCCCATGAGCGCCGAGACACCTCCGACCGGGATCCGCACCGACGAGCTGGACCAGGGGGTGCGCCCGCAGGACGACCTCTACCTCCACGTGAACGGGCGCTGGCTCGACCGCACCGAGATCCCCGACGACAAGGCCCGCTGGGGCTCGTTCCACCAGCTCGCCGAGGCGGCCGAGGAGGCCGTGCGGGTGATCATCGAGGAGGCCGTCGACGCCGAGCCGGGCACCGAGGAGCGCAAGACGGGCGACCTCTTCACGAGCTTCATGGACGAGGAGCGCGTCGAGCGGCTCGGCGTCGAGCCCATCCGCGACCACCTCGACGCGGCCGCAGCGGTCACCGACGTGCCGTCGTTCCTGCGCACGCTCGGCACCCTCGAGCAGACCAACGTCTCGGGCCTCCTCGGCCTCTTCGTCGACAACGACCCGGGCGACCCCGAGCGCTACGTCGTGCAGATCGAGCAGGGCGGCATCGGCCTCCCCGACGAGAGCTACTACCGCGAGGAGGGCCACGCCGCGATCCGCGACGCGTACCGCGCCTTCGTCGAGCGGATGCTCGGCCTCGCCCAGCTGGACGACCCCGCCGGCCGCGCCGACCGGATCCTCGACCTCGAGACCCGCATCGCCGCCTTCCACTGGGACAACGTCCGCACGCGCGACAGCCAGGCCACCTACAACCTCGTCACGTGGGCCGAGCTCCGCGAGCTGGTCGCGACGGCGGCCGGCGCCGACCTCGACGTCTGGCGCGACGCCCTGGAGGCACCCGCCGCCGCGCTCGACGAGGTCGTGCTCCGCGAGCCGAGCTTCGCCGAGGGCCTGGGCGCGCTGCTGACCGAGGCCGAGATCCCGGCGCTCCGCGACTGGCTGACCTGGCAGGTCGTCCGCTCCAACGCGGCGCTGCTGCCGCGCCTCTTCTCCGAGGCGTCGTTCGACTTCTACGGCCGCACGCTCACGGGCGCGCCCGAGCAGCGCGTGCGGTGGAAGCGCGGCGTCTCGCTGGTGGAGGGATCCATGGGCGAGGCCATCGGCCGCATCTACGTCGAGCGCCACTTCAGCCCCACCGCGAAGGCCGAGATGGACGTGCTCGTCGGCCACCTCGTCGAGGCGTACCGGCGGTCCATCTCGGGCCTCGAGTGGATGACCGGCGAGACGCGCAGCCGGGCGCTGGAAAAGCTCGAGAAGTTCACCCCGAAGATCGGCTTCCCCGACAAGTGGCGCGACTACTCGGCGCTCGAGATCGACCCGACGGACCTGGTGGGCAACGTGCGCGCGACCGCCCGCTTCGAGACGCGCCGCGAGCTCGCGAAGATCGGCGCCCCGCTGGATCGCGACGAGTGGTTCATGACGCCGCAGACCATCAACGCGTACTACAACCCGGGCTTCAACGAGATCGTGTTCCCGGCCGCGATCCTGCAGTTCCCGTTCTTCGACGAGGCGCGGGATCCGGCCGCGAACTACGGCGCGATCGGCGCGGTCATCGGCCACGAGATCGGCCACGGCTTCGACGACCAGGGCTCGCGCTACGACGGCGACGGCCGCCTCACCGACTGGTGGACCCCGGCGGACCGCGCGGCGTTCGAGGAGCGCACGGCGTCGCTCATCCAGCAGTACGACGCGCTCGTGCCGGCGCAGCTCACGGGCCCCGACGCGCCGCACGTCAACGGCGCGCTCACCATCGGCGAGAACATCGGCGACCTCGGCGGCCTCTCCATCGCGTGGAAGGCGTACCTGCTGTCGCTCGACGGTGCCGAGCCGCCCGTGATCGACGGCCTCACGGGCGCCGAGCGCTTCTTCCTCTCCTGGGCGCAGGCCTGGCAGCAGAAGGGCCGCGACGCCGAGGTGCAGCGCCTGCTCGCCATCGACCCGCACGCGCCGAACGAGTTCCGCTGCAACCAGATCGTCCGCAACATCGACGCGTTTTACGACACGTTCGGCGTGGAGCCGGGCGACGGCCTCTGGCTCGACGAGGAGGCCCGCGTCACCATCTGGTGACGCGCCGCGCGATGGCCGCCGCCGGCGAGGATCCGCGACGCCGCCCCCGGCACACCGGGGGCGGCGCGGCGCGGCACGCGGGGCAGGAGCCGACCGACGGCTTCCGCTCCCCCTTCCGCGCCCTCGGCGGCCTCGCCCTCGACGGGATGCGCGTCGCCGCCCGCGCCACCGACCTCGACTCCGGCGACGTCGTGCTCTCGGTCGACGACCACGTCGCCCTCCCCGCCGCGGGCCTCGGCCGCGTGCTCCTCCTCGTCGAGCTGTCCGCGCGCATGACCGGCGGCGACCTCTCGCCCCTGCACCCAGTGGATCGCCTGTCGGACGACGAGGGCGGCACCGCAAGCCTCTGGCGCCACCTCGTGGTGCCGTCGCTGCCCGTCACGGATCTCGCCTCGCTCGTCGGCGCGACCGGCGACGCGGCCGCCACCAACGCGCTCCTCGGGCTCGTCGGCCTCGACGCCGTGCGCACGCGCGCCGAGTCGCTCGGCCTCCGCCGCACCGCGCTGCTCGACATGGCCCGCGGCACCCGCGGGCCGGACGACGCCCCGCAGCTCTCCGTCGGATCCGCCTGCGAGCTCGCGTCGCTCTTCGCCTCGCTCGTGCACGGCGAGGTGGTCGACGAGGAGACGAGCACGCGCGTCGTCGGCTGGCTCGCGCTCAACACCGACCGCTCGCTGGTCGCGGCGTCCTTCGGGCTGGATGCGCCGGTGGGCCGCGGCGGCGAGCACGGCATGGCGCTGGTCGACTGCACGGGCGTCGACGCGGGCGTGCGTGCCGAGGCGGGCGTGCTCCGCGGGCCGCGCGGCGCGGTCGCCTACGCCGTCATGGTCCACTTCGACGACGCGGACCTCCGGGCCCGCCTCGCCGTCCGCGACGCCCTGGGCGTGGTCGGGCTCGACCTGCTGGAGCACGTGCACTGAGCCGCGCGGATCCTCCGCGCCCTGCGGTCGTGGATCCGCCCGGGCGTAGAGTCGGATGTCGCCCGCCACCCCTCCCGGGCGACGGAGGAGACCCCCACGATGACCGGCATGAATCCCGCCACCGCCAAGCGCCTCGCCCGCGACGACGTCGCGCCGATGTACGCGGAGGTGGACGCCGCGATCGCGCGCGCCGAGATCCCCGGCACCCCGGAGTGGCAGGAGAAGGTCCGCGGCCGCATCGTCATGGTGCGCCACGGGCAGACCGAGTGGAGCGTCAACGGGCGCCACACCGGCACGACCGACATCCCCCTCACGGAGACCGGCGAGGAGCAGGCCCGCGCGGTCGGCGGCGTGCTCGCGGGCACGGAGTTCGGCCTCGTGCTCGCCAGCCCGCGCTCGCGCGCGCAGCGCACGGCCGAGCTCATCGGCTACGGCGACCAGGCCGAGGTCGACGACCGGCTGGTCGAGTTCGACTACGGCGCGTACGAGGGCCGCACGACCGCCGACATCCAGTCCGAGCGCGGCCACTGGGACCTCTGGACCGACGGCGTGCCCGCGGGCGACACCCCCGGCGAGACGTCCCAGCAGGTCCGCGACCGCGTGCTCCAGGTGCTCGACCGCGTGCTGCCCGTGCTCGAGTCCGGCCAGGACGTGCTCCTCGTCGCGCACGCGCACGTGATCCGCGCGCTCGCCGTCGCGTGGGTCGGCCTGCCCGCCGAGGCCGGCGGGATCCTCACGCTCTCGACCTCGACGCTCAGCGAGCTCGGCTTCGAGCACGGCCGCCACGCGATCATGCGCTGGAACTGCCCGGCCGACGGCTGGGCGCCGTCGCCCGTGGGCGGCAGCCGGTAGCGCCGCGGCCGCCGGGAGCGCCGTCGTCGCGCGGCCCGGCGCCCCGGCGCGGTTCCGATCGCCCGGCGCGGTCGTGCACCGGCTCCCCCCGCGTAGGATCGCCCCTCGTGGCACAGAAGAAGAAGCGCACCCGGCAGGCCCCTCCATCCGCAGCACGCACCCGCCCGGGATCGCCCGCGAATCCCCGCTCCGGCAACCCGGCGAAGGTGCGCACGGCCACCGCGCGCGACTGGATCTCCGGCGCCCGCATCCGCACCCTCCCGCTCGCCGTGGCCCCCGTCGCGATCGGCGCCGGAGCGGCCCGCGCCATGGGCCCCGACGAGGGCGTCTCCCTCGGCCTCGCGCTCCTCTGCCTCGCGGTCGCGGTGCTGCTGCAGATCGGCGTGAACTACGCCAACGACTACTCCGACGGCGTCCGCGGCACCGACGACGTGCGCGTCGGCCCCGCCCGCCTCACCGGATCCGGCGCCGCCAAGCCCCGCACCGTGCTCACCGTGGCGCTCACGTTCCTCGGCCTCGCCGCGGTCGCCGGCCTCGCGATCGTGCTGATCACCGGCCACTGGTGGCTGCTCGCGGTCGGCGCCGTCGCCATCGTCGCGGCCTACTTCTACACCGGCGGCAAGCGCCCCTACGGCTACGCGGGCCTCGGCGACGTCGTCGTGTTCGTGTTCTTCGGCCTGGTCGCGACCGCGGGCACGCAGTTCATCCTCATCGGCATGATCACGGGCGAGGGCTGGCTGGGCGGCGTCGCGGCGGGCGGATTCGCGTGCGCCGTGCTCATGGTCAACAACATCCGCGACATCGAGCAGGACGGCAAGGTCGGCAAGCGCACCCTCGCGGTGCGGCTCGGCCCGCGCGGCTCGCGCATCGTCTACTGCATCGAGGTCGCGATTGCCTACGCGGTCGTGGTCTTCTTCTTCCTCTTCTACCCGAAGGCGCTGCTGGTGCTGTTCACGCTCGTGCTGGCGCTGCCGGCCGCGATCATCGCGTGCACCGGCCGCACCCCCAAGGAGCTGATTCTGTCGCTCCAGCTCACGAGCATGGCCGCGCTCACGTTCGGCCTGGGGCTCGGGGCGGCGTTCGCGTTCTGACCTCGATGGATCCCGCCTTCGTCCAGGCGCTCGACGCCGACCACGAGACGTGGCCGACCGACGACCCGCGGCTGCTCGCGCTGCGACAGCGGTCGGGGGCCCGGCGTCGCTCGGTCCTCGTGGTCGACGCGGCGCTCGAGGCGTGGTGGGCGGGGCGCCGGGCGGCGGATCCCGAACGCGCGGCCGCCGCGCTCGCGGCCCGGGTGGCGCGGGCCATCGAGGAAGCCGGGCCCGGGGAGCGGTACCTCGTGCTCGACGGCGGGCGCCTCACGCCGTCGACGCGCACGACCCCGCCCGCGGTGCGCGACACGGCTCCGACGACGGGCGGCCGCCGGGTCGCCTACGTGCCGATCGAGCGCGACGGACCACCGGACCCGGCCTGACGCGCGCGGGTCAGCTGCGCTCGGCCTCGCCGTCGACGCGCGGGGCGGCCGCAGCGATGTCCGGGGTGCCGGCGCCCGGGGTGCCCGTGGCGCCGGTCGCGACGTCGGCGGATCCGGCCGCGCGCACCCGGCGCTCGGCCGCGTCCACCGCGGCGTCCTCGGAGTCGTCGTCCTCCACGGGCTTGCGGCGCCCGGCGGCGACGGCCGCGAGATCCGCCGCCATGGCCTCGCGCTGCTTCCGCAGGAAGATGTAGGACCCGCAGAACGACACCACCGCGCCGATGATCGCGGCGAGCGGCCAGAAGTCCGGGCTCACCGCGACGACGAGCCCGAACGGGACGGCGAACAGGAGGATGCGGACGACGGTGTAGACGAGCCAGTAGCGACGGGAACTCACCGGGCCAGCATAGGTCGGGCGCCTGGGCGGGCCCCTCGCCCCCACAGGCCGCCGCCGCCCAGCCGGGGCGCGGCCGGCGCCCTCGTCCCGCTCGCCGGACGCCCGGCGTCCTCCCCGGTTGCGGAGCTACCATCTGTAGATGCCCCGCCTGTTGATCGGTCTCGCCGTCGTGATCGTGTTCTTCACGGTCTTCGTCATCGTGGACACCTCCCTGACGCCGCGGACCCGCATGCGCGGCCTCCCGAAGCCCGCGTGGATCGCGGTGGTCGTCCTGGTGCCCCTCATCGGCGGCATCCTGTGGCTCACGATCGGCAAGGACCGCACCGACCTCGCGCGCGCATCCGGCCGCCGGCTCGGCCCCGACGACGACCCCGACTTCCTCTCCGGCCTCGGCCGCACCCGGTCGGAGGAGGAGCGGATCCGCCGCCTCGAGCAGGAGCTCGCTGACCTCGACAGCGACGGCACGGGCCCCGACGCCGACGGCCCCACGAGCGCAGGGGGGACGGGCACGGCCCCGCGCCCGAGCCCGGACGGCGACGACGACCGCGGCGCGCCCGGTCGCCGGGACGCCTGACCCGGTGGCCGCCGCCGACGCCCTCCCGACCTCGTCCGCCTCCGCTTCCGCTTCCGCGGACGGGCCGCGCACGGGCAACCCGTCCACGGACCGCGCCATCGCGATGCTGCTCGCGCTCGTGCGCGAGGGCGTCACCGACGTGGTGCTCTGCCCCGGTTCCCGCTCCCAGGCCCTCGCGCTCGTCGCGGCCGAGCTGGAGCGCGTCGACGGCGTGCGCCTGCACGTGCGCATCGACGAGCGCGCCGCCGGGTTCCTCGCGCTCGGCCTCGGCGTCGAGTCCGGCCGGCCCGCGCCCGTCATCACGACCTCCGGCACGGCCGTCGCGAACCTGCATCCCGCCGTGCTCGAGGGCTGGCACTCGGGCGTCCCGATGCTGCTCCTCACGGGCGACCGTCCCGCGGAGCTCCGCGGGATCGCGAGCAACCAGACCACGCGCCAGCCGGGCATGTTCGGCGACCGGGTCGCGTGCATCGACGTGCCCGCGCCCGAGGAGACCGACGACGACCTGGCGCGCGACGCGCTCCTCGCCCGCGACGCGTACCGCCGGGCCCGCGACGAGCGGACGCCCGTGCACGTGAACGTGGCGTTCCGGGATCCGCTGTCCGTCGCGGTGCCGGATCTCACCGAGGCCGTCGCGGAGGTGCGCGCCGCCGCTCCCGCCACGCCTGCGCCCGCCGGGCCTGCCACCGCCGACGTCCTCGACCTCCCGCACGGCCCGCGCACGCTCGTCGTCGCCGGCCATGCCGCGGGCGAGGCCGCCGAGGAGCTCGCGCGCGCCGGCGGCTGGCCGCTCGCCGCCGAGATCTCGAGCGGATCCCACTTCGGCCCGAACCTCGTCGTCTCCTTCCGCGAGCTGCTCGCCCGCGAGGGCTTCGGCGACCGCGTCGAGCGCGTGATCGTGTTCGGCCACCCGACCCTCACGCGCGAGGTCCCGCTGCTCGTGGGGCGCGAGGACGTCGAGGCGATCGTCGTCGGATCCACCGGCGGCGAGGACTACGACCCCCGCCACCGCGTCACCGCCCATCCGGCCGCCGTGCGCGTGGTCGGCGAGCCCGCGGATCCGGCCGAGGCCCGCCGCTGGCTCGGCACGTGGGTGCACGAGAGCCGCGCGATCCTCGACGAGGCGACCGCCGCCGAGTCCGCGCCGCTCCTCCCCTCGGGCACGACGCCCGCCGAGCGCCGCGACTTCGCGCGCGCCGAGCTCGCCGCCGTGCGCGCCGACGTCACCCGCCGCCACCTCGTGCGCGCCCTCTGGCAGGCCACCTGGCCGCACGACCGGCTCGTCCTCGGGGCGTCGCGCCTCATCCGCGAGGCCGACCGGGCGCTCCCCGGCAAGCGCGTGCGCGTGCACGCCAACCGCGGCCTCGCCGGCATCGACGGCACCATCTCCACCGGCCTCGGCATCGCGCTCGCCTCGCAGGCGGGATCCGGGAGCGCGGCCGCCGGGATCACGCGCGTGCTCGTCGGCGACCTCACGCTCCTGCACGACGTCGGCTCGCTGCTCATCGGCACGGGCGAGCGCGTCCCGCGGATCCAGGTGATCGTCGGCAACGACGGCGGCGGCACCATCTTCGACGGCCTCGAGGTGTCGCGCACGGCCGCGCCCGCCTCCATCGACCGCGTCATGTTCACACCGCAGCGGGTGGATCTCGCGAGCCTCGCCCGCGCCTACGGCTGGGCGCACCTGCGCGCCGCGACCCACGGCGAGCTGGAGGCGGCGCTCACGACCGCGTCCGAGGCGCCGCTGCTCATCGAGGTGCCGCTGGCGCGGTAGCGGATCCGCCCCGTCGGGTGCCCGATCCCGGGCTCACGCCGGGATCGCGCCGCGCCACGTGCGCAGCGCCCGGCGCTCGGCGTCGGTGAAGCCGACCGCTTCCAGCAGCCCGTCGAGGTCGACGCCGTCCATCGCGTCTTGGAACGCCGCCTCGCTCGTGGTGCCGCGCTCGGCCAGGAACGCCTCGATCGCGGGCTCCATGTCGGGCTGGCCCGAGTTCGCCGACCGCTCCGGGCCCAGGCGGATCGCCTCCAGGTAGTCGTCGACGATCTCGTCCGGCTCGGCGCCCACCGCGAGCAGCAGGAGCAGGGCGACGAGGCCCGTGCGGTCGCGCCCGGCGCCGCAGTGAAAGAGGACGCCGCCGGCGGGGGCCTCGAGGATCGCCCGCAGCGCGGATCCGGCGCGCTCCGGCAGCTCGGCGAGGTGCGGCAGGTAGTAGAGGGGCGTGCCGACGAGGCCGGTGTCCCAGTAGGGCACCCAGAAGTCCGGGTGGTCGTCGAGGCCGTCGAGGTCGACGTGCGCGACGTGGATCCATCCGGGTCGCGGGTGCGTGTCGCGGGCGCGCTCGCCGGGCTGGCGGAGGTCGAGCACCGTGCGGAAGCCGAGCTCGCGCACGCGCTCCCATCCGGCGTCGGTGATGAGATCGGCGTCCTCGCAGCGCGCGAGGACGCCCGTCGGGGTCGTGCCGCCGTCGCGGAGGCGGATGCTGCCGAGGTCGCGGCCGTTGACGAGGCCGTCGATCGGGAGGGTGCGGTCGGATGCGGTCATCGACCGAGTCGACCACGGTCGCCGACGCATCCGCATCATCCTCCCGACCCTCAAACGGATGTTTGACAGTGGTGCCCGCGGCGTGGTCGGATGGCGCGTGCCCGCCGAACAGAACGACCTCCGCGACCTCCGCGTCATCGCCCACCCGCTGCGCCTGCGCCTCCTCTCGCTCTGCACGCGGTCGCCCGTGAGCGCCTCCGAGGCCGCGCGCGAGCTCGGCGAGACGCAGGCTAACGTGAGCTACCACCTGCGCCGCCTGCGCGAGGCGGGGCTCCTCGAGGAGGCGGGCGTCGAGCGGATCCGCGGGGGAGCGGCCAGGCGCTACCGGCACGTGCCGGCGAGCGGGGAGCGGCTCGCGACCGTCGCCGACGGCGGGCTCCCGCTCGTGGCCGCCGCGCTCGCCGCGGAGCTGACGCGTCGCGCGGCGCTGCACGCGGAGGGGACGCGGCCGGTGATCACGGATGCGGCGCTCACGGTCTCGACGGGCACGTGGATCCGCGTGCAGGATCTGGCCCGCGAGCTCGGCACCGTGCTGCACGACGACTCGGCGCGCCGGCCGGGCGACGAGGACGTGGCGGTGAGCGCGACGGTGGCGCTGTTCCGCACGGCGGCGACGCCTGCGCCGACGTCCGCGGATCCCGTCGCGTGAGCGCCGCCGCGCCCGCATCCGCATCCGCATCCGCGTCCGCGTCCGCCCGCACCGGCTACCTCGCGATCCTCGCGCTGCCCGGCGCGCTCCGCGTCTTCCTGCCCGCGATGCTCGGCCGCCTCTCGTTCGCGATGGTGTCGCTCGCGCTGCTGCTCCTCATCCAGTCGGCCAGCGGGTCCTTCGCCGCTGCAGGCATCGCGACCGGTGCCTTCGGCCTCGCGAACGTCCTCGCCTCGCCCATGCGCGCCCGCCTGGTGGATGCGCGCGGCCAGCGCCCCGTGCTCGTCGCCCTCGCGCTCGGTCACGCCGCGGGGCTGGTCGCGCTCGTGGCGGCGGTGCGGGCGGACGCGCCGGCGGCCGTGATCGTGGTGGTCGCCGCGACCGCTGGCCTCCTCCTCCCGCCGCTCGGCGCCGCCATGCGCGTGGTCTGGGCGGCGCTCGTGCCCGATGTGCGGATGCGGACGCGCGCCTACAGCCTCGACGCGGTGGGAGAGGAGATCGTGTTCACGGTCGGGCCGCTCGTGGTCGGCACGCTCGGCATGACGTCGTCGCCGCTGTCGCGCGCGCAGGGGCCGCGAGCCGATCCCGAGCACGCGAGGACGCGCACCCGCGCCCGCGCGTCGGATCCGCTCCGCCAGCCCCTCGTGGTCCCGCTGCTCGTCACGCTCGTGGGCGTGGGCGCCGTGCTCGGGGCCGTCGAGGTCGCCGCCGCCGCGCTGGCCGAGCGCGCGGGATCCACGGCGCTCGCGGGCCCGCTCCTCGCGGCGTTCGCCGCGGGCAGCGCGGTCGGCGGGCTCGCGTACGGGACGCGCGCGTGGCGGGTGCCCGCGCGGATCCGCCTGGTCGTGCTCGCGGCCGCCATGGTCGCCGCGACCGCCGTGCTCGCGCTGGTCGCCCTGCGCGTGCCCGATGCGCCCGGCCCGCTCGCGCTCGTCGCGGTCGCCGTGCTCCTCGTCCCCGTCGGCCTGTTCCTCGCCCCCGCGATGGCCACGGGCTACCTCCTCGCCGACGAGCAGACCGCCGCCGAGGTGCGCACGGAAGCGTCGGCGTGGGTCAACACGGCCGTGAACACGGGCGTCGCGCTTGCGGCGGCCGGGGTCGGCGCGGTGGTGGACGCGGCCGGGCCCGTCCCCGGGATCGTCGCGGGCGCGGTGGCCGCGCTCGTCGTGGCGGGGATCGCGGCGCCGTCGCTGCTGCGGCGACGCGCGCCCGCGGAGCAGACCTAGCCCAGCGCCTCCACGACGGGCCGGAACTTCATGGCCGTCTCGGCGCGCTCGCGCTCCGGGTCGGATCCGGCGACGATGCCCGCGCCCGCGTGCGCGACGATGGCGCCCGACGGATCCACCTGGGCGCCGCGCAGCGCGATGGCCCACTCGCCGTCGCCGTCGGCCGCGACCCAGCCGATCGGCCCGGCGTAGCGCCCGCGGTCGGTGGGCTCGAGCTCGGCGATGAGCTCCAGCGCGGCGGCCGTCGGATGCCCGGCGACCGCGGCCGTCGGGTGCAGCGCGCCCACGAGGTCGAGCGACGAGGATCCGTCGCCCAGCGTGCCCGTGACGTCGCTCGCCAGGTGCCACAGGTTCGGCAGCTTGAGCGTGAAGGGCGCGTCCGTCGTGGAGAGGTCGCGGCTGTGCGGGCGGAGCGCGTCGAGCACGCTGTCGCGCGCGAACGCGTGCTCCTCGTTGTCCTTGGGGCTCGCGGCGAGCCCGGCCGCCGCGGCGGCGTCGGCCCGCGCGTCCGCGCCGCGCGAGACCGTGCCGGCGAGCACGCGCGCGCCGACCGTGCCGCCGCCGACGCGCACGAGCGTCTCGGGGCTCGCGCCGATGAGGCCGTCGACCGCGTAGGTCCAGCAGTCCGGGTAGCCGAGCGCGAAGCGGCTGAGGGCGAGGCGCAGGTCGCCGCCGAGGGGGAGGCGGCCGACGAGGTCGCGCGCGAGCACGACCTTCTGCACGTCGCCGGCCGAGATGGCGGCGACGGCGCTCGCGACGGCCGCCTCGTAGTCGTCGGGGCCCATGGACCCGGGGCGCAGGTGCAGGCGGTACTCGGCGCCGGAGTCCTCCGGCACGGGGAGGGAGCCCACCGCCAGCGCGTCGAGCGGGGAGGCGACGTCGCCGTCCTCCTGGTCGGCGAGCCGGATCCGCGTCACCCACGACACCCCGTCCCGCCGCCCGACGACGACCCGCGGCACCACGAGCACGCTCGCGGCCGCCGAGTCGTCCGCGAACGCGAAGGCGCCGAACGCGATGAGTCCCGTGCCGGGGATCCCGAGCGGATCCGTCACGGTCGCGGCCGCGGCGACCTCGCGCCAGGCGGCGGCGGCGTCGCGCACGCGGTCGGGACCGCGGAACTCCAGCCGGAGGGCCTCGCCGATGCCGCCCATCCCGGATCCGTGCCGGAGCCACAGGAGCGGGTGCCGGGCGTCGATGAGGGGGACGAGCCGGGCGATGGAGTCGACGGGGGTGGTGTCGACGAGGAGCGCTCGGACGCGGGATGCGGTCACGGATGCCAGCCTACCGCCGGGGATCCGGGCCTCCCCGGGACCGCGGTGGCCCCCGACGTACCCCGCGCCGCGCTCGTCCGCCCCCGTCCTCTGATCGGCCGCTGGGCATCCGGTCGCCGCCCATCGCGTGCCCAGCGCGCGCGAATAGACTGGACGCGTGATGCGAGCAGACCTCAGCAAGAAGCCCGGCCAGGTGTCGGCCATGTTCGACGAGGTCTCGAGCGCCTACGACCGGACGAACACCCTCCTCTCGGTAGGGAACGACCAGCTGTGGCGCGTCGCCACCACGCGGGCCGTCGCCCCGGTCGCCGGGGAGCGGATCCTCGACCTCGCCGCCGGCACCGGCACCTCGAGTGCCGCGCTCGCCGCATCCGGGGCCCACGTTGTCGCCGCCGACTTCTCCGAGGGGATGCTCGAGGTCGGCCGCCGCCGCCTCGCCGGCGACGACCGGGTCGAGTTCGTGCACGCCGACGCCACCGACCTCCCCTTCGACGACGACTCCTTCGACGCCGTCACCATCTCCTTCGGCCTCCGCAACGTGGTCGAGCCGCGGAAGGGCCTCGACGAGCTGCTCCGCGTGCTGAAGCCGGGCGGCCGCATCGTCATCTGCGAGTTCAGCACCCCGCCCGTGCCGCTCGTGCGCCGCGGCTACGACCTCTACATGAAGGCCGTCGCCCCGTCGCTCGTGAAGCTCGTGAGCTCCAACGCCAGCGCGTACGAGTACCTCAACGAGTCGATCCAGGCCTGGCCCGACCAGGAGACGCTGAGCTCGTGGCTCCGCGCGGCTGGATTCGCGTCGGTCGAGCACCGTAACCTCACTGCGGGGATCGTGGCGCTGCACCGCGGCGTCAAGCCCGCCGGCCGTCACGCCGCTCCCCGTCCCGCCGCGTCCTGACCGCGACTGAACCCCCACAGACAAGGACGCCGAACATGAGTCCGAGCATCCCGCTCGCCCGCCGCGGCGCCTCCGTCGCCTCGCACGCCAGCCTCACCGAGCGCCTCTTCTCGTCCTCCGACGACCGCCGCATGGCGCGCAGTATCGACGACGGGCTCGCGCTCGTCGAGGAGCAGCTGCTCCGCGAGGTCCGGTTCGCCGACGACGTGGCCGACGTGACCACGCGCTACCTGCTCGACGCGGGCGGCAAGCGCGTGCGCCCGATGCTCGCGCTCCTCATCGCCCAGCTGGGCGAGGGCAACACGCAGCAGGTGGTGGACGCGGCGGTCGCCATCGAGATCACGCATCTCGCCTCGCTGTACCACGACGACGTCATGGACGAGGCGGACATGCGCCGCGGCGTCCCGAGCGCGCAGGCCGTGTGGGGCAACTCCGTCGCGATCCTCGCGGGCGACCTCCTCTTCGCGCGCGCCAGCAAGATCGTCGCCGACCTCGGCCCGCGCGCCATCCGCCTGCAGGCTGCGACGTTCGAGCGCCTGGTCCTCGGGCAGCTGCACGAGACCATCGGCCCGCGCGAGGGCCAGGATCCGATCGAGCACTACCTCGACGTCCTCGCCGACAAGACCGGCTCCCTCATCGCGTGCGCCGCGCAGATGGGCGTCATCTACTCCGGCGCGGATCCCGAGCTCGAGTCGGCCGTGTTGGCGTTCGGCGAGCGCACGGGCGTGGCCTTCCAGCTCGTCGACGACGTGCTCGACCTCGCCGACCAGCCCGAGGAGACCGGCAAGCTCGCCGGCACCGACCTCCGCGCGGGCGTCGCGACGCTCCCGCTCCTCTACCTGCGCCGTCTCGCGGAGACGGACGCCGCCGCGGCGGCGCTGCTCGCCCGCATCCAGCGCGACGTCGAGCACGAGGAGACGCCGGAGTCCGAGGCCGATCTCACGGCCGCCATCGCCGAGCTCCGCGACCACGAGGTCACGGCGCGCACCATCGCGGAGGCGCACCGCTGGGCCGCCGAGGCGGTCGAGGCGCTCGCGCCCCTGCCCCAGGGCCCGGTGAAGAAGGCGCTCACGCGCTTCGCCGACACCATCGTCGAGCGCACGCGCTAGCTGCCGCTCGTCCCCGCCGGCTCTCGCGGGGATCCGCACCACCACGCCCCCGCACGGCCGGCACGGGGACGACGACGAACCGGAGACACCAGTGACCAAGCTCAGGCTGGCCATCGTGGGCGCAGGGCCCGCGGGCATCTACGCGGCCGACATCATCCTGAAGGCCGAGAAGCAGTTCAACGTCTCCATCGACCTCTTCGAGCGCCTCCCCGCGCCGTACGGCCTCGTCCGCTACGGCGTCGCGCCCGACCACCCCCGCATCAAGGGCATCATCGGCGCGCTGCGCGACGTGCTCGACCGCGGCGACATCCGCATCTTCGGCAACGTCGACTACGGCCGCGACATCACGCTGGAGGACCTGCAGAAGCACTACAACGCGGTCATCTTCTCCACGGGCGCGATCCGCGACGCCGAGCTCGACATCCCCGGCATCGACCTGCCGGGCTCGAACGGCGCGGCCGACTTCGTCAACTGGTTCGACGGCCACCCCGACTTCCCGCGCGACTGGCCGCTCGACGCCCGCGAGGTCGCGGTGATCGGCAACGGCAACGTCGCGCTCGACGTGGCGCGCATGCTCGCGAAGCACGCGGACGACCTGCTGCCCACCGAGATCCCGGACAACGTCTACACGGGGCTCAAGCACTCGCCCGTCACCGACGTGCACGTCTTCGGCCGCCGCGGGCCCGCGCAGGTGAAGTTCACGCCGCTCGAGCTCCGCGAGCTCGGCGAGGTGCCCGACGTCGACGTGATCGTCTACGACGAGGACTTCGGCGTGGATCCCGCCGCCGAGGAGGCCGCGAAGACCAACAAGCAGGTCATGGTCATCAGCCGCGTGCTGGAGAAGTGGCGCACGCGCGAGACCGGATCCGCGTCCCGCCGGCTGCACCTGCACTTCTACTCGCGCCCCGCGGAGGTGCTCGCGTCCGACGACGCCGAGCCGCGCGTCGCGGGCTTGCGCATCGAGCGCACGCGGCCGGACGGCCTCGGCGGCGTCGAGGGCACGGGCGAGTACCGCGACGTGCCCGTGCAGGCCGTCTACCGGGCGGTCGGCTACTTCGGGTCGCCCGTCGACGGGATCCCGTTCGACGAGCGCCGCGGCGTCATCCCGAACCACGAGGGCCAGGTCCTCGACATGGACAACAACCGGATCCCCGGCGTCTACGCCACGGGCTGGATCAAGCGCGGGCCCATCGGCCTCATCGGGCACACCAAGTCCGACGCCATGGAGACCGTCTCGCACGTGCTCAACGACCAGGGTGACTGGTGGACCCCCGAGGCACCCGAGGAGCAGGCGATCGTCGACCTCCTCGCCGAGCGCGGCATCGAGTACACCGACCTCGCCGGCTGGCACGCGCTCGACGAGCACGAGATCGCCCTGGGGCAGCCGCACGGCCGCGCCCGCATCAAGGTGGTCGAGCGCGACGAGATGCTCGAGGCGTCGCGGCCCCGCCAGTCCGTCTGATCGGCGCGCGCCGCACGATCTGATCGACGCCGACGGGCGCCCGCGGTCCTCCCGCGGGCGCCCGTCCGTCGTCCGTCCCCAGCTGGACCCCCGTCCGCCCGCCCGGCCCGCCGCAGCCCCTAGGGTCGCCGCGTGATCCCCGCCTCCGCGCCCGCCCTGCTCGTCGCGGTCGGCATCGCCGGTGCCGCGCTCGGCGCCGCCTCCCCGGCGCTCGCCCGCGCCGCCCTCGCCGGGGGTCGCCGCCCCGACGGCCTCGACGCCCGCCCGCTGGATCCGCTCCCCGGCCTCGGCCGCGTCGCCGCGGTCGTCGCCGCGCTGGTCGCGGGCACCCTCGCCGCCCTGGTCGTCGCGGAGACGCCGCCCGCGCGGATCCCCGTGGCGCTCCTCGTCGTCGCCGTCGGCCCGGTGCTCGTGCTCGCCGACCTCGCCGCGCACCGCCTGCCCGACCGGGCCACGGCTCCGGCGGCCGTCGCGGCCGCGGCGCTCGCGCTGGTCGCGGGCGGATCCGGCCTCCTCGTCCAGGCGGCGGCGTGCGGCGCGGGAGACGTGAAGCTCGCCGGCGTCATCGGCCTGGCGCTCGGGCAGCTCGGGCCCGCGCAGGTCGCGCTGGGCCTCGCCGCGGGCACGATGCTCGGCGGCGTCGCGACGACCGCCCTGCTCGTCGCGGGCCGTGCCCGGGCGTCGACCGCCGTCCCGTTCGGTCCGTGGCTCGTGCTGGGCGCCCTCGTCGTGGTATCCGCTCCCCGTACGCTCGCGTGAGCGCGCAGGGGATCCGGCCGACGGTTGTCTGTGCGTGGGGATCCTCGTGCGCTGTCGGGCGTACGGTGGAGGGAGTGTCCAAGACCCCGGCATCGACGTACTGACGAGCCAGAGGATGAAGAGATGGCACAGAGATCGCTCTCACTGCTGCAGGACGAGACCGGTGTGCTCCTGGCCGCGGCCTCGCGCGCGGTGGTCTCGCTGTACCGGCCGCTGCTGCAGCCGCTCAACCTGACGCACCCGCAGTACCTCGTGCTGCTGGCCCTCGACGAGGAGGAGCCGCAGGCGGTCGTCGACCTCGCGGAGAAGCTGCACCTCACCCCGGGCACGCTCTCGCCGCTGCTCAAGCGCCTGGAGGTGTTCGGCTACGTGTCGCGCTTCCGCGACGCGACGGACGAGCGTCGCCTGTCCGTCGGCCTCACGCACGCCGGGCGCGACATGCTCCCCGTCATCTGGCGCGTGGGCGACCAGGTCCGCCGCGACATCGCCGGCGACGACGTGGACGACTCGCGGCTCCGCGACCTGCTCCAGGGCGTGCTCGACCGCGCCACCGCCCACGAGCAGGCGCACGACCACGCCGACGACCATGAGGACGAGGACGCGGCGGACGCCGGACAGGCCTGACCCGCGTCCGGCCTGACCCGCGTGCCGCTTGACCCGCGTGCGGCCTGACCCGCGTCCGGCGAGGGCCTCGCCGCTACTGCACGCCCGAGGTCAGGCGCGCGAGGTTGTCGAGCACCGTGCTGGACCGCGTGCGCCGGCTCCACTCCTCGAGGGTCAGCTCGCGGCTGCGCTTCCGGTAGCCGTCCTCGATCCGGCGCATCTCGCGCACGAAGCCGGGGCCGCGCACCATCAGCGAGACCTCCATGTTGAGGCTGAACGAGCGCATGTCCATGTTGCTGGATCCGATGACGGCCACGTCGTCGTCGATCGTGAAGTGCTTGCTGTGCAGGATGTACGGGGCCCGGTACATCCAGATCCGCACGCCCGCGTTCAGCAGCTCCTCGTAGTACGAGCGCTGCGCGTGGTAGACGACGGGCTGGTCGCCGATCTCGCTGACGAACAGCTCGACCGAGAGCCCGCGCTGAACGGCCGTGGTGATCGCGTACCGCATGGAGTCGTCGGGCACGAAGTACGGCGACGTGATCACGATGCGCTCCTGCGCGTAGTAGAGCAGCGCGTTGAACAGGCGCAGGTTGTTCTCGCCGGGGAACCCGGGGCCGGACGGCACGACCTGGCAGTCGAGCTCCTCGTCGTCGTCCGAGGCCGCGACCTCGATGGGGTCGGTCTCGCGCACGAGCAGCTGGTCGGTCTCCGCGTACCAGTCGGTGATGAAGATCGCGTTGAGGCCGCTCACGATGGGACCCTCGAGCCGGGTCATGAGGTCCTGCCACTTGAGGCCCCGCTTGCGGTTGACGACCTTGTCGTAGCTGCGGTGCACCATGTTCTGGGATCCCATGAAGCCGACGCGGCCGTCGATCACGAGCACCTTGCGGTGGTTGCGGAGGTCGGGCCGCTGGTAGCGCCCGCGCAGGGGCTGGACGGGCAGCATGAGGTTCCAGTCCGCGCCGATCGCCGTGAGCTTGCGCGTCGTCCGCTTGTAGCCGGGTGCGCGCAGCGACGCGATGTGGTCGAGCAGCACGCGCACGGTGACGCCGCGCTGCACGGCGCGCTCGAGGGCGTCGAAGAAGGGTGCGCTCGTCACGTCCCAGGCGAGGATGTAGAACTCGACGTGCACGTACCGCGTGGCCCTGTCGACCTCGGCGGTCATCGCGGCGATGGACTCGTCGTAGTGGCTGTAGAGCTTCGCGCGGTTGCCGCCCACGAGCGGCATGGAGCCGAGCGTGCGGTTGAGCTCCACGACCGAGTCCAGCCACGACGGCCACGAGTGCTCGCGCGTGACGCGCTCGATGCCCTCCGTCGACTCGATGATGAACCGGTTGATCTCCTGCTGCTTCTCCCGGCGCCGCTTCGGCAGGCGCGTGGACCCGATGAGCAGGAACAGGAAGATGCCGAGGTACGGCAGGAAGAAGATCGCCATGAGCCACGCCATGGCGGTGGACGGCCGACGGTTGCGGGGGATCACCAGCAGCGCCACCACGCGCACGATGAAGTCGACGAGCACCGCGAGCCCCGCGAGGATGAGGGTGGTCATCGAGGGGTCCATCAGGCGGAGTCTATCCGCCGCATCCGCGCCGCCCGGGGGTCCCGGCTCCCGCCGGACAGGCCGGGCGGGCGCCGCCGCGGGCGGCGCGGCGGATCAGCGGAAGTTGACGAACTGCAGGTCGAGGTCGACGTCGGCGCCCTTGAGCAGCGCGATGGTCTGCTGCAGGTCGTCCCGGCTCTTGCTGGAGACGCGGAGCTCGTCGCCCTCGACGCGGCTCTTGATGCTCTTGGGGCCCTCGTCGCGGATGATCTTGCCGAGCTTCTTCGCGTTGGCCTGGTCGATGCCCTGCTTGAGGGTGACCTCGATGCGGTACTCCTTGCCCGAGGCGAAGGGCTCGCCCTCCTCGAGGCTCTTGAGGCCGATGCCGCGCTTGAACATCTTCGTCTGCAGCACGTCGAGGATCGCCTTCACGCGCTCCTCGCTGGAGGCCTTCATGAGGATGGTGTCGCCGCTCCACTCGATGGAGGCGCCCACGTTCTTGAAGTCGTAGCGCTGCTCCACCTCCTTCTGGGTCTGGTGGACGGCGTTGTCCGCCTCCATGCGGTCGACCTTGCTGACGACGTCGAACGAGGAATCTGCCATGCGGACCATGTTAAGGGACGGGCGGCTGCGGGCCCGCGGCGGCGGCGGCCGACGATTTCGGTTCGCGGGTCGGCGACCGCTATCATCGACGAGCGTCTCCGGTCAGTGATCACACGGGTCGGGTGCGCATGGCGAGTTACCCTAGCGGCCAAAGGGATCTGACTGTAAATCAGACGGCTCAGCCTTCGGGGGTTCGAATCCCTCACTCGCCACCGAACGAGGACGGCCCCGCTGTGCGGGGCCGTCCGTCTGTCCCCGACGCGTCCGTCGGGGCCCGCCCGTGCCCGCACCGTCGCGCGCACGCCCGACGACCTGGATCCACCACCGATGTTCCCCGCCGCACCCGGCCCACGCACGCGCGCCCTCGGCACGTCCGGCGTCGTCGTCTCCGCGCTCGGCCTCGGCACGAGCGGCTTCGGCTGGACCGCCGACCGCGACGAGGCGTGGGCGATCCTCGACGCGTACCGCGAGGAGGGCGGCACCTTCATCGACACCGCCTCCTCCTACTCGCAGTGGGTGCCGGGCCACGAGGGCGGGGAGTCCGAGGCGATCATCGGCGGCTGGCTGGCCGCGCGCGGCTGCCGCGACGACGTGGTCGTCGGCACCAAGGTCGGCAAGAGCCGCGACGCCCCCGGCACGTCGGCGCGGTCCATCCGCCGCGGGGTGGACGCCTCGCTCCGCCGGCTCGGCACGACGCACGTCGACATCGTGCACGCGCACCTCGACGACACCCGCACCCCGCTCGAGGAGACCGTCGCCGCGCTGTCCGAGCTCGTGGAGGAGGGCAAGGCGCGGCTGGTCGGCGTCTCCGGGTTCCGGCCCGAGCGGATCGAGCAGGCGCTGGCGCTCGCGCACGGATCCGGCGCGGTGCCCGTCGGCGTGGTGCAGGAGGAGTACAGCTTGCTGGTCCGCGACCACGCGGAGGGGCGGCTGCAGGCGGTGGTCCGGCAGGAGGGCCTCGGCCTCGTCGCGCACAGCGTGCTCGCCAAGGGGTTCCTCACGGGCAAGTACCTGCCGGGTGCGCCCGCGGTGCCGTCCGCCCGCGCGCTCGACGCGGAGCAGCACATGTCGGCGGGCGGGCACGCGACCGTGCGCGCGGCCGAGGAGGTCGCGAGGACGCGCGGCGTCACGGTCGCCGAGGTCGCCATCGCGTGGGTGCTCGGTCGGCCCGGGATCGCGAGCGCGCTCGTCGGCGCGCGCACGGCCCGGCAGATCCGGCAGCTGATGCCCGCTGCGCAGCTCGTGCTCGACGACGACGAGGTGTCCCGCCTCGCGTCCGCCGCAGCCCGGGCGACGCGGGACGAGAGCGCCTGACCCGCCCGTATCCTGGGGCGACCGCCGCCCGAGCCGCCCGAGGAGATCCGCCCGTGTCCCGTCCCTGGCCCGAGGGCTCCTACATCGCCGCCCTGCTCGTGATGACGACCGCGACCGGCGCCATCGACGGCGTCAGCTACCTCGCGCTCGACCGCGTCTTCACCGGCAACATGACCGGCAACGTGCTCTTCATCGGCTTCGGCCTCGTGGGCGTCGCCGACATCCCCGTGCTCAACAACCTCGTGGCGCTCGTGGCCTTCATGCTCGGGGCGGTGATCGCGTCGCGCATCACCCGACGCGCGCCCACCGACGTGCACCTGCCGCGCTCCTCCGTCTGGATCCTCGTCACGGGCGCCCTGGTCACGCTCGCGCTCGCCGTGGTCTGGCTCGCGGTCGGGACGCTCGACACCGGGGTCATGATCGCCATCACGGGCTTCCTCGCGCTGCTGCTCGGCGCTCAGGCGGCCGCCGTGAAGAGCATCGGGCTGCGCGACCTCTCGACCGTGGTCGTGACGATGACGATGGTGAACCTCTCCTCCGACAGCCGCGTCGCCGGCGGCACGGGCGCCGCGTGGGCCCGCCGCATCGGCGCGATCGTCTGCATGGGGCTCGGCGCGCTGGTCGCCGCGCTCATCACGACGCACGCCGGCGGCGCGTGGGCGCTGCTCGCGGCGGGCGGCCTGATGGTGCTGGGCGTCGGCCTGCTGTGGAACGCGCGCCGGATCGAGCGGGGGCGCCTCCGTGAGGGTGCCGCCGCGTCGACCGACGAGGCGCGCGCCGCCGTGTCGCCCGCCTGAGCGCCGCGCGCCGGCCGGCCCCGCCCCTCTGGCAGGCTGGTCGCATGACGACCCCCGGTGACTCCGAGCTCCTGACCATCGCCCGCGACATCGCCGTCCGCGCCGGGGAGCTCGCGCTCCGCCGCCGCCGCGAGGGCGTCGAGGTCGCCGCGTCGAAGTCCAGCCCGGAGGACATCGTCACGCACACCGACCGCGAGACCGAGGACCTCATCCGGCAGGCGCTGCGAGACGTCCGCCCCGAGGACGGCTTCCTCGGCGAGGAGTCTGAGGGCACGTCCGGAACCTCCGGCCTCACCTGGGTGGTCGACCCCATCGACGGCACCGTCAACTTCCTCTACGGCATCCCCGCGTGGGCCGTGAGCGTCGCCGTGGTCGAGGGCGACGCGGATCCGCTCACCTGGACCGCGCGCGCCGGCTGCGTCGTGAACCCCACCCTCGGCGAGGTCTACACGGCGACGGCGGGCGGCGGATCCGCGCTCGACGGCCGACCGCTCGCCGTGAACGCGGGCGTGCCGCTCTCCCTCGCGCTCGTGGGCACGGGCTTCTCGTACGGCGCGGAGACGCGCATGCGGCAGGGCCGCGTGATCACCGAGCTGCTCGGCGAGGTGCGCGACATCCGCCGGATCGGCGCCGCGTCGCTCGACCTCTGCAACGTCGCGGCGGGCCGCACCGACGCGTACTTCGAGCGCGGGCTGAAGCCGTGGGACCACTCGGCCGGCGCCCTGATCGCGGCGGAAGCCGGCGCGCGCGTGACCGGGATCAGCGGCGGACCCGCGTCCGCCGAGCTCCTGATCGCCGCGGATCCCGAGCTCGCGCGCGCCCTCGAGGAGCGGCTGGAGCGCCCGCGCGCATAGCCCCTGAAGCCCCCCGCGCGCATCCCCCGGGTGGCGCGAATCCCTTCCGGAGGTTAGCCTTTACCGATCCGTTACATCGCGGCCGGGCTGGAACCGGTCGCTCGCGCACGCCCCGACACCGCTCGGCCGGCATCGCGCTGCACCTGTCCCCTGCTCAAGGAGCTCCACGATCCTGTCCTGCCTCCACGCCTCGCGTGCCCCCCAGCCCTCCGACCGGCGGCCCTCGTGCTGACCCCCGACGAGACCGCAGGGACCGTGTACCCGACGCGACGCGAGCGCCGCGAGGCCGAGCGCCTGGCCGCCGAGCGGGCATCGGGCGGATCCGCACCCCGGGCGGAGGCGGATCAGCCCCGTGAGCCCGCGGTCGCCGCGGTCGCCGTGGCCGAGCAGCCCGTGGACCAGCCCGTCGAGGCGCCCGCCGATTTGTCCGGCGTCGCGGACGCTCAGCCCGAGCAGGTCGCCCCCGCCGAGCAGGTCGCCCCCGATGCGCTCATCGCCCCCGCGCCCCGCGCCCCGCATCCTCCACGTCTCGGTCGAGGCCCCGGCCGCCCCGAGCACGCACCTCCCCGCGCAGGCCGAGCCCGCTGCTGCCGGGGCCGCGGAGACCGTGCCCCTCGCGACCCGCGCCCGTCGCCTCCGCGCCGTATCCGCCGCCGCACCCGAGTCGCGCCGCTCCTCGTACGTGCCCGCGAAGCGCGCGAGCGTCCCGGCCGCCGCCCCGCACGCCCGCATCCGCGGGCGCCGTGTCCCCGCGTCCTCGCGTCCCGCCCTGGCCGCTCCGGCGCCCGAGAGCGCCGCCGGCCGCCGCCGCTCGAACGCGTCGCGCGGGCTGACGCTCCTCACGATGGCGTTCGTCGCCACGGTCACCATCGCGACCTCGCTGCCGTCTTCCGCGTTCCTCACCGGCCAGGACATCGCGCAGGCGAACGTGGTCACGGAGACGCCGGCCACCTCGATCCCCAGCCAGAGCATCGCGCTCTCGGCCGCCCCCGAGGCGACGGTCGTCGGCGGCACCGACGACGCGTTCACGGCCACGACGCCGCAGCAGATCATGCTGGCCCAGACGTCGAAGGGCGCCGGCGCCTTCACGAACGACATCAACGGCACCATCCAGTGGCCCTTCGCCGCGGGCGTGCCCATCAGCGGCGTCTTCGGCCACCGCATCGCGCCGTGCTCCAACGGCTGCTCGAGCAACCACCAGGGCGTCGACTTCGCGCCCGGCATGGGCGTGCCCATCCAGGCCATCGCCGACGGCGTCGTGCGCGAGGCCGTCACCAGCGACACCGGCCTCGGCGTGCACCTCGTCATCGACCACGTCATCGACGGGCAGCTCATCACGAGCGTCTACGGCCACATGCTGCCGGGATCCCTGCGCGTGAAGGCGGGCGACGCCGTCTCGGTGGCCACGCAGATCGGCCAGGTCGGCAACACGGGCGCATCCACCGGCCCGCACCTCCACCTCGAGATCCGCGTCGCCGACGGCACCGCGGTGGATCCCTTCGCCTGGCTCCAGGAGCACGCGAACTAGTTGTAGTTCCTCGGGAGGTTGTGAACGCTGGGGCGGATAGCGAAGACCTCCGGGACGATGTGGGTTACCACACTCATCAACGTCCACGGAGGTCTTCGTGACTCACGCTAACGCCCCGTTCACTCCCGTGGGCAGGGTTCGGCTTGCCCGGTTGATCGTTGAGGACGGGTGGCCGGTCCGGCGTGCGGCGGAGAGGTTCCAGTGCTCGCCGGCGACGGCGTCGAGATGGGCTCGCCGGTATCGGGCCGGGTTGCCGATGACAGATCGCTCATCCCGCCCGCACCGGCAACCGACCCGCACGAGTCAGCGTCGGGAGCGGCGGATCATCGCGCTGAGATTCACTCGCCGGTGGGGCCCGCACCGCATCAGCTACCACCTGCGTATCCCCCGTTCCACGGTCGAGCGGGTCCTCCGTCGCTACCGGATGCCGTTGCTCACGCACCTGGATTCCGCGACGGGACTCCCCGTCCGACGCTCGCCCGCGCGACGCTACGAGCACTCCTCACCGGGAGATCTGGTCCACGTCGACATCAAGAAGCTCGGCCGCATCCCGGACGGCGGCGGGCACCGAGTCCTCGGCAGAGCGGCCGGCCGGAAGAACAACCCCCGGACCGGGCGGGGATACGCGTTCCTGCACCACGCCGTGGATGACCACTCCCGACTCGCGTACTCCGAGATCCTCACCGACGAGCGCAAGGAGACCGCCGCCGCGTTCTGGGCCCGCGCGAACGCGTTCTTCACCACCGCGGGCATCACCGTGATCCGTGTCCTGACGGACAACGGCTCCTGCTACCGCTCCCACGCCTTCACCGAGGCGCTCGGCACCATCGCCCACACACGCACCCGCCCCTACCGGCCCCAGACCAACGGGAAGGTCGAGCGCTTCAACCGCACCCTCGCCACGGAATGGGCTTACGCCCACCCCTACCTCACCGACGAGGCCCGCGCCGCGACCTACCCTGCCTGGCTGCATCACTACAACCACCACCGCCCCCACACCGGCATCGGCGGACTCACGCCCGCCGAACGCGTTCACAACCTCACTGGGAACTACAACTAGCTGTACCGGGTCATGACGTTGGTGACACTCGGGCCGCGGGCGTGAGCCCGTGGCTTGAGTGGATTCGTTCAGTGTTGTAGTGCTCGATGAAGGGGTCAAGCGCGTCGGCGCGGTGTTGGTTGCTGGTGAAGGGTTGCCGGTAGGCCCACTCGGTCGCGAGGGTCCGGTTGAAGCGCTCGACCTTGCCGTTCTGCCAGGGGCAGTGCGGGCGGATGAACTTCTGCCGCGCGCCCAGGTCCTGGACGGCGTTCTTGAACGCGGTCGAGTGCCGGTAGGCGAACGCGTTGTCCGTGATGACCCGCTCGATCCGGGTGATCCCGCGCCCGGCGAAGTACGCCGCTGCGCGGGCCAGGAACCCGGCCGCGGTCGCGCCTTTCTCATCGGGATGGATCTCCGCGTAGGCGAGACGGGTGTGGTCATCGACCGCGGCATGGACGTAATCGAACCCGATCCCGCGGCCGCGGACCTGCTCGCTGCGCCCGTGGACCCGCCAGCCGCCTCCGTCCGGGATCCTCCCGAGCTTCTTCACGTCCACGTGGATCAGATCACCCGGATGCTCGTGCTCATACCGGTGCGCCGTTGACCGGGATGCCCGGATCACGGCCCCGGTGACGGGGTCCAACCATGCCAACGGCGGCGCCCCGTGCCGGCGCAGGATGCGGGAGATCGTGCGGGCCGGAACGCTCGTCACCGGAGCCAGCCGGGCGGGCCCGAACCGAAGTTCCGCGCGCGCAGCCAGCACGGCGCCTTCCTGTTCCGGACTCGTCCTCGCCGGCATCGACCGTGGTCTCGAGGACCGATCCGCGAGCCCCGCGACACCCTCCTGACGGAACCGGGCCACCCACCGATGCGCGCACTGACGCGACACCCCGAGCTCGCGAGCCACATGCGACACCGGACGACGATCCTCGACTACCCGACGCACGAGGAGAAGCCGACCATGAACAGTCAACCGGGCATTAGCGTGGGACATCGAGGCCTCCTGGCGATGGTTGAACTAGACAGCTCCATCAAGCCAGGAGGCCTCTTCACACGCCCCGAAGTGTCACCAACGTCACGGCCGAGTACACCTAGGCGCGACGGCCGGGGCGCCGCCGGGAGCGACGTCGCCGGATCCGGCACCGGGATCCGCTCCCGCGAAACGCCACCGCAACACGGCATCGCTACGCTCGCGGATCGGGGCGTCTCCCCACACACCCGCGCGGAAGCAGGCGATCATGGCCCGACAGATCTGGACCCTCCACGGCGACGGACGGACGGTGGAGACCTCCGCGGTCGTCGGCCCCGGCGAGCGCCTCACCTGGCCGCGCACCATCGGCCTCGGGATGCAGCACGTCGTCGCCATGTTCGGCGCGACCTTCCTCGTGCCCGCCCTCACCGGCTTCCCGCCGACGACGACCCTGTTCTTCTCCGGGATCGGGACGCTCCTCTTCCTCCTCATCACCAAGAACCGGCTGCCCAGCTACCTCGGCTCGTCGTTCGCGTTCATCGCGCCGATCACCGCGGCCAACGCGGCGACGGCCGCGGGCGGCGGCGGGATCGGCGCGGCGCTCGCCGGCATCGTGGCGGTCGGCGTGATGCTCGCGGTCATCGGCGGCATCGTGCAGCTCACGGGCACCGGCTGGATCGACGCGCTGCTGCCGCCCGTGGTGGCCGGCGCGATCGTCGCGCTCATCGGCTTCAACCTGGCCTCGGCTGCGCGCGACAACTTCGTCCTCGCGCCCGTGACGGCGACCATCACGCTCGCCGCGGTGATCCTCTCGACCGTGCTGTTCCGCGGGATCCTCGGCCGGCTCTCCATCGTGCTCGGCGTGGTCGTCGGGTACGTCGTGGCCGCGATCCGGCAGGAAATCGACTACTCCAAGCTCGAGGCCGCCGCGTGGATCGGGCTGCCCGAGTTCCACGCGCCCGAGATCACACCGCAGTTCTGGGCGTTGCTGCCGGCGTTCCTGCCCGTCGTGCTCGTGCTGGTCGCGGAGAACGTGGGGCACATCCGCGGCGTCGCGCAGATGACCGATGGCTCGGTCAACAAGCTCACCGGCCGCGCGCTCCTGGCCGACGGCCTCGCGACCGTGCTCGCGGGCCTCGGCGGCGGATCCGGCACCACGACCTACGGCGAGAACATCGGCGTGATGGCCGCCACCCGCGTCTACTCGACCGCCGCGTACTGGGTGGCCGGCGCGTTCGCCGTGCTGCTCGGGCTCTCGCCCAAGGTCGGCGCGGTCATCAACACGATCCCGGCGGGCGTGCTCGGCGGCGTGACGACCGCGCTCTACGGCCTCATCGGGATCATCGGGGTGAAGATCTGGCTGGACAACAAGGTGGACTTCTCCAAGCCCGTCAACCAGCTCACGGCCGCGACAGCGCTCATCGTCGCGATCGCGCCGTTCACCTTCACGCTCGGCACGGTCTCCTTCAACGGCATCGCGCTCGGGACCATCGCCGCCATCGTGATCTACCACGTGATGCACACGGTCGCGCGGCTCCGCGGCACCGACTGACGGGGGGCGTCCGGCCGCTCACGGCTCCGCGACGCGCGGGTGGCCTAGCATCGCGCTGCGGCGACGGCGCCGCGGGCGACCGCCGTCGCCCGCCCCCCCCGGACGCACGCCGCCCGGCCGCACCGGCCGCGTCGCGCATCCCGAGCCCAGGAGATCCACCCGACATGCACGCCCCCGGCGCCCCGAGCGGACGCGGCGCGACCACCGCCGACGCCGCGACCCGCGTCGGCGGCCCCTCCCGCGAGCGCATCCAGCGCCTGTGGCTGGCGTTCGCGCTCTGCCACCTCTGGCTCATCACGCTGAACCTCATCGGCCGGACCTCCGCGCTCGGCGACGTGACGGGCATCTACCGGATCTGGATGCGGGAGGGCGTCGCGGGAGCCGGCTGGGTCGGCATCGACGTGCCCTGAGTGTACCCGATCCTCGCGGCCGCGCCCATGATCGTGTCGCTCGCGGGCGGCACCGCGTTCTTCGGCACGGTGTGGCTCGCGCTGGTCACGCTCCTCGACGCCGCCGTCTTCGCGCTGCTGCTGTGCGCCCGCCGGGGTCGCGGCCTCTCCCCCGCCGCGTGGTGGCTGGGCTTCCTCGTGGCGCTCGGGCCGATCGCGCTCGGCCGCATCGACGCCGTCACCGTCTCCCTCGCGCTCGCGGGCCTGCTCGTGCTCGCGACCCGGCCGGCCCTCGCGTCCGCGCTCCTCACCGTCGGCGCGTGGGTGAAGGTGTGGCCGGCGGCGCTGCTCGTCGCGGCGCTGATCGTCCGCCGCGGCGCCGCGCGCACGTCGATCGGGGCGACCGCGCTGGTCACCACGGCCGTCGTCGCGGCGGGATCCCTCGCCCTCGGCAGCGGTGCGAACCTGCTCGGCTTCGTCGGGCAGCAGGCAGGGCGCGGCCTGCAAGTGGAGTCGAGCGCCGCGCTGTACCGCCTCTGGCGGATCGCGCTCGGCGACGACAGGTACCGGATCTACGACGACCCGCGCATCATCACGTTCCAGGTCGCCGGGCCGGGCGTCGACGCGGTCGCGGAGGCCATGACGCCCGTGATGATCGTGGCGGTCCTCGCGGTGACCCTGCTCGGGATCCGCGCCGCCCGCCGCGGCGCCCGGCCCACCGCCCTCGTGGGGCCGCTGTCGCTCGCGCTCGTGGCGGCGCTGATCGTCACCAACAAGGTGGGGTCGCCGCAGTACGTCTCGTGGTTCGCGGTGCCGATCGTCGTGATGCTCGTGCACGACCGCCGCGCCCGCGGCACGGCCCTCGTCGCGCGCCTCGGCCTGGTGGTCGCGGCGCTCACGCAGGTCGTCTACCCGTACGGGTACCTGCTGCTCACCTCCGCGGTGCCCGCGATGGTCGCCGTGATCACCCTGCGCGATCTCGCGGAGGTCGCGCTCCTGGTCGTCGCCGTGGTGCAGCTGGTGCGGCTGGGTGCCGCGGAGGCCGACGGGATCCCGCAGGCCGGGATCGCCCGCGCCCGGCGCCCCGCGACGCGGCCGGTGCGCACGGCCCTCGGCGCGCGCACGGTCGGCCGACGGGCGGCGGCGCCCGCGCGTCAGGAGAGCGGCACCGCCTGAGCGAGGGCGGCGAGCACGGCGTCCGACGTGGCGACGGCGCCGAACACGCCGCCCTGCATCGTGACCATCCGGAGCGCCGCCTCGTGGTTCGCCGGATCCGTGGCGCCCGTGCAGTCCGACAGCACGAGGCACTCGTAGCCGCGGTCGTTGGCCTCGCGCATGGTCGTGGAGACGCACACATCGGTCGTGATGCCCGTGAGGATCAGCCGGTCGATGCCGCGCGAGCGCAGCAGCAGGTCGAGGTCGGTCGCGTAGAAGGCGCCCTTGCCCGGCTTGTCGATCACGGGCTCGCCCGGGAGCGGGGCCACCTCGGGGACGATCTCCCAGCCGGGCTCGCCGCGCACGAGGATCCGCCCGCACGGGCCGACGCTGCCGATCTCGGCGCCCGCGCGCTCCGACCGCCACCGCTTGTTCGCGGGCAGGTCGGAGAGGTCGGGGCGGTGGCCCTCGCGGGTGTGAATCACGGACATGCCGAGCTCGCGCACCCGCTCGAGCAGCCGGGCGGTGGGCGCGAGGCCCGCGCGGGTGAGCGCGAGGTCGTAGCCCATGCGGTCGACGTAGCCGCCGACGCCGCAGAAGTCGACCTGCCAGTCGATGCAGACCACGGCGGTGCGGGCGACGTCGACGGCGCCGTCGTAGGGCCAGGCGTAGGGATCCGCCGCGACGGCCGTGGTGCCGGCGACGGGCGCGGGCACGGTGACCGCGCTCACGAGCGGGCCTCCCCCGCCTCGACGGCCGCGCCGAGCGGGGCGCGCACGCGTCCCGCGGCGTCCACGGCGACGAGCACGACCGCGCCGACGACCATGCCGACGACCGCCGTCGAGAGGAAGTCGGCGTACGCGTGGGCCACGAGCGCGACGACGGCGCCGACCGCCCAGCCGACGAAGGCGGGGGCGCGCCAGGCGCCGCGCGCGCCGACGGATCCGGCCGCCGCGCGTCGCGGTGCGAGCAGCAGCTGGTCGACGATGAGCACGGCGCCGATGGGCGGCACGATCACGCCCAGCAGGTTCAGCCACGTCTCGAAGTACGACCAGATGCCGGCGACCGCGAGGACGACGCCCACCGCGCCGAGCACGAGCGTGGTGCGGCGCATGCGCATCCCGGTGAGCTGGCTCCAGCCGACGGCGCCGTTGTAGAGGCAGTGGGCGCACACGGATCCGAGGTTCACCACCACGAACAGCACGGCGAGCGGCACGAGGGCACCGCCCTGCGCGACGAGGATCCCGAGGAAGTCGCCGCCCGCGGTGCCCGGGTCGGTCGCGCCGCCCAGCGCGACGACGAGGCCGCCGACCACGAGCGCGACGGCGTTGCCGAACGGGAACGCGGCGAGGGTCGCGAGCACGGCCTGCCGGCCCGAGCGCGCCCAGCGCGTGAAGTCGGCGGTCATGGTGCCCGAGTCGGCGAACAGCGCCACGACGAGGGTCACGGCCGCGCCGAAGCTCAGCGCGCCGGCTCCCGCCGCGGGCGCCGTCTGCAGCTCCGCGCCGCCCGACCTGGTCGCGACGATGACGACGGCGACCGCGCCGAGCACGAGGTAGAGGGGAGCGGCGACCACGCCGATCCAGGAGAGCGCGCGGATGCCGAGCAGCGTGACCGCGACGAAGAGGAGGCCCGCCACGAGCGTGGTGCCCGTCTGGTCCCAGCCGAGGCTGCCGTGGAGGGTGGATCCGGTGAGCCCGGTCTGGAACGCGAACCAGCCGATGACCACCGTGGCGAGGAAGCCCGCCGGCACGACGTACCCCTTCGCCCCGAACGTGCGCATGGCCATGAGCGCGAAGCTCTCGCCGCTGCGCCCGGCCAGGTAGCTGAGCGCCCCGACATAGACCATGAGGACGAGGGTGCCGACCGCGATGGCGCCCATGCCCGGCCAGAAGCCGAGCGAGTGGACGACCAGGCCGCCGAAGACCGCGCACGTGAGGATCATCGGGAAGCCCAGCCACACGGCGGCGACCGAGGAGGTGCGGCGGCGGGCGTGCGGCGGGACGGGCTCCGACTCGTACTCCGAGAAGGCGGGGCGGTCGGCGGGATCCGGATCGGCGGGGGCGGTGTGGCGCGCGACCGGCGGGGCGGCGGGATGCGACATGGGATCTCCTGGGATCGGGTGACGCCGGCGGGGGATCCGGCTGCGTCCTATAGGAACATCGGCGTCGCTCACGTGCGTTTCTGCGGTGTTTCCGGGATGTGAAACGCACCTGGGTGACCGCCGGATCGCGGATCCTATAATCGGGGCATGCCCTCCCCCGCGCTCGTCCCCGCCCGTCTCGGCGCCGCGGAGCGCGTGCGGGTGCTGCTCGAGGAGGAGATCCTCGGCGGCATCATCGCCCCCGGATCCCGCGTGAAGGCCGACGAGGTCGCCCAGCGGATGGGCACGAGCCACATCCCCGTGCGCGAGGCGCTGCGGGCGCTCGAGGCCGACGGCTGGGTGGTGCACCGCGCGCACGAGGGCATGTCGGTGCGGCCGCGCGTGCTGTCCGAGCTGGTGGACCTCTTCGAGGCGCGCGCACTGGTGGAGCCGCGGGCCGTCGAGCTCGCCGCGGGGCGCCGCACGGCCGACGACCTCCGCGAGCTCGAGCGGGTGATCCGCCTGCAGGAACGCGCCGCGGATCCGGCTGACCTCGCGCGCCTCAACTACGACTTCCACGTGGCCCTCGCGGCCGCGGCGCACAACAGCACGCTGGCGTCCGTCGGCGAGTCGATGTCGAAGCGCGTGCGCTTCCACTACCTGCCCGCCGCGAGCGCGCGACGGCCCGACTCCCTCGCGGACCACCGCGAGCTGCTCGCGATGGTCGAGCGCCGCGAGGGCGAGCGGGCGGCGGATATCGCGCTCCGCCACATCGAGGCGACGCGCGTCGACGCGTGCGCGGCGCTCGAGGACCTACTGCGCGCGGAGGCGGCGGGCTAGCCGTCGGCCGTCCGGGGATCGAGCCCGCAACCGCCGGCTGCTCGAATACAACCACCACCGGTCCAAACCACACTCAGCGGGCTCGCGCTCACCGACCGCGTTCACAACCTCACTGGGAACTACACCTAGTCACTCCCCTCGTCGAGGTCGATAACCCACGAATGAAAGGCGGGGTGCGCCTCTACTTCACACCTGGCGTGCTGTATTGCTATAGCGACGACACAACGCTTCGCTCCTGGGCCAGCCGACAGGACACCGTCCGCTCCGAGATTGATCGGGAGCATCGCGAGGATGATCTGAAGCGCTCCGAGGTTGATCGGTTCACGAAGCAGGTCGACCAGGAGCTTCGACTCCGAAATCGCCTTGGGGGCGCGGCCCGGGCGATCGGGTATCGGGCATTTGCAGATCACGCCATCAGGTCGAGTACACGTACTTGCGTCGAGATGCGGGACGTTCTCATGCAGGGTCGCGTTCTCGGCTGGGATCCCGAGTTTCGCATCGTCTGCGCTGATTGCGAGCTCGACTACATCGGCGAGCTCATCCCCCACGACACAGCAGTGTGCCCTCCTGTCCTGCGTCGCGCGTGAAGCGCCCACCGCGAGCCAGGGTGGACTCCCCACACAAGTCTCCAGCGACGTGCCGGCCTGGCCCCGTCTTCCTGACAACCCCTGAATGCTGCTCAGCAGCTGGCAGCCAGCTTCGCGGAAGGAGGGACTGACCACGGCAGGACGCATGCCACACGACACATCGCCAAGGAGGGAGGACACCTCGCTTCCTCGAATCGCCCGCATGGGACAGCAGCACCTTGCGGGCCATGGTTGCGGGACACTCGCGGCTGCGGGTCTCCGCGGCGAGCTCCGTCCGCTCACGGGACGTCCCGCAAGCCAACGGATGCGGGAGACGCGATGACCAAGCCACGATCCCGCGAACGTCGCGGCGCAGCGTGCAATGCGCTGCCGTCACGCCTCCGCGCAAGTTCGCCAAGGAGCGAGGCCGCCGATCCCGCCGCAGCCGTGAGGCGTACAAGTCAAACGTGTCCGGGCATCGCCCGTGCACGGCCTGCCTGTGTACCGTGAGCACGGGCATCGAGCGCGGCATCAGTAGATTCACGGTCATGTCCCCCACGTTTGTCTCATCCATCAGTGTTGCCCTTCGCGGGTACGCTCGCCGCCGACCTTTCCGCACCTGGCGTCACAGAGCTGCCGTCGTACTCGTTACCGCCGCGCTCGTCGCGTCGGCCACGCCGGCATCTGCAGTTGACTATGAGAGGACCCAGTACCCGGTCGTCGGTGGCACGGCGCTCCAGATGCGCGGCGGCTACTGCACAGCTGGCTTCGTCGTCAAGAAGGACGGATTCCTAGCCAACCTCAGCGCTGCGAGTCGGGCCACCCGCTACGTCGTGACCGCGAAGCACTGTGGTCCCGTCGGCACGGATGTGAGCGTCGGAGGGCAGTACCTGGGCAAGGTCGTATGGACCTCACAGATCAGCGACCTAGGAATGATCGAGGTCGCGCCCAACGTGCGTCGCATTCCGCACTGCAGTTCGCGGTCCACGGGGATCTCGTGCATCGTCATCACCTCCTATGATCCACGCGCCGTCGGGAGGGTGTTGCTGGCCAGCCTGCGGACAAGAAGCATCAGCACCGTACCCGTCACGGGCTTTGGAGACGGCGCCCCCAGTGGGGACACCGACGTCTGCACCTCCGGCGCTACGACCGGGCTGAGCTGCCTATGGACGGCGCACGAGCTCACGACGGAGCAGGTCAAATACGCGGGCGAACATGGCGCGACAACATCAGGCACCGGCCTCCTGGGCGGAGACTCGGGGTGCCCCGTGGTATCAACAAGCGGGCTCCTGTACGGCGTCCATTCAGCCGTGTTCCGATCCGATCCTAGCCTCATGACCTACATCAGCGCCGGGCAATTCTTCTTGGAGCGCCCCGGGTACTCGCTCGCCCCCTCCTGAACGGGAGCGAGCTGAAGGACACGGGCCGCCGAATTGCCGCCTCCCGAAACCGATCCGGATGCAGTGGCGGCGATCCTTCGTCTCCCGCTCCGGGGCGCCACATAGGTCCTCGTGCCAGAGGAGACTGATGTGCGGCGATCGAGAGGTCGAAGTACCGGGCGATTCTGAACGAGAAGATCCCGCCGGTGTCTCCGCGCATCGAGTTGCCGCGCTCATACCGGTTCCCACCCGTCCCCGCCGACATGCGCGAGGACCGCGAGCACCCGGACATCCGCATCGCACGCCGCGCGGGGACCCTCGCACGAGTTGCCGCAGTCGCCCACGAGCGCGGCGAAGTCTCCTCCGGGCTACGACGCGTGATCGTCATCCAAGCCGTCCGACTCGCCGACCTCACCGCTGCCCGCCTCGCGTACGCCGACGGCAGATCCCGACCCGCGCCAACCACGATTGACGTTCAAGGGCTCGTCGGCAGCGTCATGGCCGAGTTCGGAGAAGAGGGCCTGGACGGCACCTCCGACGCATAGCGAGCGTCACAGGAGGCCAGGCCGCGCTGCGGTGTCGACCACGCCGACGTCAGGGACGCCTCCTACGAAGCCGCGAGTGCGGCGGGTGATGAGCTACCAGCACGCCTCCCTGCAGGTGCATCTACCTCCACCCGTCGACGGCTGGTCGAGTGCATGGCCGCCAGACGCGCGCGACGCCCGCCCGAGCCGCACTTTGCCCCTCTCGACGCTTCGACTGGCACGCCGATAATATAAGTTATGTCAGATACGGTACGGGTGGCTCGCTTCCCCGCGCTCCCCTCGCGGCGCTCCCGTGCTAAAGCCACACTCAGGAGCCCCCTCCAGACAGTGGTCGACATCGCTGACAAGTTCCGAAACTTGCCGCACGCGACCATTTCACACCATCCGCTGAGTGCCTCTCCTTTCCCACTGCCGATGGCGAGCTCACACCCAGGCTTCGTCACGGTCCGCAGCTACGTTGCTAGGACGTAATAGGGTTGCTCTCGGAAAAGTACAGCGATGGGGATGTAGCTCATATAGGTCTCATCTCCTGAACCTGGCAAGCCACCAGCACCGATGATGCCAATGATCTTCATATCCCTACTGACGACAGGTCCCCCAGAGTCACCCCTCTGCGTCGCTGTTGAGAACGTCTCCGCCAAAACCTGCTGATTCTCGACAATAAGGCCGGGCGGTCGGTTTGTCGATACATAATTACACAGACGTCCCGTTATGTATCCGCTGGTGCAAAAAATCTCCCGAGCATCTGGGACCTTGGTTCCGGCTACCGGCACGGACGATTCCTGACCGGAGCGATTCCTCACAGCAAACACCTCACCCGTCGCCCGGGGCTCGTAGTCACTAGTGAGCGTGCAGCGGATACCCGCCGACGTTGGATAGCAGCTCCTCCTCGTCGTCTGCAAGGGCTCAATTCGGACAATTGAGAGGTCGGTGTCTGGCGATTCCCAGATGACCGACCCAACCTCAACGTCGTTAACGTGGACATGGGCGCCCCGACCGCCGCAATGCTTCGCGGTCGCTACATATCGGACGGCACGCTGATAAGGCGTGATTCGCGACAGGAATCCAGATCCTGTAAGCACCGCGCCAGCGGTGCAATCATAGTCTCTTGTATAGGTAGGTCCGTCACTCTCACTGAAGATGAGATGGGTACCCGCTCGCACAGGGAGCGATGCACGGGCGATGCGATCGACTGCCTGAGCCGGTGCGGCGACGGAGCAACATCCAGCAACGGTGGCGAACGCGAGCAGGAGGGCGAATATGCTTTTATGTGGGATTCTCACAGAAGTAGACACTAGGGCGAGAGACGGGCCGGGGAGCTGCACTCTCCACAGGTGCGACTCGCGCTCGCGCGGGGGTGAGGATCGAACTTTTAATAGCTGATCCATGGCGTCGGGAGCCACTGGCGGGGAGGAGCTCTCGCCTGGCCCGTCGCCAATCGGTCAGCGCCGAACGTACAGCGCTTCGGCCCCCGCAAGAGCGGTCTACTCGTAAGGCCCCACATCCCAGCACGGGATAGGATAGTTAAACCCGTAATAGTAATAGTAATAGTATCTTTCGCATTATACCCGGCCGGGAGTAGGTTCTAGTGGTGCTTGGTGCCGTGATGCTCGTGATTGCCGCCGTGAGTCGACACCGGAGTGGTCCGGTAGGGGATCCCTCCCGGACCACCTCGTCGTCGAGTGGCGGCCGCGGGGTCATGCGTCTCAGGTAGGCGGTCCGGCGACTGTTCCGCTGAGGGGTCCTTACCTGAGACACTGGACGCATGCCAGGACAGCTCATCGGATACGCCCGCGTCTCGACCGACGCGCAAGACGTCACCGCCCAGCGGGACGCCCTCGCAGCGCTCGGCGTGACGCCGGATCGGATCTACGTCGACCACGGCCTCACCGGCACCAACCGGAACCGTCCCGCGCTCGGGAAGGCGCTCGAGGCGTGCTGGGCCGGCGACACACTCGTGGTCACGAAGCTCGACCGCCTCGCCCGCTCGATCAGCGACGCCCGCACCATCGCCGACGAGCTCGCGACCAAAGGAGTCGCGCTCAGCATCGGGGGATCCATCCACGACCCGACCGACCCGACCGGGCGGCTCCTGTTCAACATGCTCGCGATGTTCGCCGAGTTCGAATCCCACCTCATCCGCGCCCGCACCCGCGAGGGCATGAAGGTTGCCGCGAAGAAGGGGAAACTCAAGGGCGGCAAGCCCAAGCTCTCCCCCGCCGCCGAGCGACACCTCGTCGCGCTCTACCGTGCCGGCGACCACTCCATCAGCGAGCTGTGCGACCTGTTCTCGATCGGCCGCGCCACCGTCTACCGCGCCCTCGGTCGGCACCCCGTCGAGGAGAGCGGACAGGTCACGCTCCCCCCGGGTTGACAATGACCCGCAGACGTAGGTGCCGCTAGGGCACCCGCTCGACGGCGCACAACCCGCTCGCCTCAAACCCACGAAGGAGTACACCTCAGATCGTCGCTGAGAGGCGGCCCGGATGCGCTGCATCAGCCGCGGTCCGGCAATCGGAAGGTGTACACATGCGTCACATCCGGAACCACCACGCGCTAGCGGCCATCGGCGCTGCGGCACTCCTGCTCGCGGCGGCCGTTCCCGCGCAAGCAGCGCTCGCCAGCACCACACGAACGGTTGTAACGCCCATGAGCTTCGGCGGCTTTGACGCGGCAGCCGCGAAGGCTCAGGGGTTCGAGTTGCAGACGGTCAACGGGCGGACCGTGCCCGTCCCTGTCACAGCCGAGGCCAAGAGGGAGTGGGCAGAAGCGTCCGCGGACGAAGCCGCCATTGTTCACCCAGACGGTACCGTCGAGGGCAACTGCGGCTCCTCGACCGTGACCGCCGTCTACAACGGCGGGAACACCATCCGGGTCGTCACGAGCTACGTCGTGAAGGCGCCCGCGGTCGATCACGCATGGTTCGTCGACGAGTCCCTCGTCGCCACGGGCACGAAGGTGCATCAGTTCAACTTCTCTGGCCTGAGCACCGGCCGGCTGAGCTGGACGAGCGACCCGCAGATCTCGCCGGCGATCCGTGACACCCAGCAGGGCGGCAGCACGCAGGTGACGCTCGGCTCGCACGCGGTGCTGCTCGGCGGCTTCGTGTGCTACTCCGGAGGCCCCATCGACGTCTTCTAGGACCGCTGCCTGGTCAGCTCATCGCGAGACCGGTACGGAGCGCGGAGGGGTAGGCATCTGGATCCCTCCGCGTTCCGGCGGCAACGGTCATGAACTCCGGCCCGTTCCACTCGGCTCCGCCGGACGGCTTGTACGGCATGACGAATATTTGCCGGAGGCCGTGGCGCCACGCCGCAACCGTGTCCGGCAGTGCTCGGCGCTCAGGAGACTCGAACACGGTGGATGTCTTCAAACGGTCAAGGGTATCCATCCACTCAGAGAACGCAGCCTGGTCCAGGCCGTCCCACCCGTGCTCCCGACTCCACCAGACCGGCCCGGTGATGCCGAAGTGCTGTGCGAGGTCCGTCTTGTCGCTGTAGTCACCCTGGGACCGTGCGTTCCAGTAGATGTTCGCCCGCCACACCTCCGCCCACCGCTGTTCGAGGGACGCGAGGTCCCAGTGCGCCGGCCGTTGCGACGTCCCCGCTGATGGGGCCGGGTCCAGCTCCGGGATCTGGATCCACGGAGACAGATCCCACGCATGCTTCACGTACAGCAGCTCCATCAGCGGACGCGGGAACTCCGTGATCGTCAGCTCCATCTCCGCCGGCCACTCGCCCTCTTCCGGTACGCGTTCGAAGTGCATGCCATGCTCCCCTCGTCTGGTGTACAGCAGTGTGCACTCCTGTCCTGCGTCGCGCGTGAAGCGCTCACCGCGCGCCAAGGGGCCTCCCCACATGAGTCTCCAGCGACTGGGCCGCTTGGCCCCGCCCTTCCTGACAACCCCCGAATGCTGCTCAGCAGCTTGCCGCCAGCCTCGCGGAAGGAGGGACTAACTGCGGCAGGACGCCTGCCATACCGACCCATCGCCGAGGAGGGCGGACAGTCTCGCGTCCTCGGGTCGCCCGTGCGGAACAGCAGCACCTTGCGGGCCATGGTTGCGGGACACTCGCGGCCTCGGTACTCCGTGGCGAGCTCCGAACGCTTGCGGGTCGTCCCGCAAGCCAAGGGTTGCAGGACGACACGGTGGAGAACTCCCTCGTTCCGTGGCACCGGCGATCCCCAGACGGGGGTAGTGCGCAGCACCCTCGGCGCCGGGACACTTACCCGGGGCCCCGATCCCCCCCCCTTGGACCGGGGCACCGTCCGGTCGTCGCACTCGCGCGGTCGGATCACCGTCACCGACGAGGAGCAGAGATGGCAACGCAGCTGACGTACAAGCGCGCAGACGGGCGATGGGCCTGGCGGCTGACCACGGACAACGGTCAGGTCATCGCGACCGACGGGAGCCAGGGCTACGAGAACGAGTCCGACGCACAGCGGATGGGTGACCTGGTGATCTCCGGGACCTACGCCGGGCGTAACCGCCTCCGGCAGGGCTGACCCGAACGGTCCGCTCTCCCGGTTCCGCGTGTCGGACCCGAGCTCTACGCTCGTCGACGAGCGCGGCCGGACGCTCCTTCATGATCGCCTCAGACCTCGGGGCGCGCCGTGACTCTCGTGCCGGCGAGGACGGACGCACGACGCGCGAGGCGCTGCCGGCACACCTCCCCACAGGTCCGTCGACGTCGGCCCGTCGACGGCTGGCTGATCGGGGATCCGCAGAACGCGCACGCGCTCTCCGCCGGCAGCCGGTAGGTGGTGATCGCCGAGGCCACGGCGCCGCTGCCGGCGAACAGGTCGTGGAGCTCGTCGACGGACGGGTCATAGCCGAGCATGGCCGCGACCCACCGCGTCCACTCCGGCGGCTTCGCGCCCATGAACCCCTGCTGCCGCGCGGCCGCGTGCAGGGCGTCCGTGACCCGCGGCCCGGACTCCCGGCGACGTCGCGCGTCCGGGACACGAACGAGGACGGGTTCCCACCGGTTGAGGAGCCGCGCGCCGCCGGGCATCGCGTTCGGCTTCGACCACACCGCCAGCTGCGCCGCGGGCGGCGCCGCCTCAAGGAGAACGGGCAGGGAGTCGGCGGCACCGGCGACCGCCCACCCGTCGTAGTCGCGCTCGAGCGCACGGATCAGAGCCTGGTGCTCGGCAGGATCGTCCCACACGGCCGCGTCGGGGTGATGGTCGGGCTTGCGGCCGTTGCCCGCCCAGAGGCCATCCGTCCGGGTGTGCCCGCCGCCGCGTCCGTCGCTGTACCAGCGGTCCGCGCGTCCCAGGTACGGCGGATCTGCGATCGCGAGCCTCACCCTGCCTTCCCCTGTTCTGTTACACGCGAGTCGGCGTTTTGTGACAGCCCGGCAGTGGAGACGCCTGCAGCCGGTGGGATCCCCGGACGGGGGTGTGGTGCCGCGCCGCGGCGCCCGGGACGATGCCCCTCGGTGGCCCGGTCGGCCCCCTCGATCGGGGCATCCGCCGTTCCGCTCAGCCCTGCTTCCGGTTTCTGCTGTCACGCAGGAGCTCGCGGAGGGCGCTCTTCTTCACGGTCCACCGCCGGCCGTCGCGTACGCCCGGCATGCAGCCGTCTCGGATCCAGCCGGTGATCGCCTGCTGGCTCATCCTCAGCAGCTGCGCCACCTCAGCGACGGAGAGGACGTCGCGGTACGCGTCGAGGGGATCCGGGTCCCGTGGACGACGCGATGCGGGGCCGTTCGCTGTCGATTCCACCCACTCGCGGACCTCGGACCGGAATGCGAACCACGAGTGCCCGATCACGTAGCCGGGTATCACCCCGCGGCGAAACCAGAGACTCACCGTCGTCTGACGAATACCAAGCACACTCTGCAGATCGCCCGATCGCAGGCTGACAGGCATCGCCTCCCACACCCTCGGATCAGTCACCAGCGGATGATATCGCCTCTATGTGTGTGGTGATCTCACCATTCGCACGCCCGTGCGGTTATGGTCAAGGAACTGGCGTCCACGGACGCGGAATCCGCATGGAAAGGCAAGTAGATGGCCCGCAAAGTAGTGACCACGCTCGTTGACGACATCGACGGCACGCCCATCGAAGAGGGGCAGGGCGAGACCGTGCCCTTCGCGCTCGATGGCGTGAACTACGAAATCGACCTCACGGACGACAACGCGGCGAAGCTGCGGACGGCGCTGGAGGACTACACCGACAAGGGCCGCCGCGTCGGACGCTCAACAACCGGCAAGGCCGGCACGCGCCGGTCCTCGAGCTCGAGCCCGAAGGGCGACCTCAGTGCCGCACGGGAGTGGCTGCGTGAGCAGGGCCACAAGGTCTCTGAGCGCGGACGCATCTCCGCGGACCTGCTCGCGGAGTACCACTCCGCAACCAGCTAGCGCGAGGAGCACGACGAGAGGGCCGACCCTTTACGGGTCGGCCCTCTCGTCGTTGCCGACTCAGCCGGCGCAGTGCTTCGTCTAGTTCACGGTGATGGGCTGGGTGGACTTCCCAAAGGTGAGACCCGGGTTGTCGTATCCGACGCTCAGTCCGGAGAAGCTGGCCGACACGGATGTGATGACGCCACGCTGGTTGCCCTCATAGTCGAACGCTGCCTGGACAGGCGTCGTTCCACACGCCGAGACGTCATATCGGGCCTGGAACGATCCTCGGTCGACCTGATTCTCGAAACCGTCCGTGACCGCGTCGACGTTCCAGATTGGTGCGTTGGTTCCAACGCCTGCGTCACGGAGGGTCGTGCGGTCAGTCGCGACACCGCTGACGCTCGTCGACGTGGCGGTGAGGTCGGAAGGCGTGCCGCAATTCGTACTGAAGCGGAGCGCTGCGAGGTCTACTGGAGCAGCTTGGCCAGCGAATTCGTCGCGCCAGTTAACGGAGCCCGTGACAATCCCGATGTTATCAACGGTTCCGGTGACTACATTGACCGTGAAAACATCTTCCGGAAAGTCTGCGGCCGGGCGGACGAGGCCGTCCTTGGATCCGGACAGGCCGGGCACTTCGTCGGAGCGGAGTGTGGAGGACGTCGACTTGGCTTCGCCGCCGAGCTCCGTGATCAGGGCCTTCAGCCCTCCCCGTCCGCCGGGTTCGCGCTGGCGTAGGCCTGTACCTTGCTGGTGAACGTCACCTCGCGCGCTTTGTCTGATGACTCGATCGCTTGAGCAGAAGTCATCGGAATGACTGCGAGAGCGAGGGCGGCGGTGATCGCAGACCCTGAGAATAATGTGCGCTTGTTCATGGAGACTCCCATTCTTTTAGTTCGCTTGCGAACGGTGAATGTCGTCTCGATCAGTTTTTTTGCGCGCATCTCGGATGCCCGTAGATACAGCTTTTACAATCACATTGTAGAGGACGTAGAACCATACTGCCGATAGGACTACCAACAGTGCGATCTGAGTACATGCATCCATCACTTCACCTCGTGTCCTGATCGTGGACGACGCGTCGAGCAAACCATAATAGGCACGATTCGCCAACCCCTTGGCGAATATCCAAGTAGATTGTCACACATTTTATAAAGCTGATATCAGATCGGTAACACAATATCGTGGACGAGTCAGCCCCGTTGTGGCTCGTTGCAGACCGTGATATTCACGCGCGCTGCGGGCGGCTATTATCGCGTGCCGCCGTGATCTCGGCTTGAGCCCCTGTCGGACCCCGCGCTTACGCTCGTCGACGAGCGCGGCCGGGCGCTCCCACTCGATCGACTCGACGAAGGAGAGCCCCCGGTGAACAAGGTGACGGGCAGCATCGACGGCCTCGTGCGCGACGTCGGCGTCCACCCGGGGGCGCACCTCGAGGCCGGCTACTGGCGGATCCAGGTAGAAGACCGGCCCGTGCTCGGGTACGTGATCCCTCACCGAGCAGCGCCCGGAGACCCGTTGACCTTCGAGCTCTACGCCGATGCCCGCAACGACCAGGGCCAACGTGTCTGGATCCGCCGCGAGCCCTCGTTGAACACGACCGTGGCGTGGATGGTGCAGCACAGCGCCGAGCTCATCGCCTTCGCGGCGCGAGCGCGCTCAGCCGGCCGGGGGCCGGCGGAGACGACGGCCGCGGAACGTGCCTCCGCCGACGTCGACCAGGCCCGGGAGCTCGGCCATGTAGAGCGCGGCGAGCTCGGGTGACGCGGCCGTCGCGTGGATCGTCACGCGCCGTGCGTCCGCGATGGGTAGCAGCTCGGGCAGGAGGCGGGCGCGCAGGGCTCGGCCGCGGCCCGTTCCAGGTGCTGCCGAGATGTGGTCGCCGATGTGCCACCCGGTGCGGGTCCCGAACAGCGCGAGCACGACGTCGCGGTCGGGGCTGAGGTAGTACCGCGTCCACGGGCACGTGACGAGGACGACATGTAGCACGACGACGAGCAGGCTGAGCACCCACCACGCGACGGCGAGGTAGAGCGCCACGACACGCGCGCAGCGGCGGCAGTGCTGGAACCCGTGCCAGAAGCCACGGCGCATCCACCACGCAATGCGCAGGGCGTCCACGACGCCCGCTCGCGGCAGCCCCTCGATCGCCGGGGGCATGTTCGAGGACGTCGCCATCCCGGAATCCTTCGGCGGGTCACGAGCAGGAACTGAGCGTGTGGTCGATCGCGGCGCGGTCGGCGTCGTCGATCGTGAGCTCGTACGTGCTCAGCACGTACGCGAAGCGGGTGACGTAGAGGCAGTCATAGCCGGCGGCCGGCGGGAGCCGCGTCGCCGGCCCCTGGTCCGACTTCGCCTCGTTGGTCGGCCCGTCGACGGCCTGGAGGGTTTTGGAGTAGGTCGCGAGCTGCTCGCAATGAACGGCGTTCGACAGCCCCGTCAACGCCTCAGTCGAAGCGCTGATAATGTACCTTATGTCAAATAATGCGTGTTTTGCCCTTGCTGGCAGGGGCGACGTCGCGGGCTTCGGGAGCGCTAATCCGCAGCGGGCGAGGCTGGGTGGCCGCTTGTAGCTGGCGCGGCGTCAGTCACTCACGTCGACTCGCTGCACTTCCATTCACGACTTCACGGGAAACTACAGCCACCCGCCGGCCGCCGCTGGCCTCAGAGCCCGAGCAGCCGCTCGAGCGCCGGGTCCTCGAGGGAGTCGAGCACCAGATCCGCCCCCGCGTCGCGCAGCTCGTCGGCCGAGTAGTGACCGCTCGCGACGCCCACCGCGGTCGCTCCCGCGTCGTGCGCGGAGGTGATGTCGTTCGGGGTGTCGCCGACCACGAGCACCTCGTCGCGGACGGGCGCCGCGCCACGCACGATGCCGGCGGTGGCAATGGCGCGGCGCACCACGTCGACGCGCTCGGGCGAGTCGGATCCGTACGCGCCGAACACGAAGAACCGGCCGAGGCGGGCGGGCTCCATCTTCGTGCGGGCGGCGCCCTCCATCGCGCCGGAGACGACGCCGAGCACCACGCCCGCGTCGGCGAGCCGGTCGAGCAGCGCCTCGGCGCCGTCGAGCACGCGGTAGCCCTCGGAGACGCGGATGTCGTCGGCGAGGTGGCGGAGGTAGGAGGCGTAGAGGCGCGCGAGCTCGGCGGGCTCCGGGTCCCGGCCCATCACGCCGCGGAAGGTCGCGGTGCCGACCTGCGGATCCGTCTCCCCCGCCGACGAGTGCTCGCCGATGTCGGCCTCCACGTCGTGCAGGTCGCGGAACGCCATCGCCCAGCTGCGGGCGCCGGAGCCGCCCGTGTGGATGAGGGTCTCGTCGATGTCGAAGAGGACGGCGGGCGGGGTGGATGCGATGTCGGCCATGGATCCATCGTGCTCCGGCGCGCGCGACGCGCCCAGGCTCAGGACCGCCGCGCGCGCACCCGCTCGGTCGTGCGCGCGATGACGCGCAGGCTGTCGATGAGGGTCGCGATCTGCTCGCGGCTGAGGTCGGCGAGCACCTCGTCCTCGTCGGCGACGAGGCGGCGCATCGCCCGGTCGACGCGCTCGATGCCGAACGGCGTGAGCACGACGAGCCGGCTGCGGCCGCCCGCCGGATCCTCCTCGCGCGTGATGAAGGAGCGCGCGGTCAGCCTGTTCACCCGGTGCACGAGGCTGCCGGTGTCGGTGCCGAGGCGCTCGGCGAGCCCGGCGCGCGTGAGGCCGGCGTCGCCCTGCTGGCGCAGCACGGACAGGAACTCGAACTCGCTCGTCGTGAGGCCCTCGGCGGCGAACGCGCCCTCGCGGATCCGCTGCATCTGCGGCAGGAGGCGCCGGAGCCGGGACACCACGTCGAGCGGCGCGAAGTCGACGTCGGGCATGGCCGCCCCCCACGCGTCGATCACCAGGTCGACGTCGTCGTCATCCTTCATCGGGACTCCCACCGTCGCGTCCACGGTACCGGGGACTCCGGCACCGCGCGGCCGGGTCGGCGCGCTGCGGATGCGGGTGTCGGCTGCGCGCGGCGGATGCGGGTGTCGACTGCGGGACGTCGCGGGGCGTCGCCGACGGCGGATCCGTCACCGGGCTCCGGCAGGATGTCCGCATGACCCGGCCGCGCCCGCTCCCCAACCGCCCGCTGGTGCTCGACGGCGGCCTCGGCACGCTGCTGGAGGCGCGCGGGCACGACCTCTCGGATCCGCTGTGGAGCGCGCGCGTGCTCGCGGATGAGCCGGACGCGGTGCGCGCCGCGCACGCCGAGTACTTCCGGGCGGGGGCGGACGTGGCGATCACGGCGTCGTACCAGGTGGGGTTCGAGGCCTTCGCGGCGCGCGGGCTGAGCGCGGCGGAGACGGAGGAGCTGCTGCGGGCGAGCGTGCGGCTCGCTGCCGAGGCGCGGGACGAGGTCGCGCAGGACGACGCTCCCGGGGCGGGCCGCGACCGGTGGATCGCCGCGTCCGTCGGCCCGTACGGCGCGACCCTCGGCGACGGCTCCGAGTACGCGGCATCGAGCGGCCTCACGCGCGCCGAGCTCCGCCGCTGGCACGCTCCGCGGTTCGCCGTGCTCGCCGACTCCGGCGCCGACCTCCTCGCCTGCGAGACCGTCCCGAGCCTCGACGAGGGCCGTGCCCTGGTGGATCTCGCGCGCGGCTCGGGCGCGTCGGCCTGGCTCGCGTTCACGGTCCAGGGCGGGCGCCTGCGCTCGGGCGAGCCGATGGCCGAGGGCTTCCGACTCGCGAATGGGGCCGACGAGATCGTGGCCGTGGGGATCAACTGCGCGCACCCGGAGGAGGTGCCGGCCGCGATCGCCGCGGCCCGCGGCGTCACGGACCGGCCGGTCGCCGTCTACCCGAACTCCGGCGAGCGATGGGACGCGGTCGCGCGCGCCTGGGGCGGCGACCCGGCGCTGCCGTCCGTCGACGCGTGGATCGCGGCGGGCGCATCGATCGTCGGCGGGTGCTGCCGGGTCGGACCCGACGAGATCCGGCGGATGCGGGACGCGCTGGGCTGAGATCCGCGCGCGCGACGACGGCCGCCCCCTGCGAGGGGACGGGCCGTCGTGGTGCGGGCCGGATCAGGCGCCGGCGACCGCCTGGCGGAGGCCGTCGGCGAGCGACGTGGTGGGTCGGCCGAGGAGGCGCGCGAGGTCGCCCGTCTCGTCGTCGAGCTGGCCGGCGCGCGTGGCGGCGTCGAGGCCCACGACGAAGCCGACGGTGCCCTCGTCGAGGCCGGCGCCGCCGAGGATCCGCGCGTGCTCCTCCGCGGACACCTGCGAGACGGGGACGGGCTGGCCGAGGATGCCGGAGATCGCCTCGGCGAGGTCGTCCTGCGTCCAGCGCTCGTCGCCTGCGAGCTCGAGGGTCTGGCCTGCGAGCGAGTCGTCGAGTGCCGCGACCGCCGTGGCCTCGGCGAAGTCGGCGATGGTGGCGCTCGCGACGCGGCCGTCGCCCGCGCTCGTGAGGAGCGCGCCGGACTGCTTCACGGAGTCGACCGTGCCGGCGTAGTTCTCGGTGTACCAGCCGTTGCGGAGGAGCGTGACGGGCACGCCCGATGCGGCGAGCACCTCCTCGGTGGCCTTGTGCTCGCCCGCGATGAAGAGCTCGGTGGTGGAGGCGCGGAGGACGCTCGTGTAGAGGATCCGGCCGACGCCCGCCTCCTTCGCGGCCTCGATGACGGTGGTGTGCTGGGGCACGCGCTGGCCGACCTCGCTGCCCGAGACGAGCACGAGGGTGTCGCCGGGCTGGATCGCGGCCTTCACGCTCTCGGCGTCGGTGTACTCGAGGCGCGCGGTGCGGACGCCCTGCGCGGCGAGGTCGGCGAGGGCCTCGGGGCGGCGCGCGGTGGCGAGCACGTCGGAGGCGGCGTAGCCGCGGGCGAGGAGGGACGCGACGATGCGCGATCCGAGGCGGCCGGTGGCGGCGGTGACGACGATGGTCATGGGATGCCTTTCGAGTCGATGGGGTGCGGTGCTGCCGGGGACAACTGCCCCGCCGCCGAGTACCTTCCCACAGGGAGGTACCCACTTTCCGGTAAGTTGGTCATCATGACGCAGATGAGCTTCCGGGTGACCCGCGACCGGCCCGGCGTGACCGAGGGCCGCTACCCCGCGAACTGCCCGTCGCGCACCCTGCTCGACCACATCACCAGCAAGTGGGGCGTGCTCGTGCTCCTCGCGCTCGGTGAGCGGTCCCGGCGCTGGGGCGAGCTCCGGCGCGAGGTCGAGGGCATCAGCGAGAAGATGCTCGCCTCCACGCTGCGCACGCTGGCCGACGACGGGCTCGTCCTCCGCGAGGCGCAGCCCACCATCCCGCCGCGAGTCGACTACCGGCTCACCGAGACCGGCCACGAGGTGAGCGCCCGGCTCGTGCCGCTGATGGACCTGGTGATGGACGTCACCGAGGACACGTCGCCCCTGGCCTCCCGCCGACCCTAGGCTGGTTCCGGCAGCCGGGGAATCCGGCGCCGACCCGCCTCGCGCCACGGCGCCACCGCCGCACGCGCCACCCGGCCAGAGAGAGACCGACGATGCCCTCCCCGTCCGCGCCGACGCTGTCGCGCACGCCCGCCCCGACCCGCGACGTCCGCCGCGCGCGCGTCGCCGTCGGCATCCTCTTCTTCACCAACGGCGCGATCGTCGCGAACCTGCTGCCGCGCTACCCCTCGATCAAGGCGGAGCTCGGGCTCGCCAACGTCGAGTTCGGGGCCGCGGTCGCCGCGTCGCCGCTGGGCGCGCTCATCGCGGGGCTCGCGGCCGGCGTGCTCATCCGCCGGTACCGGTCGGCGCGCGTGGCGGTCGTCGCGACCGTGGTGGCATCCGTCGGGATCCTCCTGGCCGGCCTCGCGCCCGGCTGGCTCGTGCTCGCGGGCGCCCTGTTCCTCGCGGGTGCCATGGACTCCATCACCGACGTCGCGCAGAACTCGCACGCGCTGCGCGTGCAGCGGCTGTACGGGCGCTCGATCATCAACTCGTTCCACGCGGTCTGGTCGATCGGCGCGGTCGCGGGCGGGATCATGGGCGCGGCCGCCGCGCAGATCCGGCTGCCGCTCGTCGTGCACCTCTCCATCTCGGCCGTGCTGTTCAGCGCGCTGGCCGTGCTGTCACTGCTGTGGCTGCTGAAGGGGCCTGAGCCGGAGCCCGGCGAGGGCGGCGCGGCGCACGCGCATGCCCCGGATCCCGAGGGCGACGTCGCGCGCGCCGCCTCCCCGCGCGCCCTCGGCCTGGTCGCGAAGTACGGCGTGCTGCTCGCGCTCGTGATCATCGCGTCCGGCGGCGCCATCGTCGAGGACGCCGGCAGCTCCTGGTCGGCCATCTACCTCTCGGGCGACCTCGGCGCGAGCGCGTTCGTCGCGGGCCTCGGCTTCATCTCGCTCCAGGGCATGCAGTTCGTCGGCCGGATGCTCGGCGACCGCATGGTGGACCGCTTCGGCCAGCGCGCCATCGCCCGCCTCGGCGGCGTGCTCGTGCTCGTCGGCATGGGCGCGGCGCTCGCGTTCCCGAGCATCATCGGCACGATCGTCGGATTCGGCGTCGCGGGCTTCGGCGTCGCGACCCTCATCCCGGCCGCCATGCAGTCAGCGGACGAGCTCCCCGGCTTCAAGCCCGGCACCGGCCTCACCATCGTCGGCTGGCTGCTGCGGCTCGGCTTCCTCATCTCGCCGCCGGTCGTCGGCGCCATCGCGGACGCCTCGTCGCTCCGCTTCGGCCTGATCTTCATCCCCGCCGCGGGCCTCCTCGTGCTCGTGTTCTCGCGCGTGCTGGCGACCCGGCGGGCGCACCCGGCGGCGCAGGGGCTGTAGCAGGGCCGCCCTCCCGCGGGCGCACGCGGGCCGATCCGCTCACGGGCTCCTGCTAGTGCGGCGGCGCGCGCGTCCGGCCGCGGGAGAGTGGGTCCACGCCCGCCACCCGAGAGGATCGCCATGTCCACCGACCTGCCCGGAGGGCTCTTCCCCCTCGCCGACGACCTCACCGTCACGCGCTTCGGCTACGGCGCCATGCAGCTCGCGGGACCGCGCGTGTTCGGGCCGCCGAAGGACCCGGACGCCGCCCGCGCGGTGCTGCGCGAGGCCGTCGCGCTCGGGATCACGCACATCGACACGGCCGACTTCTACGGCCCCGGCCACACGAACGCGATCATCGAGGAGGCGCTGTTCCCGTACCCGGATCGCCTGCACATCGTGACGAAGGTCGGATCCCTGCGCGACGAGAAGGGCCGCTGGCCGCAGGCGCTCTCCGCCGCCGAGCTCCGCCAGGCCGTGTACGACAACCTCACGCACCTGACGCTCGACGTGCTCGACGTCGTGAACCTCCGCGTCGGCGCGTTCGACAGCCCGACCGACGGATCCATCGAGGAGCCGTTCACGGCCCTCGCCGAGCTGCAGCGGGAGGGGCTGATCCGCCACCTCGGCGTGAGCAACGTCACGCACGCGCAGGTGGCCGAGGCCCGCCAGATCGCGCCGATCGTGACCGTGCAGAACCACTACAACCTCGCCCGCCGCGACGACGACGCGCTCATCGACGAGCTGGCCGCGGACGGCATCGCCTACGTGCCGTACTTCCCGCTCGGCGGGTTCTCGCCGCTGCAGTCGGAGGTGCTGGCGCGCGTGGCCGCCTCACTGGGATCCGCGCCGCTGCCGGTCGCGCTCGCGTGGCTCCTGCAGCGGTCGCCGAACGTGCTCGTCATCGCGGGCACGTCGTCGGTGGAGCACCTGCGCGAGAACGTGGCGGGCGCGCGGATCCGGCTGCCCGAGGACGCGCTCGCGGAGCTGGAGGGGATCGGGGGCTGACGGACCGGCCGGCTCGCGGGGGCGCCAGCTGGGGCGCGGAATGCGCGCATCTGGGGCGTTGTACTTCGCCCGCGGAACTGAAAGGGTTTCAGCGTGCCTATAGAGTCCGCAACGGACGGAGCGTCCGCCTGCTGCCGGCCGTAATTCTCCGCCCGCGGGCGACGCGGGTCGGAAATCGATCGAGGCAAATCACGCCTGCGCCGGGATGTCCTGCCGAAACAATGGGGCGTGACCGCCGCAGAGCATTTCGGGGCATTCTCGACGCCGATTCGGCGGGGTGCGCCAGTTCGTCATCAGCGCGCGGAGGCCAGGTGCGGACCACGCGGTGACGAGCACCGACCTCGGCGTCCGGAGAGTCGCGACGCGCGGCCGGCAGGACGACGCGCGGACCCGCGCCCAGGGGGCGGGTCCGCGCGCGCGTGCTGTCTGGACGAGCGGAAGCGCTGGTCAGCGCCGGGCCCGGGTCAACCCCAGGTGCACGTGGTCGAGATGACCGTCGAGCAGGTGCATCGTGCGGCCATCGGCTCGAACAGATGCAGCCCCTCGCCGTAGACCGTCGTGGTGACAGCCGCGGCCCGCGGCAGAGCGGTGGTTGTGATCATGCGTGATTCACCCCCTTTCCCGGATCTTCGTGAGCAGGCGCTCGGATATCCAGGCCCCTGGCGCACATTAGATACCGAAGCCGCCGCAGCCGCAACCCCTTGTGACCACGCGCGGGAACGTGATCTAATCCTGGCATGCCAGGGGGAAAATCGATTCACACTGATACGCCGTTCGCCTCGCTTTCCGGCGTGGGCGTCGATTTCGGCTCGACGACGGCGCTGTCGGATGTCGACCTGGACATCCACGAGGGTGAGGTCGTGGGGTTGATCGGCGCGAACGGCGCCGGCAAGTCGACGGTCATCGGCCTGCTCCACGGCGCCGTGCTCCCCACCCGAGGGCGGGTCCACCTCTTCGGCAGCGATCCCCGTGACCCGCGCTCCCGGATGCGGCTCGGCACGACGCCGCAGTCCGTCGCCCTGCCGGAGACCCTCCGCGTCGACGAACTCATCCGGCTGGTCGGGGCCCACTTCCGCGACCAGGCGCCTCGTGACGAGATCGTGCGGGATTTCGGCATCGAGCCGTTCCTCCGCACGCGAGCGGGCGCGCTCTCCGGGGGCCAGCAGCGCGCCGTCGCCGTCGCGCTCGCGTTCCTCGGGTCGCCACGGCTCGTGCTGCTGGACGAGCCGACGGCGGGCCTCGACCTGGTCGTGCGGCGCCGACTGCGCGAGGCGATAGCGAGGCGGGCCGCGGGCGGATGCACGGTGCTCCTGACGAGCCACTACTTCGAGGACATCGAGGACCTGGCGACGCGCATCGTCGTCCTCGCCGCCGGGCGGGTGACCGCGGACGGCTCGCTCGCGGAGATGCGCCGAGGGGGACGCGAGGTCGAGATCTCGTTCGCGACGGACGATCCCTCCGCGTTCGTCGGCGTCACGCCGGCTGACGCGTCCCGGATCATCGGCCGCCGTCTCCACCTGACCACGGACGATCCCGACGAGCTGCTCCGCTCGGTGTACGCGGTCGGCTCCCGGGTCGACGACCTGGAGGTGCGGCGGGTGTCGCTCGAGGACGCGCTCCTGTCGCTCCCGCGGCACGCGGACCCCGAGGGGAGCGGTCGATGAGCCTCGTCAGCCCGGTGGCGCTCGCCGGCACCTACGCCCGCGCACAGCTCCTGGAGGCTGTCCGCACGCCCATCAGCATCATCATGGGGATCGGCACGCCGACGGTCGCGTTCCTCTTCTTTGTGCTCCCGCAGCGCCGGATCGCGGAGGATCCGGACGCGGCGGCCGCCGCCGTCGCCGCGCTGTGCGTGTTCGGCGTCATGCTCAACTGCCTGTTCGAGTTCTCCGTCGAGATCTCGCAGATGCGCGACCGACCGTGGGGCAAGTACCTCCGGACGCTGCCGTCGCCGGCCGTCGCCCGCGTCCTCGGCTACCTCGGCTCCACGGGCGTCCTCGCGATCCTGTCGGTGATCCCGCTGCTGGTGATCGCGTGGGTGACGACGGACGCGCAGGTCACCCTCGGCGGCCTATTGCTCGGATTCGCGGCCCTGGCCGTGACGGCGGTCCCCTCGATGCTCCTCGGCGTCTGCGTCGGCTACCTGACGCGGCCGAAGGCCGCCGTCGCGGTGGCGCAGGTCCTCATGCTCCTGCTCGCCTTCGGCGGCGGGCTCTTCCTGCCGCCGCAGCTCTTCCCCGACGCGCTGGACGCGTTCTCGATGGCCCTGCCCACGCGCGCCGCGCTCGAGATCACCTCGTGGGCCGCGCTGGGCGGCGACGCCGTGCCCTGGATCCCGCTCGCGGTGCTGCTCGCGTGGGTCGCCGCGCTCGCCTCCCTGGCGCTCGTCCTCATCCGCCGGGACGCGTCCGCGGTCATCCGCTCATGAGGTACGTCGGCAACCGCGACGGGTTCCGCGATGCGCTCGCCGCGCTCGCGGTGACGGCGCCGGCCGTGTGCGACCCGGCGACGCGCGTCATCGACCTCGTGGCCATGGATCCCGGCGATCGCCGCATCCGGTCCCGGGCGCTCGAGGCCGGCCGTCTTACGGTCGTCGTCTCGAGCCGACGCGTCGACGTGGGTGACGCGCGGGGAGAGGCCGAGGCGAGGCTGCTGGCGGACCTCGACCATGCCGTGCTCCTCCGCTGCGCGCCCCTCGAGGAGAGCCTCGACTCGTACCGCTACTGGGCCGAGCTCGGCGGGGTTCTGCTCTCCTCCATCCATGACGCAGGGGTCGCCTGGATCGCGCTCCCCGACCTCGCCGAGGCCGCGTGCGCCGCGGGACGGGAGGCCGTGGCGCGGGCGGGCCGCGCCTTCGACGTGACCGGACCCGTCCAGGTGCCGATGGCCGACGTCGCCGCCGCGCTGTCCGCGGACATCGGCCGGGAGATCCGCCACGAGCGGCTCGACCCGGGCGCGTTCGAGCAGGTGCTCCTCCGCAACGGGGTCCCCCCGTCCTTCGCCTCCTGGTTGCCCGCTCACCAGGAGGAGACCAGCGACCCCGCGCTGCCGGGGACGACACCCGTCCTCCCGGCCCTCCTCGGCCGGCCCCCCGCCCTACCCGTCACCTCACGCCCCGAGACCGCGCACATCCGAGAGGAATCCCGACGATGACGAACCCCGGCACGACCGACCGATACCGCATCACCCCGCATGTGACCACCGGGACCCTGGGCTCCCGGATCGTCGCGCTGACGGGAGAGGCGGTCACGACCCTCGACGGCGAGGGGATCGTCCCCTTCGTCGAGCGCCTCCATGCCGTCGTCTCCCGCGACGCCGGCGCCGACATCACGGAGATCACGCGGGCCCTGGATGCCGAGGGCGACGTGGAGAACCTCGTCGCGCTGCTGGCGCAGCTCGTCGACGCCGGCATCGTCATCGCCGTCCCACCCGCGACCTCCGCATTCGCCCTGCTGGCCTCCAAGCAGTCCGGCTACCAGGTCGGCATCGAGGAGGCCCAGCGCAACATCGACGACACGCTCGTGGAGATCTCCGGGGCGGACGAGAGCCCGCTGGCCGTCCTGATCCAGAACGTGCTCGAACAGCAGGGCATGGCGGTCACCCGGCTCGCGACGCGCACCGAGGCCGTCCTGCGCGTGGTCGTCGGCGTCTCCCACCTCGACCCCGTGCTCGCCGCGGCGAACGCCCGCGCCCTCGACGATGGCGTCCCGTGGCTGGCCGTCGCGCCGTTCGACGGCCGCAACGCGTGGACGGGGCCGTTCATGATCCCGCGGCGCTCCGCGTGCTTCACGTGCTTCCGGCTCCGGCGGTCCGCCAACTTCACCGACGAGGTGATGCGCTCCGAGCTCACGGAGATCCGGATGCTGGAGCCAGCCGGCCAGCCCGTCTACGACCACCCGGTCAACACCGTCCAGGCAGGGCTCGTGGCGAACCTCGTCGGCGAGTGGGTCGCCCTCCGCGACTACGCTCCGTCCGCCGTGCCCGGCGGCATGTCCGTGCTCTCCCTGGACGACCGCGGCATCGGGTTGGAGCAGCACCGCGCCCTCCGGGTACCCCGGTGCCCGGACTGCTCGCTGTCCGCGACCACGGGGCTGCCCCAGGTGTGGTTCCACGCCGAGGAGGCCTGATCCCGTGGCGGCGACGTGGACGCCCCTGGCCCGCGCGATGGAGGTCCTGGAGCCGCTGTCGAGCGGCTACGTGGGGATCGTGAGTCGCGAGTACGAGAAGCTGCGCGACACCGACGACGTGTGGGGCCACTCCTACGGCGCCCACACGACGGACGGGAGCGCCCTCATCGGGATGCGCTCGAACTCCTTCAACGGCGGCGGCTCCACCACACGCACCCAGGCGCGTCTCGCCGCGATCGGCGAGACAGTGGAGCGCTACAGCGCGGCGTACTGCCCCCCCGCTGGACGACCCCCGGGTGCGGCGCGGGACCACCGACGAGATGCGCGAGACCGGCGACCTCATCCTCGGTCCGGACGCATGGGAGTTCTTCTCCGACGAGCAGCTGGCCGATCCGGCTATGCCCCACGCACGGTGGACGGACGACGCTCCCCTGTGGTGGCGGGAGGGCGTCGACGCCTCGACGGGCCGGCGGGCCTGGGCGCCCGCCCAGCTCGTCCACCTCGCCGGTCCGTGGCCGGGCGACGCGTCGATCGCCTACGCGACGAGCAACGGGCTGGCCTGCGGCATAACGGAGACGGAGGCCAGGATCTCCGGGCTCCTGGAGGCGGTGGAGCGCGACGCATTCATGCTCACCTGGTACAACCGGCTCAGCCTGCCGCACGTGGACGTCTCCACCCCGCGGCTCCGGCGCTTCATCTCCACGTACATCCGCCCGACCGGGTTGCAGCTGCACCTGATCGACATGAGCGTGTTCTCCGGCATTCCGACGGTCCTGGCCGTGGTGCGGAACCCGCACACGGGCCTGGCGCCGGTCGCGATCGGCGCGGCGAGCGCCGCGACGATCGAGCGCGCGGGCGAGAAGGCCGCGACGGAGGGGATGTACACGCGGACGTGGATGAAGACCGAGCAGCGTGAGGGCAACGCGCTGCACTCCACCGACTGGGCGGGCGACGTGTCCAGCTTCGAGGACCACATCCGCCTCTTCGCCGGCACCGACCTCGTGCCCGAGCTGGACTTCCTCACCGCCGACACCGGGACGACCGGGCCCGGGAGGTCTCGCAATTTCGACGACTCCGATCCCGATGCACTGTGGTCCGCCCTCGTCGGCCACCTCGCCGACGGCGGGACCCCCGTCGTCGCGTTCGACCTCACCAGCCCCGATGTCGTCGAGGCGGGCGCGCGCGTGAGCAAGGTCGTGCTCCCCGGGTACCGGCAGCTCGATGCCACCTATGCCGGTCGCATGCTCGGCGGCAGCCGGCTCCGGGAGGAATCGCACCGGCTCGGCCTGGCGCCCGGCCCGTTCACGCACGCCGACCTCAACCACGTACCGCACCCGTTCCCCTAGGAGGCACCCGATGACGAACTTCGAGCTCCACGCGACCAACCTGGTCGACGTGGTCTACGGCAACGAGCGACTGCGCTACGACGATCCCTCGGAGAACTGGTTCGAGGCGAGCAAGATCTACCGGCCGTCCATGGCGTGGGATGCACCGGGGGTCGCGCCGCTGCTGCGGTCGCGCGTGCTGCAGCGGATCGCGACGCGGGCGGGCAAGCGGTACACCCACCTCCCGTTCGTCGCGCTGCCCGAGCCGCGCGCGACATCCGTGATGCTCGAGGACGCGATCGAGCGCCGCTTCAGCGCGGACGAGTACGACCCCGGCGCCGTCCCGCTCGACGTGGTCGCCAGCCTGCTGCTCAAGAGCTACGGCGCTGTCCGACGAGCGAATGGCTGGCGTCGCCCCGTCCCGTCCGGCGGGGCGCTGTACCCGCTGGACGTCTATCTCATCGCCCGGAACGTCGAGGGAATCGAGCCGGGCGTGCACCACTTCGACGCGTTCGAGAAGGGGCTCGTGCGACTCGGCGACGTCGACTACGGCGCGTTCATGGCGGCGCTCCTCCGCGAGGACGAGCTCTCGGGGACGGCGTTCTCGATCGTCCTGTCGTGCAGCTTCTGGAGGTCGCGCTTCAAGTACGGGCCGCGCGCCTACCGGTTCGCGCTCATCGAGGCCGGCCACGTCATGCAGAACATGGTGCTCCTCGCCACCGCGCACGGGCTGACGTCCCGGCCATACGGCGGCTTCGTGGACGACGAGCTGACCGAGGTCATGATCGACCAGAACGGGGTGGACGAGGCTCCGATCTACGTCTTGACCGCCGGGAGCGCGCTCCCGGGATGAGCGGTCGACGAGGGCACGCGGTGCGCATGATCCTGCACCTCGCCTTGCCCTTCGCGCTCCGGGCCACGGCGGAGCGCGGCTGGCCGCGCGGACGGTCCGCCGCCCTCGCGGCCTATGACGTCGCGACCGTGCTGATCGCGTCGCCCCGCGCTGCGCGACGGCTGCCCACGACCCCGTCGCCCCGGCGACCAAAGAGGATCGGCGTAGCACGCGTCGTCTGCGGCGGCATCGCCGGGGGCGCGATGCCGTCCGTCGTCCGGGCCGCCGTGCGCACCTCCCCCGGGGCGACGGGTTCATCGAAGCGCATCGACGGACTCGAGCGCCGCGGCGGGGCGACGGCGCGCTGGACGTCCCGTGCCGCACCGTCCGGCGTCGTCCCCGCCATGCGCACGGCGCTCGTGGCGGCGGCCGAGGAGGCCATCTGGCGCGCCCCGATCCGATCGGGGGATCACGTGCGGCTCGGCACCCTGGCGGCAGCGGGCGCGTCCGTCGCGGGCTTCGCGCTCCTGCACCTCCCCGTCGGCGGCCCCCGCGCGCTGCCGTACACGGCGCTCTTCGGTGCCGTCGCGAGCGCCTTCGCGCTCAGCTGGGGTACCCCGTCCGCCGTCGCGTTCCACGTCGCCCACAACCTCGTGCTCCGGCGAGGCGCGCCGGGAGGCTCGGCCCGCTCAGCCCGCTCCACCCGGGCGACCGCGGAGGCGGAGCGGGCGCCCGTCGCCGAGATCCCCTCCGAGGCGACGTGGTGACGGGCGGCGGACGCGCCAACGCGCGCGCACGCGCCCAACGGTGGTTCACCGATCCGGAGCTGACCCCGGTCAGCTCCGCGTTCGACGCGAGGGAGAGCGCGGCGTCGCGTGACCTGTCCATCGGCGCCCTCGTCGCGCGGCATCGCGCCGTCCACGGGCGACCGCCCTCGACGCTGCTGGACGTGTCCTGCGGCGCGGGCGAGCTGCTCGCCACCGCTGCGGAGCTGCTGCCCGGGTGCCGCCTCCTGGGGATCGACATCTCCGAGTCCGCCGTCGCACGGGCGAGGGAGCGCGTGCCGGGCGCGGACATCCGCGTGGGCGCCGCCGAGGAGGCCGCCGCGTACGACGCCTGGCCTCCACTCGACGCGGTGATGGTGCACCTGTCCCTCGGCCTGTGGCGGGACCCGTCTGCCGGTCTCGCGCGCATCGTCGAGCGGCTCGCCGCGGACGCGACGCTCGCCACGGTCGACATCGGCCGCGGCGGAGGCTCCGAGCCCGATGACCCGCTCTCCGCCGCGTACCTGAGGGATCAGCGCGAGGCCTCCTTCACCGTCGGCGAGCTGCGCGGGCTCCTTCGCGACGCCGCGCCCGGCGCGCGCATCACCGTCGGCACCACGGGACTGGCCGGGCTCGACGCGACGGCACCGGAGATCCCGGCGATGCTCGGGGACCCCGCGTTCCTCACCATGATCCGCTCGGCGGGTGCGCGCGCCGCCTCTCGTGGCCCATCCCCCGAGGTGCTGCACGGCTGGGTGGACGTGCACGGTGCGCCCGACGGCCGCCGCCCGGCGACGACGCTCCGCCCCCTGCCCCCCGCGGGCGGCATCGACCTCGGGCGGCTCGCCTGATGCCGGACGCTCCGCTCAGGCGCGGTCCGGGCTCGCTCCGCCGCCCGCGCGTCGAGGGCGCCCGGCGCGGGACGCTGACACCACGGAGAGCATCAGCCCCGGTTCGATGACGAGATTGATGGCCACGTGCGCGATGGCCACGGGCAACAGCGTGCGATCGGCGAGGAGGTAGACGACCGCGAGCGCGCCGCCGAGCAGCGTGGTCGCGACGACCGTGGGCAGGACGAGGCGGAGATCCCCCGCGAACGCTCCCCACACGGCATGCGCGACGCCGAAGGCGAGAGCCGAGACGACGACCTGGAGCGCGGCGCTCGAGCCGGCGGCGTCCAGCGCGTCCATGAGCAGACCGCGGAACACGAGCTCCTCCACGATGCCGCTCACGACGGCGCTGACGACCGCGATCGCCTTCAGCCCGGACCAGCGGAACGACTCGGGACGGACGCCGGGCACGGCGACGGAGGTGCCGACGACGTAGGCGAGCGCGACACCGGCAGCCGCGACCCACGCGACGAGCGACACCGACTCGGCGCGCGCCAGACCGATCTCCTCGCCGAGGAACCACGATGCGTCGCGCGCGAAGCCGTAGACGAGGGGCACCATCATCACCGAGGTGATCCCGAGGAGCACGAATCCGGTGATCCGGCGCGAGCCTTCCGCTGTCCGCATGCCCGTCCCCCCCCGCCATGACGTGTCCTCGACCATTTCATGTCCGCATGCCCGTGTCCAGGGCGGGCACGGCCCTGCCGTATCGGGCGCGCCCGCCGTGGCGCACCCGCGCGCGGGCGTCGCGGGCGTCGCGTCAGGCCCCGCCGCCTCGCTCGGCGGCCGCCGCCGCGGCATCCGCCACCCGCCGCAGCGCCGCGAGCACCGCGCGGACCGGCGTCTGCGCGAGCGCATCCGGCCGGGCGAGCACGTCGACGTGCCTCACGAGCCGCGCGCCGAGTACCGGCCGCAGCACCATCCCGTCGACCGCGAGCGGGGCGCCGGTCGTCCGGGGCATCACGGCGATCGCGTCGCCGGTCCGCACGATCTGCGCCGCCACCGAGAACTCGTTGACGCGGTGGACGACGCGCGGAGCCTGCCCGATCAGCGCGCCGAGGTGGTCGAGCACGCCCGCGAGCGGGAAGCCCGCGTGCGTGGAGATCCACCGCTCGTCGCGGAGCCGGTCCGGCGTGATGCCGGCGGACGACGCGAGCGGGTGCCCGGCGTGCAGCGCGATGTCGAGCGGCTCCACCAGGAGCGGCACGACCACGAGCCGGGCGGTCGGCCACGGCGGGTCGTGCGGGAGGCGGTGCGCGACGACGAGGTCGTGATCGGCGGTGAGGCCCGCGAAGTCGCCCTGCGCCACGTCCGCGTCCGCGAGCGCGACGCGGACCCCCGCGGCGGATCCCCCGGCATCCGATCCCCCGGCGCCCGCCAGCTCCGCGAGCAGCGGCCCGAAGAGCGCGAGCCCGGCGCTGTGGAAGGCGGACACGCGGACGGCCCGGGCATCGTGCTCGAGGAACGACCCGACGGCGTCCCGCGCCGCGGCGAGCGCCTCGTCCACGCGGACCGAGGCCGCGGCGAGCGCCTCCCCCGCCTCCGTGAGCGCCAGGCGCCGCCCGCGCCGCACGGTGAGCGGCACGGCGACGCCGGCCTGCAGCGCGGCGAGCTGCTGCGAGACGGCGGACGCGCTCACGTGCATCGCCGCCGCCACGGCCGCGACGCTGCCCCGGTCGCCGAGCTCGCGCAGCAGTCGGAGGCGAGCGGGATCCATGAGCCTTGTCTAACGCATCGATGAAGACGGTGCCCGTCGATCTTCCGGGTCGACTGCCGGACAGTGGGGGCATGGCCTCCCGCACCCGCACCGAGCCCGTCGTCGACCTGCTGCTCCTGGCCGTCGCGGCGGTGTGGGGCGCGAGCTTCCTCGCGGCCAAGGACCTCGCGGCGGAGACGGGCGTGCCCGTGGCCGTCGCGCTCCGCTTCCTCGTCGCGGCGGTCGCGACCGGGGTCGTCTGCCTGGCCCGGCGCGAGCGGCTGCCGCGCGGCCGCGGCCTCCTCATCGCGGCGCTCCTCGGCTGCTCGCAGGCGGCGGTCATCGGGCTGGAGACCTGGGGCGTGCACCTGACGAGCGCGACCAACGCGGGCCTCCTCATCAGCCTGGCGCTCGTGATGACGCCCGTGCTCGAGGGCGCCGCGTCGCGGTCGTGGCTGCCGCGGTCGTACTTCGTCGCGGCGGTCGCGGCCGTGGTCGGCGTCGCGCTGCTCGTCTCCGAGGGCGGGCTGCGCGCACCGACCCCGGGCGACGGGCTCGTGATCGCCGCCGCGGTCGTGCGCGCCGTCCACGTCACCGCGAGCGGGCACCTCACGCGCGGGCGGAGCGAGGGATCCCTCGGCGTGGTCCTCGTGCAGATGCTCGTGTGCGCGGCCCTGTTCTCCGCGATGTCGGGGCCCGACCTGCCCGCGGCGGCAGCTTCGCTCGACGCCCGGGGCTGGGCCGGCCTCCTCTTCCTCGGGGTGCTGTGCTCGCTGTTCGCGTTCGCCGTGCAGCTCTGGGCCGTGCGGCGGACGTCGGCGTCGCGCGCGAGCATCCTCATGGGCACCGAGCCGGTGTGGGCGCTGCTGGTGGGCGTGGTGCTAGCCGGGGAGGCGATCGGGCCCATCGGCGCGGCGGGCGCGGCGCTCATCGTCGCGGCGTCGTACGCAGGCCAGGCGATCGAGCGGCGGCACCGGGCGCGGATCGGCGCGGCGATCGGCCAGGCTGGAGAGAATGGCGGCATGCCCTCGCGCGCCCCGGCCGTCCCATCCCCGCACCCCGCCGCATGACCGCCCCCGACCGCCGCTTCCCGAGGAGCGTCTACCGCGAGGGGGCCGAGCCCGACGTGCGGTTCTCGCTCGCCAACGAGCGCACGTTCCTCGCGTGGATCCGCACCTCGCTCGCCCTCATCGCCGGCGGCGTCGCGCTGGAGGCGCTGGGGCTCGGGCTGCAGCCGGGGTTCCGGCTCGCGGCCTCGATCGTGCTGATCGTCACCGGGATCGCCGCGCCCGCCCAGGCATGGATCGGCTGGATGCGCACCGAGCGCGCCCTGCGCCGCGACCACCCGCTGCCGTCGGCCGCGCTGTCGCTGCCGCTCGGGATCGCCGTGGTCGCCGCCGGCGACGCTCGTGCTGCTGGGCGTGCTGACGGCGTGAGCGCCCCGGATCCGGCCGCGCGCCCCTTCGACCCCGGCCTCCAACCCGAGCGCACCGCCCTCGCGTGGCGGCGCACGGCGCTCGCGCTCGTGGTCGGATCCCTGCTGGGGCTGCGCGTCCTCCCGACGCTCCTCGGCGCGGCCGGCCTCGTCGTCGCCGCGGTCGGCGTGATCGCCGCCCTCACCGTGCTCGCGACCGCGCACCGCCGTTACCGGCGCGTGCACCGGATCCTCACCTCGGGATCCGCCGAGCCCGGCACCACCAGGCTCCCCGGTGGCGCGCTCCCCGCGCTCGTCGCCGCCCTCACCGCGTGCGCCGGCCTGGCCGCGCTGGCCCTCGCGCTCACCCGCTGAGCCGTCGGGGGATCCGGGCACGCAACGCCCTACGCGGCAGGCGCGAGCAGCTCGCGCACGTAGTCCTCGTAGGAGCGGGGCGCATGCCCGAGGATCGCGGTGAGACGAGCGATGGCCTCGGGGCTCCCGATGAGCCCGTCCCGCTGGAAGCCGGAGTACATGCGCTCGTAGTCGTAGACGAGCCAGGAGGGCATGGAGGCGAGGGACGCCTCGCGCCATGCCGCGAGGTCGTCTCCCCCGTACGTCACCGCCCTCCCGAGGGCCTCGGACAGGGCCGCGGCCGTCGCCTCGCCGGTCCACGCGGTCGGGCCGGCCACGTCGATCGGGCCCGCGAGCTCCGACCCCGGGGTCAGGGCGCTCACGGCGACCTCGGCGATGTCGCGCACGTCGACCCGGGAGACGCCCGTCGCGCCGAGGGGCTGCGGGTACACGCCGTCGCGGATCGCGTCGAGGTACCAGAGGTCGTTCTGGAAGAAGTTGTTGACCCGGAGGAAGCAGGCCTCGACACCGCTGTGCTCGAGGAGGGACTCCACCGCGAGCTTCGCGGAGTTGTGGGGCACCTGCGGTGCCCGGTCGAGGTCCTGGACGGACAGGTAGACGATCCGGCGGACCCCCGCTGCCACGGCCTGGTCCACCGCGACGGTCGTCTCGTACAGCTCGGTGGGCGTTCCCGTGAGAGCCAGGAACACCTGCTCGACGCCGTCGAACGCGGGCATCGCGTCGTAGGGGTCGCCGAGGTCGCCGACCACACCCTCGACGCCGTCGGGGAGGCCGGCGAGCCGCCTCGCATCGCGGCTCATGACCCGCAGTCCGGTCATCCCGCGGCGGAGGGCCTCGGCGATGACGGCCGAGCCGACCGTGCCGGTCCCGCCGATGATCAGGGTCCGTGCGTCGTCCATGGTGATCCTCCTCGTCTGCTCCATCGGTGCCAGGCGCAGGCCCGCAGCCGTCGGCCGAGGAAGGGTGTCGTCGGCAGACGCGTCACGGACGACGGCGATGACCTGCTCGAGCACCGCCGCCGAGGGGGTCCCGCTCGGCGGTTCGATCGATTCGCTCGCCACGACGCTACGCCGCACGCGGGAGTCGGATCCCACGGCCCCGCGCCCCGGTACCCTGCGCCCTGCTTGCGGCACGCTGAGCTACCGCCTCAGTCAGCTGGCAATTCCCACTTGCTTATACGTCCGGAGCGTTGTCGTGAAACTCTACTCGCGTTTGATCATCGGACATCTGTTCGCCCAGTTCAAATTCCCCGCGCCGCACTATCGCTAATACGGGGGCCGGTACACCCATTCTCGAAGCCGTCGTCTGCAGAGATGCCCTCAAATAGGGATATACGGCATAAAACGCAACCTCCTGCGCAAACTCTGATTTGATATCATCGCTGATCTGACACTTGTGAGGCAATCCGTAGCGAGCTTGCATGTCCGCTATAAATTCGTTCCCCGCGCGGTCGTCAAATACGATTCGAAATCGAAAAGCAATCCCATAGTGATCAGACCCGGAGAGCTCCGTGACGCCCATGAGATTGCGAATCTTCGGCTTTAACTCATCCGACTGCGCAGCCTCATTGTCGGTGTTGTCAAACTCGTTCGAATCTCGCGCAATGCGACGGCCTCGCTCCTCGTAGACATACATATCGTCGAGCTCTACAAGGTTGACTAGTTCGACGACATCACTCACAACGTGAGGCGTGGGGCCACTACCCGGCAAGAGCAAAATCCGACTTCTTGCTGTTTGCGGCGGAGTAGGTGCCAGCTCGGGTACTCGTAGAACGAGGATTGGTAATAAAACCGGACACGGTAGTCCACGTAAACAAAGAAGACAGAGAGGCATCTATCGGTCGCACAGAATGCTCGACAACGACGTTAAGGGCGTGAGCGTAGCGCCTAATGGTGGCAAGCTTCGGCTCAGACGCCCCGCTCTCGAAGCTCGACACAGTGGCTTGACTGACGCCCATAAGTGCGCCTAGCTGCTCCTGGCTCAAGGACCGGTGCTCACGTACGCGACGAAGAGTGTCGATCAGATCGACGTCCGCCTCGGCGAGCAGGCGCGCAAGACGCTCAGAGTCGGTCTCGGTACCAGTGTCGAACTCGTCAGTCGGCGAGTCGCGAGTAGATTCGGGCTCAAAGTCATGGTATGCCGGGGACATAGACTGCACTCTATACCGAGTTGGTCAACGGTTGACAAGACTTGCCCCACCCCAGGAGCTGGTCCGGCCAGAATGATACCTTGATCGGGCAATTTGTAGCTCCGAGTCTTGATGCGCTCGGACTGTCGCCGGGTCGGAGAGATTCTTCAGGTGAACATGAAGACCAACGATCGTCGTACCCCCTGGTTGCCGGAGCCGAACGGGCTCGACGTGGTAGACCCGTACATGCGCTTCGAGACTCTCGCCGTACTCCACCATAGCTCGAAGCTCGAAGACATCCAGGTCTGTGACCGACTGCATCGGCCCCTTGACATGGCGTACAGGAACAAGTCGACCTTGCACCAGCGCACGACCACGGGCGCGAAACTCACCCACTAATCGGTCAATATCACCGGAGGGAAGCCCTTCCGCGGCTGCAAGCTCTCGAATTTCGGTCACGAGGTTCCGGCCCTCGCGGAGCGGATACCAATGGTAGTGGATTGGCGCGAGGGCAGGATTAGTGCAAGCAGACGTAGATCCGTCGTTGGTCGAAGTCTGGGGCACAGATGTACCCTAGCCTCCACCTCCGACTCCGACCAGCGGCATAGGGCCATGAGGGTCCCCATCGGCCCCTCCTGATCAGAGTATGAAAACCGCGTTGACGCTCGCAAAGGCTTCTGGTGATCGCCGCGCCGATGCCCCCGGCTGGCATGCAAGCTTTGTCGCCGCGTACCCCCGCCACGCTGCCTCATAGGCGCGCCGTCAGCACAAGGACATGAAGGTTCGAGGACCTGCGAGGGAGGAGGCGTTAGCCCGGCCAGGAAGACATCGCGACTGGTCTTGCCCCGCCGCCAGGCGCGGCCGCCTCAGGCGGTCGGCATCCGCAGCAGCGCGCCCTGCTCCCGGCAGGTGGCCGCGGCGATCGCCATGCAGGTGCGCAGCATCGCCTCGCCGTCCGCGGGCGTCAGCGGCGCACCCCGACGCGCGATGGCGTCGGCCGCGGCGGCGAGGCACGCGTCCCCGGCGCCCATGGTGTCGACGATGGGCCGCGGATCCGGCGCGATGCCCGCCGCGACCACCTCGCCGCCCTCGAGCTGCACCGACGCGCCGCGCGCGCCCTCGGTCGCGAGCACGAGGCGGCTGCCCGCGTCGTGGAGCGCCGCGCGCGCGTCGGCGAGCGCGCCCAGGCCGAGCAGCGCGGTGTCGTCGTCGCCGATCTTCACGAGCAGCGACTCCGCGGCCGCGCGCGCGAACCCGTCGCGGAAGCGGGCGGCGTCGTGGAGCATGCCGGCGCGGGGGTTCGGGTCGACGAGGAGGCGCTCGCGCGGATCCCGCACGGCGGCCAGCAGCTCGTCGGCCTGCTCGTGGTCGTCGTAGGGGAAGCAGCTGACGACCACGAGCGATGCGGCATCCAGCGCCGCCCGCTCCGCCTCGCCGATGCGCACGCGCCGGTTCCACGCGGCCTCGTTGAAGGAGTAGCGCGGCTCGCCGTCCTCGCGCTCGCTCACGGCGACGGAGGTCCCCGACAGCCCGACGGTGGCGATGAGCTCCACCCCGTGCGCGTCGAGCTCGGCGCGGATGCGGTCGCCGTGCGCGTCGCCGCCGACCATCGCGATGAGCTGCACGCGGTGGCCGAGGATCGCGAGGCCGACGGCGACGTTGAGCGCGGCCCCGCCGACGAAGGCGGTCTCCTCGCCGTCCTCGCGGAGCAGGTCGATCAGGGCGTCGCCGACGACCACGATGGGCTGGTCATGCATTTCGGGGGACCTCTCCGGAGCCTCGGACGATGAGCGTGGTGGGGACGACGACGGTCTGCGCGGGGCCCTCGTCCCCGTCGAGCCGGGCGAAGACGCGCTCGGCCGCGGCGTGGCCGATGCCCGACGGATCCTGCGCGATCACGGTCACGGCCGGATCCAGGAGGGCCGCCATCGGCAGGTCGTCGAAGCCGACGAGCGCGATGCGCCGGTGGGCCCCGTGCCGCCGGAGGGCCGTGATGACGCCGATGGTGATGAGGTTCTGCCCGCTGACGATCGCGGTCGGCGGCTCGGGCAGGGCGAGCAGGCGCTCCGCGAGCGCCTCGGCCACGCGCTCGTCCCACGCGCCGTCGAGGACGAGCTCGGGCAGCACGGGCAGCCCGCGGCGCTGCATCTCCTGGACGAAGCCGCGCTCGCGCTCCCGCGCCGTGAAGATCTCCGGCCGGTCCCCGAGGAACGCGATGCGGCGGTGGCCCTGGTCGGCGAGGTGCGCGACGGCCCGGGAGATGCCGGCCGCGTTGTCGACGATGACCGCGTCGGCCTCGAGCCCCGCGGGCACGCGGTCGACGAACACGAGCGGGGTGCCGCGCGACGCCGCGACGCCGAGGTAGGCCTGGCTGGGCGCGATGGTGGTGAGGATGAGCCCGTCGACCCGTCGGGCGAGGAACGCGTCGACGGAGGAGCGCTCGCGCTCGGGGTCGTCGTCGAGGCTCGAGGCGAAGACGGCGACCCGTCGCTCCTTGGCCACCTCCTCGACGGCCCGGTGCACGGCGCCCGAGAACGGGTTGGCGACGCTGCCGACGAGCAGGCCGAGCGTGTTGGTGCGCCGGTCGGCGCGGCGCAGGTTGCCGGCGTGCAGATCCGGCTGGTACTGCAGCTGCTCCACCGCCGCCTGCACCCGGGCGGTCATCTCCGCGGAGACGTTCGCCTCGCCGTTGACGACCCGCGACACCGTCTTGAGGCCCACGCCCGCGAGCCGGGCCACGTGCTTCATCGTGGGTCGGCGCGCGTCCGAGGAGGAGCCGGGCGGGGATGACAACGGTGTCACGAATGGGTCTCACTCTCTGCGCAGTGGCTTGACCTTACCGGGTCGCACCCGCTAGACCTCTACCTGACAACGTTGTCGGGAGTGCGCTCCCACCCGAAGGACAGGATCCATCAATGACGAACCGATCCCCGCGCTTCGTGCGCACCATCGCCCTCGGCTCCGCGGCCCTCATCGCCGCCGCCGGGCTCACCGGCTGCTCCAGCTCGAGCGGCGGATCCGGATCCGGCGGCAGCGGCGGATCCGGCGACATCGGCGTCTCGCTCATCGTGAAGACGACCACGAACCCCTTCTTCGTCGCGATGCAGGACGGCGCAAAGGACGCCGCGGCGAAGGACGGCATCGACCTCACGCTCGCGGCCGGCAAGGAGGACGGCGACGAGGACACCCAGATTCAGGCCATCGAGAACGCCATCTCGAAGGGCGACAAGGGCATCCTCATCACCCCGAACGGCCCGTCCGTGGTCGACGCGATCCAGAAGGCCCGCGACGCCGGCCTCTTCGTCATCGCGCTCGACACCGCGCCCGACCCCGCCGACTCCGTCGACATCACGTTCGCCACCGACAACTTCGCCGCGGGCGAGTCCATCGGCAAGTTTGCCGCCGCGCAGCTCGACGGGAAGAAGGCGACCATCGCCCTCCTCGACCTCTACGACGACAAGGCCGTCTCGGTCGACTACAACCGCGACCAGGGCTTCCTCACCGGCATGGGCATCGACGTCGCGGACAAGACGAAGAACGGCGACGAGGCCAAGACCGGCGACTACAGCGGCGGCGACTACGAGATCGTCGGCAACGAGGCCACGCAGGGCGCCGAGGACGGCGGCCGCACGGCGATGGAGACGCTGCTGTCGAAGGACCCCGACATCAACGTCGTCTACACGATCAACGAGCCCGCCGCGTTCGGCGCGTACCAGGCGCTCCAGGCCGCGGGCAAGGAGAAGGACGTCGTCCTCGTCTCGGTCGACGGCGGATGCGCGGGCGTGAAGAACGTCAAGGAGGGCGTCATCGGCGCCACCGCGCAGCAGTACCCGGTGAAGATGGCGCAGCTCGGCGTCGAGGCCATCGCGCAGCTCGCGAAGGACGGCACCAAGCCCGCCACGAGCGCCGGCCTCGACTTCTTCGACACCGGATCCGCGCTCGTCACCGACACCCCCGTCGACGGCCTCGAGAGCATCACGGCCGACGACGCCGCGACGAAGTGCTGGGGCGAGTGACCGTGAGCCGGACGACCGCCCACACGAACCCGCCCACCTCCGCGCTCGACCTCGCCAACGAGTTCCTCGACCGGCGCACGCCCCTCGACCGGATCCGCGGGGTGCTCCACCGCTACCCCGCCGTCAGCCCCGCCGTCGTGCTGGTCCTCGCGATCATCGTGTTCGGCCTGCTCAACGACCGCTTCCTCGATCCCGCCAACCTGTCGCTGGTGACGCAGCAGGTCGCCGTGGTCGGCACGCTCGCCGTGGCGCAGACGCTGATCATCCTCACCGCGGGCATCGACCTCTCGGTCGGCGCGGTCATGGTGCTCACCTCGATGGTCATCGCGCAGACCGCCAGCCAGAACGGGCTGCCGGCACCGGCGGCGCTCGTCGCCGGGCTCGTCGTGGGCCTCGCGGCCGGCGCGTTCAACGGCCTGCTCGTGACGCGGCTGCGGCTCCCCCCGTTCATCGTCACGCTCGGGACGCTGAACATCTTCGTGGCGCTCACGCTCCTCTACTCCAACGGCGCGACCGTCCGCGGCGTGGACATGCCGGCCGCGCTCTCCTGGACGGGACGCACGTTCGACCTCGCCGGGGTGAAGATCAGCTTCGGCGTGGTGCTCATGCTCGTGCTCTACGTGCTTGTGGCCTTCATCCTCGGCAAGACGGCGTGGGGCCGGCACGTGTACGCGGTCGGCGACGACAAGGAGGCGGCTCGCCTCGCGGGCATCAGCGTCAACCGGGTGCTCATGAGCGTGTACCTCGCGGCGGGGGCGATCCTCGCGGTCGGTGCCTGGATCGCGATCGGCCGCAGCAACGCCGCCAGCCCGAACGCGGGCGCCGACCTCAACCTCGACTCCATCACCGCGGTCGTCATCGGCGGCACGAGCCTCTTCGGCGGACGCGGCACCGTGTGGGGCACGCTCCTCGGCGCGCTCATCGTGGGCGTGTTCCGCAACGGGCTCTCGCTCGCGGGGCTGGACGTGCTGTACCAGACCCTCGCGGTGGGCGTCCTCATCATCGTGGCGGTCTCCGTCGACCAGTGGATCCGAAAGGTGCGCAAGTGACCCTCACCGACCCCGCGGGGAGCACCCCCGCCGCGACCCGCACGCCCGTGCTCGAGGCGAAGCGGCTCGTGAAGACGTTCGGCCGCGTCGTCGGCCTCGACGGCGTCAGCCTCGAGCTGTTCCCCGGCGAGGTGCTCGCGATCATCGGCGACAACGGCGCCGGCAAGTCGACGCTCATCAAGTGCCTCACGGGAGCGGAGACGCCCGACGAGGGCGAGCTGTTCCTCGACGGCGAGCCCGTGTCGTTCAAGCGGCCGCAGGACGCCCGGGCCGCCGGGATCGAGACGGTGTACCAGAACCTCGCCGTCTCGCCCGCGCTCGACGTGGCGTCGAACCTCTACCTCGGGCGGGAGAAGCGGAAGAAGGGGATCCTCGGATCGGTCTTCCGAATGCTCGACACGGCCGGCATGCGCCGCGACGCCAAGGCGGAGCTGACCGAGCTCGGCATCTCGACGCTGCAGGACGTGACCGTGCCCGTCGAGAACCTGTCCGGCGGGCAGCGGCAGGCGGTCGCCGTGGCGCGTGCCGCGGCGTTCGGGTCGAAGGTCGTGGTGCTCGACGAGCCCACCGCGGCGCTCGGCGTGCGCGAGTCGAACCAGGTGCTGGAGCTGGTGCGGAACCTGCGCGACCGGGGCATCCCGGTGATCCTCATCAGCCACAACATGCCGCAGGTGTTCGAGGTCGCCGACCGGATCCACATCCAGCGGCTCGGCAAGAAGGCGGCCACCATCACGCCGCAGTCGCACTCGATGACCGACGCCGTCGCGATCATGACGGGCGCGGCCACGGCATGACCGCCACGGTGCTGTACGCGGAGTTCACGGCGCTGCCCGGCCACGAGGAGCAGGTCGCGCGGATGATCGCGGACCTCGCCGAGCTGGTGCGCGCCGAGCCGGGGAACGTCGTGTTCGAGCCGTATCGGCGGGTGGAGGATCCGGCGCGCTTCGTGGTGCACGAGGTCTACCGCGACGAGGCCGCGTTCCAGGCGCACATCGGGGCGTCGTACGGGGCCGACTTCAACGCCGCGCTCGGGCCGCTGATCGTGGAGGACGGGTCGCAGCTCACGTTCCTCGCGCCCGTCTGACGAGCGCCGCACCGTCCCCGCGGCCGCCCGGCGTCTCGTCGCGCCGGGCGGCCGCGGCCGAGGTCGTGCGCCGCGGGTGCGGCTGCGGGGGCCGGTGCGGGTGCGCGCTCGGCCGGCCCGCGGATCAGCGCGCCGAGTACCCGCCGTCCACCAGGTGGTAGCTGCCCGAGATGAAGGACGCGTCGTGGCTGAGGAGGAACAGCACGAGGGCCGCGACCTCCGTGTCCGTGCCGAGGCGGCCCGTCGCGTGCTGGCTCTCGAGGTACGCCAGGGCGTCGGCCGAGAGGGATGAGCGCACAAGCGGGGTGTCGATGAAGCCGGGGCCGACCGCGTTGGTGCGCACGCCGCGCGCCGTGTACTCGAGCGCCGCGACCTTGGTGAGGCCGACGAGGGCGTGCTTGCTCGCGACGTAGGCGGCGCTCTGCGCGAAGCCGACGGATCCGAGCACCGAGCTCATGTTGACGACCGCGCCGCCGCCCGCCGCCACCATCGCGGGCAGCTGGTAGCGGAGGCCGTAGAAGACGCCGTCGAGGTCGACCGCGCGGGTGCGGTCCCACGCGGCGATGTCGTAGTCGCCGATGTCGGCGGCCGGCGCGCTGATGCCGGCGTTGTTCACGGCGAGGTGCAGGGCGCCGTAGGTCGTGACGGCGTGCGCGACGGCGGCCTCGGAGTCCTCCGCCTTCGAGGTGTCCTGGCGGAACGCGGTGGCGGTGCCGCCCGCGGCCTCGATCTCGGCGACGACCCGCTCAGCCGCCTCCAGCTGGATGTCGGTGACGACGACCGATGCGCCCTCCGCGGCGAGCGCCCGGGAGATCGCGGCGCCGATGCCGCTGCCGCCGCCTGTCACGAGAGCGGTCTTCGTGTCGAACCTGGCCATGGGGATCCTCCTCGGGTCTGAGCGGCACGGATCCGCGCCGTGGCTCGACGGTACGCCCGCGCGATCCGTCCATCCCCGGTTCACCCCGCGTCCACCCGGGCGTCGGGGGCGTGCCCGGGGGCGCCAATACCTTTCAAGCGTGATGCGTCCGCCGTGCCCGGTGGAGACGCCCGAGATCGATGGAGACCCCACATGACCCTCACCCGTGAGACCCACCACCGGCTGCTGCCGATCCTGTCCCGCGATCCGCACGCCCGCGGCAAGCGCAGCACCGTCACCTGCCACCTCAAGTGCGACGACGCGTGCACGAAGCCCGTGCCCAACGTCACCGACAACTCCTACTTCCGCGACATCGCCGGCCGCGCCCTCTCGCGCCGCACGCTGCTCGGCGGCGCGGGCGCCGGTGCCCTCGCGATCCTCGTGGCGCAGAACGCCGCGGCCCCCGGCGCCGAGGCAGCGGCCGCGCAGGCCGCGTCGAAGCTCCCCTTCACGGCGATCACGCCCGTCGACGCCGCGGTCGACCAGTTCACCGTGCCGACCGGATACCGCTGGGCGCCGATCATCCGCTGGGGCGACCCGCTCTTCAGCTACGCCGACGACTTCGACGCCGACAACCAGACGGCCAAGCTCGCGTCGCGCCAGTTCGGCTACAACAACGACTACCTCGACATCATCCCGATCAACTCGCGGAACAAGGAGGCGCTCCTCGTCGCCAACCACGAGTACACGAACGAGAACATCATGTTCCCGCCCGCGGCCGACGACGCCGAGCTCGCCGAGCAGCGCCGCATCGGCAAGGCGTCGCACGGCATGTCGGTCGTCGCGCTCCGCCGGAAGACCGTCGGCCAGCCGTGGACGTACACGATCGGCCACCAGAAGAACCGCCGCATCACCGCGGACACGCCCTTCACCGTGACCGGGCCCGCCGCCGGATCCGCGTCGCTCCGCACGAAGGACGACCCGAAGGGCACGCGGATCCTCGGCACGCTCGGCAACTGCGCCGGCGGCACCACCCCGTGGGGCACCGTGCTCTCCGGCGAGGAGAACTTCAACGGCTACTTCCGCACCCCCGGCACCAGCGTCGCCGACAAGCGCTACGGCCTCGCCGACAAGGCGACGACCCGCGGCTGGGAGGAGATCGACCCCCGCTTCGACGCCCGCAACGCCGGCTACGAGAACGAGCCCAACCGCTTCGGCTGGATCGTCGAGGTCGACCCGTTCGAGCCCGGCGAGGCGCCCGTCAAGCACACCGCTCTCGGCCGCTTCAAGCACGAGGGCGCCAACGTGATCCTCGGCAAGAGCGGCCACGTCGCCGCGTACATGGGCGACGACGAGCGCTTCGACTACCTCTACAAGTTCGTCTCGCACGACACGATGGTCGTGGGCACCTCGCGCCAGGACCGCCGCACGAACAAGCAGCTCCTCACGCGCGGCGCGCTGTACGTGGCGCGCTTCACGGGCGACTCGCCCGTCGCGGAGATCACGGGCACCGGCCAGCTCCCGTCCGACGGCCAGTTCGACGGCATCGGACAGTGGATCCCGCTCGTGGTCGACGGCGTCTGCCAGGTCCCCGGCTTCACCACCGAGCAGGCGCTCGTCAACACGCGCCTGGTCGCCGACGCCGCCGGCGCCACGAAGATGGACCGCTGCGAGGACGTGCAGCCTAGCCCCGTCACCGGCAAGATCTACGTCGCCTGCACCAACAACACCGACCGCGGCAAGGCCGGCAAGGAGGGCGCCACGGAGATGAACCCGCGGACGACCAACCGCGACGGCCACATCGTGGAGATCACCGAGGACGGCGGCGACGCCCGCTCGACGACCTTCTCCTGGAACCTGCTGCTCGTCGCGGGCGACCCGGCGAAGAACGAGTCCACCTACTTCGCGGGCTTCCCGAAGGACAAGGTCTCGCCCATCAGCTGCCCGGACAACGTCGCGTTCGACTCCGAGGGCAACCTCTGGATCTCGACCGACGGCGCCCCGAGCACCATCGGCCTCAACGACGGCCTGTTCAAGGTGCCGGTCGAGGGCGCCGAGCGCGGCCACGTGCAGCAGTTCCTCTCCGTGCCCACCGAGGCGGAGACCTGCGGCCCGGTCGTGCACGACACCGAGGGCATGGTGTTCGTCGCGGTGCAGCACCCGGGCGAGGACGGCTCGTTCGCCGAGCAGCACTCGTTCTTCCCCGACTACGTGCCGGCCGGCGTCACCCCGCCGAAGGGCGCCTGGCGCGGACCGCGCCCGTCGGTGATCCAGGTGTGGCGCGGCTGACGAGGAGAGCTGCTCACGGGGTGACCCGCTGAGCTGATCGGGGGGCCGATCGGAGGGCCGGGGCGTGCGTGCGCCCCGGCCCTCGAGCGTGTCGGTCCCCGTGCATGGCCGATCGCCGTGCGCGGCCCGTCGTCCACCGCGGCCGGGGCTAGCGTCGGATCATGACCGAGCGTCCCCAGGATCCCGACGACACGGCGGCGGCCGACGCGGCGATCGAGGCGGAGCGGTGGCTGGTCGTGGACGGGCGGCGGTGGCCGCGCACGGATCCGTCGCTGCCGACCGAGCTGGTCGACGCGCTGAAGTCCCACCTCGGCCGCGGGCGCTCGGGGGTCCGCACGGCGAAGCGCGCGGACGACGACGCCGCGGTGACGGCGGCCCGGGAGCGGGTGAGCCTCGCGAAGCACGGCCTCGGCGAGCGCGGCCCGCGCTGGTGGGACGAGCCGGAGGACGCACGCCTCGAGCGGGCGCGCGAGGCGCTGCGGGCCTTGGACGCGCTCGACGCGCCCTCCGCCTGACGCGCGCGCGCCGCCCACCCGCGGGCCAGGCTGGAGGCATGCAGCTCTTCTCCGCGCTCCCCCTCGTCCGCGCCCGGCAGATCGCGGCCGACACCGCGGCGCTCGCGGGCATCGTCGTGTCGGTGCTGGTGGGGATCGCGGTGGCCGCCCTCATCCGCCCGCTCGGCGACCTCGGCCGCAGCATGGAGGAGTCGGGCACGCGGCTCAGCGGATCCATGACCGACGCGGCCGACGCGCTCGGCCGCCTCCCGCTCGTGGGCGACGCCGCGCGCGGGCCGTTCGAGGACGCGAGCGGGATCGGATCCGGCCTCGTGCAGGCGGGTCGCGACCAGCAGTCGCTCGTCGGGACCATCGCGCTCGTGCTCGGACTCCTCGTCGCGCTCGTGCCGATCGCGTTCATCGTGCGGCACTGGCTGCTGCGGCGCATCTCGTTCGTGCGCCGCGCGGCCGCCGCCCGATCGCTCGCCGCGACGCCCGGCGGCACCGAGCTGCTCGCGCTGCGGGCCCTGTCGTCGCGGAAGCCCGCGTCGCTCCTGAAGGCGCACCCGGATCCGGTCGCCGCCTGGCGCGCCGGCGACCCGCGCGTGGTGCGGCAGCTCGCCGACCTGGCGCTCCGCGACGCGGGGGTGTCGGCGGGGCGGTGACGCGGCGCGCTCGTCCGGCGTGACGGACGCCCGCAGAGGGAGCATCCTCGGAAGCATGTCGCCTCTCCTCCTCGCCGGTCTCGCCGGCCTGCTCTCCGGGCTGTCGCTCGTCGTCGGATCCCTCGTCGCGTGGTTCGTGAAGGTGCCGCGCGAGGTCGTCGCGCTCGTGATGGCGTTCGGGGCCGGCGTGCTCATCTCGGCGCTGTCGTTCGACCTGGTCGACGAGGCGGCGGAGAGCGGCGGCGTGATCCCCACGCACGGCGGCTTCGTCGCGGGTGCGGTGGTCTACGTGGTGCTCGACCAGATCCTCGAGCACGGCGGGTTCCGCCGGAAGCACCATGGGAAGTCGGGCGGCGGAGGCGGCACCGGCGTGGGCATCGCGCTCGGCGCCCTCCTCGACGGCGTGCCCGAGACGGCCGTGCAGGGCCTCAGCCTCACGGGCGGCGGGGCGCTGAGCATCGGCGTGCTCGTGGCGGTCGTCATCTCGAACTTCCCCGAGGGCATGTCGAGCACGGCCGACCTCAAGCAGTCAGGCCGGAGCGCGCGCTACGTCTTCGGGCTCTGGACCTCCATCGCCGTGATCTGCGCGCTGTCCTCGCTCGGCGGGTACGCGCTGCTCGGCGGCCTGCTGGAGAGCGGGCAGTCGGTCGTGATGGCGTTCGCGGCCGGCGCGATCCTCGCGATGATCTGCGACACGATGATCCCCGAGGCCTTCCGCAAGGCGCAGGCGCTCACCGGGCTCGTGACGGTGCTCGGGTTCGTGGCGAGCTACGCGGTGCACCAGGCGGGGTGAGGCGGCTGATCGGAGCAGGCGACCGGTGATCGCGGGATCAGGCGTCGGCGTCCGCGGGCCGGTCGCGCGGCGACACGTTGAAGCGATGCAGCAGGGCCGCGAGCTGCTCGACGTCGGCCGTGTCCCACGCGTGGAGGCGGTTCTGCAGGCGCTCGCGCGTGCCCTTCCGCACCAGCTCGAGGCGCTCCTCGGCGAGCGGCGTGAGGGTGAGGATCGTGGAGCGGCGGTCCTCGGGATCCGGCTCGTCCTGCACGTAGCCGGCCTCGCGCAGCACGCGCAGGTGCCGGCTCACCGAGCTCTTGTCCATGAGGAGGCCCGCCGCGACGGCGCCGGCGGACGCGGGTCCGTCGGTGCGGATCCAGCGGGCGACGGCGAAGGCGCCGGGTTGGAGGTCGGGGTCGAAGACGGCGGCCTCCTCGACGCGCAGCGACCGGATCGACATGAGCAGCGCGCCGAGCTCGGTGGCGACGGACGAGACGGCGGCGGGTCGGCCCTGCGCGGGCGGCGCGGCACCGGGTCGATGGATCACCAGGCGACCCTAACGGACGCGGATCACGGTGTCCGGAACGTGCTGCGCCCGGCGGTGGACGTGGCCAGCTCGAGCACGGCGAATCCGGAAGCGGGCGCGAGCGCGTCGACGAGCCCGATCCGCAGGGCCGTGACCTCGTACTCCGCGCTCGTGTCCGGCGGCACGGCGGGCAGGGCGGTCGCGCCGGGAGGCGCGCCCGGCTGATCCGGCTGCACGTTGACCATGAGCGACACCACGCTCGGCAGCGGGTTCACGACCGCCGCGACGGCGGTGACGAGCCGCGCGGACAGCCCGGCGAGGGTCGCGCCGAGGGTCGTGACGGGCGCGGTCAGGGCGTTCGTCACGGTGCTGACGATCGGCGCGACCAACCCGGTCGTGAGGCTGCCGTCGAGGAGGGCGCCGAGGGCCAGCGGGCTGTTCACGCCCAGCAGGGTGCCGAGCAGCGCGTTGACCGCCGCCCCCACGAGGCCGCTCGTCGGCAGGACGGTGGGCGTCACCGCGATCGGCACCGTGCCGGCCGCGAGCTGCGCGAGGGTGCCGTCGAACTGCACCGCCAGGCGGAGGATCTCCGCGGTCGTGAGGCCGAGGCCGGCCACCGACACCGTCGCGGAGATGACCGTCGACACGTCGATGACGATCCGGACGCCCTGCAGGGCCGTCGTCATGGCGGCGCGGATCTCCGCGGAGCGCGCGTCCACCAGCGCCCCGACCCGCGCCGACACCGCGTTCAGCAGCGCGGCGTCGACCACGATCTCGCTGTTGGGGCCGAGGCCGTTGAGCCCGCCGGGGCCGGATCCGAGGAGCGCCGCGAGGTCGACCCGCACGGTGCCGGTGACGAGGTCGACCACGACCGTCCCGTCGGCGCTGCGGAGCGGATGGGTGAGGAGCGGCGCCACGGCGGTGGCCGCCGCATCCACCCCGGTGACCGTGATGGTCCCGGTGAGGGCTCCGAGGCCGAGGGTCTTGACGAGGGCGCCGATCCGCGCCGTGATGAGCTGGCCGACGAGGCCCGTCGTGCCGGACAGCGACGTCGCCGCCGCGGGCAGGGCGGTCGCGGTCGTCGTGTTCACGGCCGAGGTGAGGCCGCTGACCGCGGGGCTCGCCACGCGGAGGTCGAGCCCCGCGATGCCGTAGTCGCGCGTGACGCCGGACACGGATCCGTCGCCCCAGACGTCGCTCTCCCGCGCGGCGCACCAGTCGAGCGTGGACCGGGACGCGACCGCGCCGACCGCCAGGGACGCGTCGGTCACGTCGGTGACGGCGGGGAGCACCCGGCCGAGGCTGATGGTGGCGCGTCCCGGGAGCGACGCGGGCGGGGTGCCCGAGGTCACGCCCACGCCGCCGGAGTCGCTGACGAGGCCGCTCGCGCCGGTGGCGACGCCCGTCTCGGAGACGCGCGCGTACTGGTTCAGCGCGCCCGCGGATCCAGCGGGGAGGCCCAGGGAGAGGCCGGAGAGGTCGAGCGCCGCCGCGCCGGCGACCGCCGTGACGGCGAGCGGGTTCGCGAACACGCCGGGTCCGAGCACCCGGGCGCTCGCGGGGGTCACCTGGGCGCCCGCCGCCTGGTCGTCGATCGCGGTCAGGCCCTGGACGCCCGCGACGGTGTCGAGGTCGAGTGTCAGCAGGTTGCCGTCGAGGAAGCGGGAGGACGCGCGGGTGGTGTAGCCGGTGTCGACGCCGCAATCGACGGTCTCCGTGGCGACGCGCTCGTGGGTCCACTCCCGGTCGGTCCAGGCGGCGGCGACGGGCACGAGTCCCGGGGTCACGCTGCCGGCCACGAGGGCGACGGCGACGGCGGCCGCGACGAGGGCGGCGCGGCGCGGGAGCCGCGGATCGCGCGAGCGGCGCGGCTGGGCGGGCTCCGCCCGTCGGCCCGTGTGCCGCCCGAGCCCGTGTCGCGCGCTCATGCGCGGGCGTCCGGGTCGGTCGCGGTCGCGGTCGCGGTCGCGACCACCGCGGCCGCGCGCTCGCGTCGCGTGCCTGCTCCGCGCGTCATGAGCCCCAGGCCCAGCGCGCCGAGCCCGATCAGGAGGAGGGCCCCGATGTCGGCGGTGCCGCCCGTGCGCGGCAGGACTCCTCCGGCGACCGGCCCGACCTCGGGATCGCCTCCGCTCGCGGTGACGCCGACCGCGATCGTGCCGGTCCGCCCCATCAGCCGCTCGTCCCCGCTGCGCGAGGAGTCGATGGTCGAGGTCAGCAGCAGGTGCTCACCCCGGGCGGCGGTGATGTCGGGCAGGGGCATCGCGGCGGGCCCGTCACGGAACGCCGAGAGCGGCGTCGGCGGCAGGACGGGCACGGATCCGACCGAGCAGACCGGAGCGGCATCGGGTGCCGCTCCCGGCGGGACCGCCCACTCGCGGTCGCACCGGTCGAGCTGCAGGAGCACGCCGGGGTCGATCTCGGACAGGTCGCCGACAGAGCGGATCCGCACGTCGAGCGCACCCCGTTCCTCGTCGCGGAGGGTCGCGTGGATGATCCAGTGCCCCTGCTCCCCCGGCGCGACGTCGAGCATGTCGGATCTCCAGTCGGTCGCGAGCGTGAGGTGGCCCGGCAGCCCGGTGTCGTGGAACCGCATCAGCCCGACCGCAGCGCGGCCGCCGATGAGGAGGAGACCCGCCACGAGCGCGACGACGGCGGCGGCCGAGAGCAGGACGCGGAGCGGCGGGCGGCGGGCCGACGTCGCGGCACCCGCGTCAGCGCGCACGATGGGCCGAGCGTCGTGCCCGGACCGGCGCGCCGGCCGGGGCGGTGGTCCGCGGGCCGCCTGCGCGGGGCCACGACGTGCCGACTAGCAGCAGCACCGCGCCGCCGAGCCCGGCGACGAGCAGGGGCATGTGCAGGAGCCGACTGGCGTACCCGAGGTACGGCGCACCGATGAGGACGCGGTCGGCCTCCGTCACGACGTACGGCGACGGGTCGACGCTCGCGTTGGCGTCGCCCTGCAGCACGAGCTCGCGGGCGGCCGGGTCGGCGGGATCCACCCCCGGCGAGAGCGCGTCGACCGCGCCCGTGACCGGGCCGACCTCCACGATGCGGTGCGTGACCGGCAGCTCGTACCCCGGCCGGGGCACCTTCACCACGTCGCCCACGTGCAGCTCGGCGGCGGGCACGCGGTCGAGCGTGATCGCCACCGAGCCGGTGGGCAGCGTAGGGGCCATGGATCCGGTCATGAGCACCACGAGCGACAGGCCGAGCACACGCGACAGGACGGTCCAGGCGATGACCGCGAGGCCGGCGAGGCCCGCGAGGGTGATCACCGCGTCCCGCACCCGCACGCAGGCTGGCCGCCGCGGTCGGGCGCGTGCCCGGGCCGCGTCGACGGCCTCGCGGCGGGCGGCGGCGAGCGCCTCCGCCCGCGTCGCCGTGTCCTGCGCTGTCATGTCGGGGATCCGTCGCTGGCTAGACCGACGTGCCGATGAACTCCCACGCGGGGGTCACGGCGCGACCCTGGAGCACGTCGACCGTGGCGCCGGCGGGCAGCACGGGCGCGGCCGGGAGCGTGACCTCGAAGCAGTAGTACTGCGTCGATCCGCTGTCGGCGGCGAGCGCCTGCGCCGCGGTGCCCTGCGCGGCGTCGAGCGAGCCGGACGCGATGATCGTGCCCGTGGTGAACGCGGCGGCGTCGCACGTGGTCGCGGTGGCCGACACCGCGACGCGGAGGGTGAGCGCGGCGAGCAGCAGGCCGTCCGGGTCCTCGGCCTCGAGGCCCGCACCCTCGGCGGGGACGGCGTCCTGCAGCGTCAGGGCGGCCCCGACGGATCCGTCGATCGTGCGGAGCGCGACCGGTGCGTACACGGAGGTGCCGGGGCTGAGCGTGAGGGCGCCGGGCGCGAACGCGAGGTCCTGGCCGGGGTTCGTCTCGAACTGCCCGAACGCCGCGGGGTCGAACGGCACGGAGACGTTCTGCTCCACCTCGAACGTGCCCGTGCCGACGCCCGGGCCGCTGCCGTCCGCGTTGCCGCCGAACACCCACTCGGTGTCGGTCCAGGCCGCGAGCGTCGCGGTGATCCCGAGGCCGAGCACGAGTCCTCCGGAGAGGAACGCCATCGTCTTGGTGCGCTGCGTCATGCGCGAGCGCTCTGCGTGAAGTGCCATGTCCGTGTTCCCCCTGATCGCGCGGGTCGCGCATCCTGTCCCGGACGGCCCGCCCCAACGTCGGCCGGATCCGGACGACAGGCTGAAGGTAGGACCGCCGCCCCGCTCCGGGACCCGCCCGCCCGCGACGCCGGTAGTCGGGGCGCCGATCACCAGTGGTCCCGTGCCGCGCGGCACGGACTACCGGGACGGCGACTGTGCCCCGATCGAGGGGCCGGGGACGATGCGCGGGGGCCGGGCGCGGGGGCGCCCCTGGTAGCCTCGTCCGCGCAGGCGGGGACGACGAAGGCGAGCCACATGACCGACGACACGCAGGACACCGGCCACCGCGACGGTGGGGCGTCCGAGCCTCCCCTCCTCAGCCGCAGGGAGCTGCGCCGCCGCCAGCAGGAGATGGAGCGCACCTCCGCCGAGCCGTCGGGCGACGCGCACCGCTGGGTGGATCCGTTCCCCGCCGTGCCGCGCACCTCCGAGGGCGGCCTGTTCGGACCCGACCGCGTGCGCCTCGGCGCCGCCCCCGTCGAGGTCGAGGCTCCTGAGGACGAGGCTCCCGAGGTCGACGGTCCCGAGGACGACGCCGAGGCGACGGATCCCGAGCACGACGAGGAGGTCATCGTCGGCACGCACGCCTTCGACGAGCTGTTCGACGACGCCGAGGACGACGACGTGGATCCCGAGGACCGCGTGCCCGCCGCCGGGACCCCCGCCGACGACGACGCGGACGACGAGCGCCCCGCCGCCGAGCCCACCCCGTTCGACGCCGTCGTCTCCCCCGAGGCCGGATCCGCATGGACGGTCCCCGCGCCGCACGTCGTGAACGCCCACCCCTTCCGCATGCCGCTGCGCCCGAGCACGGAGGCGTCCGGCCCCGAGCCGGCCGACGCCGAGCCCGCGAGCCCCGCCCGTACCGAGGCCCCGCCCGCGCCCGTGCGCGCCGACTCCGCCCCCGTCGACGACGCGCCGCCCGCCCGCGCCGCCGCCGCTGCCGCCGCCGCTGCCGCTGCCGCTCCCGCGGTCGAGCCCCAGCCGACCCCGGTCGCCTCGCTCCCCGCCGCGCCCGACGACGTCGAGGAGCCCGCCGATGCCCCGCGCCCCGGCACCGACCTCACGGCGTTCCCCGACGCGGATCCGCAGCGCTACGTCATGCGCACCCCGCGCGCCGACGCCGCCACGAGCGCCCTCACCCTCTTCCCCGAGCAGACCGGCCAGCGCCCGCCGCGCGGCCCCGCCGTCGCGCGCACCGGCTTCCGCGGCTTCATGAACGCCGTCACGGGCGGCGTCTTCAAGATCGGGCCCGGCGCGGAGGAGGCCGCCGCGAACGCGGAGGTCGCCCGCCGCGAGGGCGACGAGCGCGTGATCCGCCAGGCCACCTGGCCGCGCGCGGTCAGCGTGCTGGTCGCCAACCGCAAGGGCGGCGTCGGCAAGACGCCCACCTCCCTCATCCTGGGCGGCGTGCTCGGCTCCGTCCGCGGCGGATCCGTCGCCGTGGTCGAGGTCACCGACGATCCCGGGGCGCTCGGCTACCGCGCCGAGGGCCAGCCGCAGCGCGGGCTCGGCGAGCTCGTGCGCGACCGCGACGAGATCCACAGCGCGGGCCAGCTCGCCGGCTACACCGCGCCGCAGACGAGCTTCGCCTCCGTCGTCGCGTCCGTCGGGCCGCGCCGCGAGCTCACGGGCGACGACGTCATCGGCGTCTCGCGCCTCATCGACGAGTACTACGCGATGCGCGTGATGGACTCCGGCAACCAGCCGTCGTCGTCCGCGTTCCGCGGCGCCATCGAGGTCACCGACGTGCTCGTCGTCCCCGTGCTCAACGCGGGCGACGCGGTGCTCGAGGCCGTCGCGCTGCTCGACTTCCTGCGCGAGCTCGGCGGGCACGCGGGCGTCCTGGCGGACAACGCGATCATCATCCGCCTGCACGACGGGCGCCCGGAGGATCCCGCGGTCGTCGCGCGCATCGACCGGATCCTCGACGACGCCCGCCCGGCGCAGATCTTCACGGTGCCGTACGACGCGCACATCGCCGAGCGCGGCCCGATCTCGCTCGCCTCGCTCGACCCCGAGGTCTCGCGCGCCTTCACGGCGGCGACCGCGGGGGTCGTGCAGCGGCTCGCGCACGCGGTGCGCTGACGGGCGCGTCCGAGCCCGGATCCGCGCCCTCGCCCTCGCCTGGGTCCACCGGGCGCGGTCCGCGGATCCGCCGCCCGCTCGACCGCGAGATCCTCGCGCTGGCGGTGCCCGCGCTCGGCGCCCTCGTGGCCGAGCCGCTGTTCCTCCTCACCGACACCGCGCTCGTCGGCCACCTCGGGAGCGCACCGCTCGCGGGCCTCGGCATCGCGAGCGTGATCCTGCAGACGATCATCGGCCTGCTCGTCTTCCTGGCCTACGCGACGACTCCCACGGTCGCGCGACGGCTCGGCGCGGGCGACCGGCCGGGCGCGATCCGCGCGGGCATCGACGGCCTGTGGCTCGCGCTCGCGCTCGGTGCGGTGGTCCTCGTGCTGGGGCTCGTGGTCGCGGATCCGCTCGTGCGCGCCGTCGCCGACACCGGCGGCGCCGACGCGGATCCCGCAGCCACCGCCGCCGTGGTCGACGCGGCGCGCACCTACCTCGGCATCTCGCTCGCGGGGATCCCCGCGATGCTCCTCGTCATCGCCGCGACCGGCCTCCTCCGCGGCCTGCAGGACACGCGCACCCCGCTCGTCGTCGCGGTCTCCGGCTTCGCGGCGAACGCGGCGCTCAACGCGGTCCTCATCTACGGGTTCGGGTTCGGCATCGCGGGATCCGCGTGGGGCACCGTCCTCGCGCAGTGGGGCATGGCCGCGGTGTTCGTCGCCATCGCCGCGCGGGCCGCGCGCGAGACGGGTACGACGCTGCGGCCCGGGATCCGCGGCGTCGCGCGCTCGGCGGCGTCCGGCGGCTGGCTGCTCGTGCGCACGGCGTCGCTCCGGGCGGCGATCCTCGCGACGGTCGCCGTGGGCGCGGGCCTCGGCGTGACCGGGCTGGCGACCCTGCAGATCGCGCTCACGCTCTTCTCGACCGTCGCGTTCGTGCTCGACGCGCTCGCGATCGCCGGCCAGGCGCTCGTCGGCCACGGCCTCGGCGCCGACGACGTGCCGCGCGTCCGTGCGGTCTCGCGGCGGCTCGTGCAGTGGGGCGTGGGGCTCGGCGCGATCCTCGGCCTGCTGCTCGCCGCGCTCTCGCCGCTGCTCGGGCCGGTCTTCACGGGCGACGCGGGGATCCACCGCATGCTCACCGCCGTGACGCTCGTGCTCGCGATCGGCCTGCCGGTCGCGGGCTACGTGTTCGTGCTCGACGGCGTGCTCATCGGCGCCGGCGACGCCCGCTACCTCGCCCTCGCCGGCCTCGTGAACCTGGCGATCTACGCGCCCGCGCTGATCCTCGTGGCCTGGCTCACCGAGTCGGGGACCGTCGCCGGCACCCCCGCCCTCCTCGCGCTGTGGGCGGCGTTCGGCCTCGTCTACATCGGCGCGCGGGCGCTCACGCTGGGCCTCAGGGCACGCGGCGACCGGTGGATCGTGACGGGGGCCGCGCGGGCCTGACGCGCGCGGCGCCGGACGGGTCGCCCGGACGCGGCGCGCCTCAGTACATCGCGAGCGGCTCCGCACCCCGCGGCCCCGGGAACGCGCGGTCGAGCGCCGCGAGCGTCTCCTCGGGGATCACGAGGTCGAGCGCCGCGCGGTTCTCGGCGACGTGCGCGACGGTGGCCGCCTTAGCGGTCGCGAAGACGTGCGGCGCCTGGCGGACGACCCACGCGAGCGCGAGCTGGCCGGCGCTCACGCCGAGGGGGTCGGCGAGGGCGGCGAGCGTCGGATCCGTCGCGAGCCGGCCCTGGTCGAGCGGTGAGTAGGCCATGACGGGCATGCGGCGGGATCCGGCCCACGGGATCACGTCGTGCTCGGGCCCGCGCTGGGCGAGGTTGTAGAGCACCTGGTCGGTCTGCACGGCGTCGCCGCCGGGGATCGCGGCCAGCTCGTCGAGGTCGACCGCGTCGAGGTTGCTGACGCCCCACCCGCGGATCAGCCCCTCCTCGACGAGCTCCTGCATCGCGGCGACCGTGTCCGCGAGCGGGTGGGATCCGCGCCAGTGCAGCAGGTAGAGGTCGAGCCGGTCGGTGCCGAGGCGCGCGAGGCTGCGGCGGGCCGCCTCGCCCGTGCCGCGGCGCGACGCGTTCGACGGCAGCACCTTGCTGATGAGGAAGACCTCGTCGCGGCGACCGGCGATGGCCTCGCCGACCAGCTCCTCGGATCGCCCGCTGCCGTACATCTCGGCGGTGTCGATCGCGGTGAGGCCCGCGTCGAGGCCGGCGCGCAGGGCGTCGAGCTCGGTCGCGCGGGCGGCGGGCTCGTCGCCCATGTTCCAGGTGCCCTGCGCGAGGGCGACCGCGGTGCGGCCGTCGGGGAAGGTGGTCGTGGGGATCTCGGTGTCAGCCATCGGGTCCATCCTCCGCCGATCGGGCCGGGGCGTCAGCGCGGCGTCCCCGGGACGCCCGGGAACGTCGGCACCCAGCAGCGCACGGCGGCGCGGTAGCGGCGGAACGGATCCCCGAAGCGGGCCTCGAGGTCCGCCTCCTCTCCCGGGCGCACGACGTGGTTCCAGAGCGACGAGCCGATGACGGCGTAGGCGACGACGAGCCACGACCCGAGGATCAGCCCGACGGCCGCCGCCTGCGTCACGCCCGCGAGCGCCATGGGGTTGCGGACGAAGCGGTAGGGGCCGGCGATCACGAGGCGCGTGGCCGTCGCGGCCGGGAGCGGGGTGCCGCCGCCGCGGGTCGACATGGCGGCGGCGGACCAGATCCCGAGTGCGCTCGCCAGCACCAGCACGGCGATCCCGACGGGCAGCGCAGCCGACGGCAGCGGCACCGCGACTCGCCAGCGCATCTCGAGCCACCGGATCGCGAGCGGCGCGACGACGAGGAAGGAGCCCCAGAAGACGACGATCTGCAGGGCCGTCGCGAGCACGTGCCGGGAGGTGGCGGCGGTCGCGTCGGCGGGTCGTGCCGCGAGCGGGCCGATGAGCGCCCAGCGGGTCGGCAGCCGGCCGACCAGCAGCAGGGCGCAGGCGACGAGGGACCCCAGGGCGGCGACCGCCATGATCACGACGCCGATCCCGGCCTCGGTCGTCACGGTCGCGTAGGCGGCGAGCGCGACGGCGACGAGGAGCGTCCAGGCGGAGGCGACGGCGGCCGCCCACCGGATCCCGGCTGCGGCGAGCGCCGACCCGACCACGAACATCGGGACGTCGAGCAGGGCGACGGGCAGCGGATCCAGCGACCCGAGCGTCGCGACGCGCACCGCGGGGACGGTCGGCACGGCGATCCACCAGGCGGTGCCGCCCGCCGCCTGCGCGGCGAACCAGAGGCGGGCCCACGTGCCCGCGGCCACCGGCCCCATCCGCCTCACCGCGGGTCCGCGTGCTCCGGCGGCCACACGACGGCGAAGCGCTCGAACACGATCTCGTCGCTCGCCGACCACACCGCGCCGCGGGCCGCGCTCACGCGCTCCCAGTAGATGCGGTGCTGGGTGCGCCAGCTCTCGAGCGAGAGGTCGTCCTCGCCCTCGTCGTGCGCGAACGCGGCGTCGGCGCTCGTGAACGGTCCGACGCGGAGCTCGGTGCTGCGGATCACGATGCGCGGCGCCCCGGTGCTGTCGCAGGCGATCCAGTGGGATCCGATGCGCGGCACCTCGTCGCCGCGCGCGAGGAAGTCGGCGACGAGCTCGGCGGTCGCGCGCTTGCGGCCGGACAGCACGATCCCGAGCAGCTCGTCCGCGAGCCGGGCGTGGTCGCCGAAGAGCTCGACCGTGTGCTCGGGACCCGCGGCGACGGCCTGCGGGTGCGCGACGGCGTACGCGTCCCACATCCGGGCGGCGGCGGCCAGGTCGGGCGGGGAGACGGGCGCGGTCGCATCGCTCATGGATCCGATGCTCCCACGCGGGTCGGCGGCGTCGGGGCCGGGACGTCCTCGAAGCGCGCGCACGACCGACGCCGTCACCCGCGACGGAGGACCCACCTCCCCCTAGCCTGAGGTCGTGGAAGCTCCTGGCCCTCGTCGCGCACGACACGCGTCCGCCTCCGCGGTCGGCCCGCGATGATCGCCGGTCTCGTGATCGGGTTGCTCGCGCTGCTCCTGGGCGCCCTCGCCGTGGTCTGCTTCCGCGCGGGATCGGCCCTCGGCATCATCGCCGGCCTCCTCCTGCTGCTCGTCGCCGTCGCGACCGCCCTCTTCGCGATGCTCTGGCTCTCCATAGCGGCGAGCGGCGGACTCCGCATCCCGTTCTGACCCGTGCCGCCCGCGCTCACCAGGCGACGGGGCCGTCCTCGTCCGTGAAGGTGCCCGTCGGGCCGTCGGCCGCGATCGTCGCCATCCGCACCGCCTGCCGCGCGCCCTGCTCGGGGGTGCGCACGCCGCGGAAGCCGTTGAGGTCGGTCGCGACGAAGCCCGGGCACACCGCGTTCACGAGGATCCCCTCGGCCGCGAGCCCGCGGGCGTACATCATCGTCAGCGCCGTGACCGCGGTCTTCGACGGCACGTAGCCGAGCGCGATCGGGTCCGCGTTCGCGAAGTCGGAGATGGCCGCGAGGGATCCCGCGCTGCTCGAGACGTTGACGATGCGCGGGGCGTCCGAGAGGCGCAGCAGCGGCAGGGACGCCTCGGTGACGGCCATCACGCCGAGCACGTTGGTCTCGAAGACGAAGCGGACGTGGTCCACGTCGCCGGATCCCGGCACCTGACCCGCGAAGTCGGCACCGGGCCGGTGGCTGATCCCGGCGTTGTTCACGAGGGCGTCGAGGCGGCCGTGACGGCCCCGGATCACCTCGATAGCGGCCGCGACGGAGGCCCGGTCGGTCACGTCGAGCGCGACCGCCCCGACGTCGCCGCCCGCGGCCCGCAGCGCCGAGGCCGCCTCCTCGCCGCGCCCGAGGTCGCGCGCGCCGATGACGACGGTGTGCCCGAGCCCCGCGAGCCCTGCCGCGATCTCGCGGCCGATCCCCTTGTTGCCTCCGGTGACGAGAGCGATCATGCGTTCCTCCTGCTGGTCCGGCCGTGCGGATGCTCGGCTCTGGGTCGAGCTTGCGGCCGCGGGATCGGATCCGGAATCACGTGGAGTGCGCATCCCATGTCGTAGAGTCCGAGCATGACCGACGACCGGCTCTCCGAGGTGCTCGACCTCATCCAGGTGCGCGCTGTCGTCTCCGGCGGATCGGCGGCCCGCGGACGCTGGCGCATCCACAGCGCGATCGACGAAGACCTCAAGTTCATCGCGGTCGTCGTCGGCAGCGCTCGCCTCACCGCCGACGGCCTCGACGCCCCGATCGAGCTCGCCGAGGGCGACGTCGCGGTGCTGAACGGCCGCGCGTGGCTGACGCTCGAGGGCGGGAGCGGCGACGGGCCGCTGACGCACGTGGATCCGCCCGCACCCGGCACGCCCCTCCGCGACGCCGACCTGCGCGACCCCCACGCCGACGTGCTCATCGGCGGACGCGTGGATCTCGATCCCGTCGGCCGCGAGCTGCTCACCTCCGTGCTGCCGCCGGTCGCGCACATCGACCGGCGGAGCCCGGTCGGGGCGGACGTGCGCGCCCACGTCCAGCGGATCTCGAGGGAGCTCGCCGCCGATCGCGTCGGATCCGCCTTCGCCATCCGCCAGTACGGGCAGCTGCTGGTGCTCGACATCGTCCGCGCCTCGATGCTCGATCCGGACGTGCCCGCGGGCTGGCTGCGGCTCCTCGCCGACGAGCGGCTGCGGCCTGCGCTGGCGGTGATCCACGCGCAGCCCGCGCGTGCCTGGAGCCTGGACAGCCTCGCCCGGGCATCCGCGATGTCGCGCTCGTCGTTCGCCCAGCGCTTCCGCGAGGTGGCGGGGACGACGCCGCTCGCGTACCTCATCGAGTGGCGGATGCTGCTCGCCCGCCGCGAGCTGCGGTCCGGCGACAGGCGGGTGGGCGAGCTGGCCTTCGCGCTCGGCTACGGATCCGAGAGCGCCTTCAGCTCCGCCTTCAAGCGGCACACGGGCGAGGCGCCGGTCACGTACCGGACGCGGATCCGTCGGCCGGGTGCCGAGCAGCGCGTCGTGTCCGCGCCCGCGGGTCACCGCCCGCCGCCCGCCTAGCCTGAGCGGGTGGAAGACCAGCAGCACGTCCCCGACCGCCGCGACCCCCGCGGCCGCCGCGCCCCCGACGCCGAGCAGCGCTCCGAGGCGCTCAAGGAGCGGATCTACGTCACCTTCACCGCGCTCGCGGTCACCATCGCGACCGAGCGCGAGGCAGAGCACGCGACCGTGGGCGGCGCCGCGCTCACCCTGCTGCTCACGGTCGTCGGCACGCTGCTCGCGGTGTCGGTCGCGGAGTACATCGCGCAGATGGTGCGCGACGGCGAGGTGCCCGACCGGCGCGACGTCGGCCACATCCTCTACGTCTGCGGCAGCTCGCTCGGCGTGCTGCCCGCGCCGATGGCGATCCTCGGCCTGGCCGCCCTGGGTGCGCTCGACCTGACGGCGGCCCTGCGGATCATCGCGATCGTGCTCGTGGCGACCCTCGTGCTCGTGACGCTGATCGCCGTCCGCCGGCTCCGCGTCGGGTTCGGCGTGAAGACGCTCGTGCTCGCGGGCGTCGCGGTCCTCGGCGTCGCGGTCCTCGCGGTGGAGCTCGCGGTCCACTGATCCGCTCGGCGACCGATCCCGCCGCTCCCAGCCGCACCCGGATGCGCCCGTCGTAGCGTGAGCGGCTGCCCACCCCGCCGCTGCCCGCGCACCTCGAGACCGCGCGCCTCCTGCTGCGACCGATGGGCCCGGCGGACGCCGACGTCGTGCACCGGCTCTGGACCGAACGCGACGCCCGCGGCCCCGCCTCGCGACGCATCGACGGCGACGGCCATCCCTCGCGGGACGAAGTCCGCACCCGGCTCGTGGTGCAGGCGGAGGAGTCGATGCGCACCGGGATCCGGCTGCTGGCGATCGAGCGTCGCGACGAGCCCGGGATGGTCGGCTACTGCGGCCTGGTCGTCGGCAGCGCCTCCGTGGAGGAGCAGGAGATGGCCTTCGAGCTGCTGCGGGAGTTCCACGGGCGGGGGTTCGCGACGGAGGCGGCGCACGCCGTCGTCGACGCGGCGCGGGACACCGGCCGCTCGCGGCTCTGGGCCACGGTGCGCCGCTGGAACGCGCCGTCCTTCCGCGTCCTCGAGAGGGCGGGCTTCGTCGACAGCGGCCGCGTCACCGCAGATCCCGCGCACGGCGACAGCGTGTGGATGACGCGCGACCTGCGCGACGCACCCGCCGACGGCGCCTAGCTGTAGTTCCCAGTGAGGTTGTGAACGCGTTCGGCGGGCGTGAGTCCGCCGATGCCGGTGTGGGGGCGGTGGTGGTTGTAGTGATGCAGCCAGGCAGGGTAGGTCGCGGCGCGGGCCTCGTCGGTGAGGTAGGGGTGGGCGTAAGCCCATTCCGTGGCGAGGGTGCGGTTGAAGCGCTCGACCTTCCCGTTGGTCTGGGGCCGGTAGGGGCGGGTGCGTGTGTGGGCGATGGTGCCGAGCGCCTCGGTGAAGGCGTGGGAGCGGTAGCAGGAGCCGTTGTCCGTCAGGACACGGATCACGGTGATGCCCGCGGTGGTGAAGAACGCGTTCGCGCGGGCCCAGAACGCGGCGGCGGTCTCCTTGCGCTCGTCGGTGAGGATCTCGGAGTACGCGAGTCGGGAGTGGTCATCCACGGCGTGGTGCAGGAACGCGTATCCCCGCCCGGTCCGGGGGTTGTTCTTCCGGCCGGCCGCTCTGCCGAGGACTCGGTGCCCGCCGCCGTCCGGGATGCGGCCGAGCTTCTTGATGTCGACGTGGACCAGATCTCCCGGTGAGGAGTGCTCGTAGCGTCGCGCGGGCGAGCGTCGGACGGGGAGTCCCGTCGCGGAATCCAGGTGCGTGAGCAACGGCATCCGGTAGCGACGGAGGACCCGCTCGACCGTGGAACGGGGGATACGCAGGTGGTAGCTGATGCGGTGCGGGCCCCACCGGCGAGTGAATCTCAGCGCGATGATCCGCCGCTCCCGACGCTGACTCGTGCGGGTCGGTTGCCGGTGCGGGCGGGATGAGCGATCTGTCATCGGCAACCCGGCCCGATACCGGCGAGCCCATCTCGACGCCGTCGCCGGCGAGCACTGGAACCTCTCCGCCGCACGCCGGACCGGCCACCCGTCCTCAACGATCAACCGGGCAAGCCGAACCCTGCCCACGGGAGTGAACGGGGCGTTAGCGTGAGTCACGAAGACCTCCGTGGACGTTGATGAGTGTGGTAACCCACATCGTCCCGGAGGTCTTCGCTATCCGCCCCAGCGTTCACAACCTCCCGAGGAACTACAGCTAGTCGGCCGGATCCCCCACCGCCGGCCCCGAGTAGTGGTGGTCGAACACGACGCTCGTGCGGGTCGACGCGACGGCCGGATGCGCCGACAGGTGCTGGAGGACGAAGTCGCGGAGGTGGTCGCTGTCGCGGACGGCGATGTGGACGATGAAGTCCTCGGATCCGCCGAGGAAGAAGAGCTGCACGACATCGGCGAGCTCGCGCATCTCATCGGCGAACGCGGCCATCTCGTGGCGGGCGCCCGCGCGGATCGCGATGCTGATGAGCGCCTGCAGGCCCACGCCCACCGCATCCGCGTCGATCGTGGCGGTGAAGCCGGTGATCACGCCGCGTTCGACGAGGCCGCGCACGCGGGTCACGCACGTCGACGGCGCGATGCCCGCCTGCTCGGCGAGGCGGCTGTTCGGGGTGCGCGCGTCGGCTCGGAGGAGGGCGACCAGCTTCCGGTCGACCTGGTCGAGCGGCTCGGGCGTCCGCACATCCTTCGTCGGCATCCGGTCCTCCTCGGCTAGCGGGCGCAGGATCGTGCAGATCGAGCGGCTGTCGCGGAAGATCCTACGGATTCCACGCGCCTGGGACGCACGATGGCCACCATGGGTCCCGCCCTCCCGCATCGCTGCCGCCGGCCGCACCTCGCGGGGAGACGAGACGGAGCACGCGCATGAAGGTCGGGATCCCCACCGAGATCAAGAACAACGAGAACCGGGTCGCCGCCACGCCCGCGGGCGTGCACGAGCTCGTGCGCCGCGGCCACGAGGTGCTCGTGCAGGAGGGCGCGGGGCTCGGATCGAGCATCACCGACGCCGACTACGTCGAGGCCGGCGCGACCATCGTCGCCACCGCCGACGAGGTGTGGGGCCAGGCGGATCTGCTGCTCAAGGTCAAGGAGCCGATCCTCGAGGAGTACCCGCGCATGCGCGCCGGACAGACCCTCTTCACCTACCTGCACCTCGCGGCGTCCAGGCCCTGCACGGACGCGCTCGTCGCGTCCGGCACGACGGCCATCGCCTACGAGACGGTGCAGCTCCCGAACCGCCAGCTGCCGCTGCTCCAGCCGATGAGCGAGGTCGCCGGCCGGCTCTCCACCCAGGTCGGCGCGTACCACCTGATGCGCGCGGCCGGCGGGCGCGGGATCCTCCTCGGCGGCGTCCCCGGCACCCCGAAGGCGCGGGTCGTCGTGATCGGCGGCGGCGTCGCGGGCGAGCACGCGGCGGCGAACGCGCTCGGCATGGGCGCCGACGTCACGATCATCGACCTCTCCATCCCGCGCCTCCGCGAGCTCGAGATCCGCTTCGGCGGGCAGGTGCAGACGCGCGTGTCCTCCGCGTACGAGATCGCGGCGCAGCTGAAGGACGCGGACCTCGTCATCGGCTCGGTCCTCATCCCCGGCGCGCAGGCCCCGAAGCTCGTGACCGACGCGATGGTCGCGACCATGAAGAAGGGCTCCGTGCTCGTCGACATCGCCATCGACCAGGGCGGCTGCTTCGAGGGATCCCGCCCCACCACGCACGACGACCCGACCTTCGCGGTGCACGACAGCGTCTACTACTGCGTCGCCAACATGCCCGGCGCGGTGCCGGAGACCTCCACGCGCGCGCTCACCAACGCGACGCTGCCGTACGTGATCGCCCTCGCCGAGAAGGGGTGGAAGCGGGCGCTCGCGGAGGATCCCGCGCTCGCCCTCGGGCTCAACGTGCACGACGGGCACGTGACCGAGCCGCACGTCGCGGCGGCGCTCGACATGCCGCTGACGCCGGTCGCGGAGGTGCTGGCCGCCTGACGCGCGACAGGCCGTCGCGGGATCGTGACCCCGCGGCGGCCGGATCCGCCCGCATCCCTGGCAGGGTCGATGCATGACCTTCCGCTACGCCCCCGAGCCCGAGCCGACCGCACCCCGTGAGCGGAAGTCGTTCAACGGCGTCGGCCTCGCCGCGCTCATCGTCGGCGTGCTGTCGCTCGTCGGCTCGGTCATCCCGATCCTCAACTACGTGTCGGGGTTCCTCGCGGTCGTGGGCATCGTGCTCGGGATCGTCGGCCTGATCCTCCGGGACCGGCCGAAGGGCATGGCGTTCGGCGGCCTCATCCTAAGCGTGGTCGCGCTGATCCTCTCGATCGTGCTCGCGATCGTCTACACGGCCGGCATCGTCACCGCCATCACCGGCGCCGTGGAGGAGTCCGAGGCGCGGTCGTCGGCCGGCGCCGCCGACGACGTCCGCTTCACCTACGAGCTGGAGGGCACGGGCGGCACGACATCGGCCGCCGCCGTCTGGGTGACCTCGGTGGGCGGATCGCTCGGGACCGAGCAGGACCTCGCCGCGACGTTGCCCTTCACGCGCGAGATCATCGTCCCCGACTCGGCAGGCTTCGACAGCGCGTCCTTCGCGATCTCCGGCACCGTCGGCGTCGACGGCGCCGCGACCGACGGTTCCACGATCGACGGTTCCACGATCGACGGCGGCGGCATCGTGTGCCGGATCCTCGTCGGCACCACCGTGGTCGCTGAGCAGACGGCGACCGGCACCGGCGCGTCCGTCGCCTGCACGGCCACCGCAGAGCAGCTGCGTGACGCGTCCGAGTGACGCGCTGATCAGCCCGCGGAGCGCGCCGCGCCCGCCATCGCGGAGGTCGCGAGGCCGTCCTTCGGGAGCGCGTCGCCGGACGCAACCGCCGCGATCCACGCGTCGGTCGTCGCGACCGCGGCGAAGTTGGAGTGCAGCAGCGCCATGAGGGTGCCGTGCACGGTCGCGGCGTCGACGGATCCGGCCGCGTTGGCGATCGCGATCGCGCCGGTCGCGTCCGAGAGCACCTCGGCCGCGATGTCGAGCCCCTCGGCCTCCACCGACGACGCGAGGATGCAGTTGTTGGTCATGTAGCCGACCAGCGTGATCGTGTCGACGCCCTCCGCACGCACCCACTCGACGAGGTCGGTGCCCGCGAAGACCGAGCCCTTCGACTTCGTCACGGCCTTCCACGCGTCCGTGCGGCGCGACTCCAGCTCGGGGTGCAGGCGGAACGCGTCGGTCGTCGGGTCGAAGACCGGCGCGCCCGCGCCGGAGTCGTGCTGCACGACGACGACCGGGATCCCGGCCTCGGTCGCCGCGTCGACGGCGCGGGCGATCACGCGCACCGACTCGGCGGGATCCGGGTGCCGGATCTCGAGCGGACCGGCGAAGTACTCCTGCTGGACGTCGACGAGGACGAGGGCGCGACGGGGTGCGGGCATGGGGGCTCCTGGGCTGGATCGGCGGGCGTCGTTCGACGCGCACCTCGATCATCGCGCGTGGGGGCGAGGTCCCCGAACCCTCCCTCGTCGTCCGACCGGCACGTGGTGGTGAGCTGTACCCGTGCACCGTTCCCGGTGCGAGGTGCGGGGCTGACGTGTGCTCGGCTCTCGCCGGGTGCGCTGCCCTCCGCGCCACAGGGGATCAGATTGCCCGCTGACCCGCCGGGGTGTGCCCGCTCCGGACGACTACCGACTCGCCCCTACGCCTCCGTCCCGTCGACCTCGTCGACCAGCTCCACCTCCCAGTTCGCGCGCTGGATCCGCGCGTCGAGCTCCCGCAGCTCCCGGGCCGTGTCGTCGGCCCGGTCGCGCACGTCGCGGATCGGCAGCGCGGAGATCTGCCGCAGCTCGCTCCGCATCTGCCGCGGCGGTGAGGATCCCGTGCCGCGTCCGCAGGGCGTCCCTCCGGGCGAGCGCCGCCGTGAGTGCCGTGCCGTCGTCGAGGCGGGCGGCCGTGTTCGTGAGGTTGATCCGCGTCACGAGCCCCGCGAGCCGATCCACCGTCTCGCCCGCCTCCGCGAGCAGCGCCGCCGCGTCCTCCGCGTGATCCTCGCCCTCCTGGTACCGGGCCGTCGCCTGGATCCTGCTCCGCAGCGACTCGATGCGCCTCTGCAGGTCGGACCGTTCCATCAGAGCTTCCGCGAGTCTCATGCCCCCACGGTGCCACAGCGCTGCGGATCCGGGGAACGGGCCGCGGGATACGATTCCCGACATGCCGTCGACCCCGCCGAGCGACCGGCCCGCCCTCGGCCGCCCCGCCGCGATCGACGCGCAGGACCTCGCCCGCGTCGCCATCGGCCTCTTCGCGGAGCGGGGCTACGAGGCGGTCAGCATGGCCGACATCGCCGAGGCCGCGGGCGTCGGCCGCCGCAGCCTCTTCCGCTACTTCCCGTCGAAGGCCGACCTCGTCTGGGGTGGCGCGGACGTCGTCGGGGCGGAGCTCGAGCGCCTCCTCGGCGAGGGCCCGGGCGACCGGCCGCTGGGGGAGGCGTACGCCGACGCGCTCGTGATCACGCCGCCCGTCGACGCGAGAGCCCACACCATCCCCTCGCGTGTGCCGTGCAGGCGCCGCTCCTCGCGCGCCCGGGTGACGAGGAAGATGTTGTAGTCGACCCCCAGCGCCACCAGGAAGAGGAACGCGAACAGCACCACGTTCGCGTCGAACGCGGGGAAGCCCAGCACCTGCTGGAACAGGACGTTCGCGGCCCCGAGGCTCGCGAAGAACGTGGCCAACACGCTCGCGATGAGCAGCACCGGGGCCACCAGGGAGCGCAGCAGCAGGCCGAGGATCACGAAGACGATGGCCAGGATGATCGGGATGATCAGCCCCTGGTCGCGCTCGGACGACGCGGCGGTGTCGGCGGCCGTGGCGTCGCTGCCGCCCACGAGCGTCGTGGACTCCGCGCCCGGAGCGTCCGCGTACGCGTCGCGGAGGTCCTGCACGGCCGCGAAGGCCGCCGTGCTCTCCGGCTCGGCGTCGAGCTGCACGTCGATGCGGGTGCGGCCCTCCGCCGACTCGCCGGCGCGGGCGCTCGCGACTCCGGGGATGGACTCGGCGGTGGCGACCGCGTCGGCGGCCACCGCGTCCGGCGCGAGCATCACGGTCTGCGCCGTGAGGCCGGCGGAGAACGAGGCGTCGACGACCTCCTGGGCGGCGACCGACTCGGGGTCGCCGAGCAGCTGGTCCGTCTGCGACAGGCCGACGCGCGCGCCGACGAGGCCGAGCGCGAGCACGCCGACACCCGCGAGGGCCGCGGCGGCCACGACCGCGGGGCGGCGCCGGACCCGGAGGCCGAGACGCCGCCACACGCCCGGCTTCCCGCCGTGGTCGGCGTCGGTCCCGGCGCGCGGGATGAACGGCCAGAACAGGCCTCGGCCGCAAACCACGAGGGCGGCCGGCAGCACGAGGAGAGCAGCGGCGATCGCGATGAGCACGCCGATCGCGCACGCGAAGCCGAGCGCGCGGTTGCCGGAGAGCTCGGCGAGCAGCAGGGTGATGAGGCTGAGCGCGACCGTGCCGCCGCTCGCCGCGATGGCGGGGCCCGCGCTCGTGACCGCCGTGAGCATCGCCGCGTGGCGGTCCTCCTGGCGCGTCAGCTCCTCCCGGTAGCGCGCCACGAGCAGCAGCGCGTAGTTCGTGCCGGCGCCGAAGACCAGCACCGAGAGGATCCCGCCGATCGAGGCGTCGATCGTGATCCCGAGCGGCTCCGCGAGGGCCGTGACGACCACGCGGGCGAGGCCGTCGGCGACGCCGACCGCGACGAGCGGGACGATCCAGAGCACGGGGCTGCGGTACGTGACGATGAGCAGCACCGCGACCACGAGCACCGTCACGAGCAGGAGCCGGAAGTCGGCGCCCGCGAACGCGTTCGAGATGTCGGCCTGGAAGCCGACGGGGCCGGTGAGCTGCGCGACGAGCCCGTCCGGGAGGCCCTCCGCGGCCGTGGCGCGGAGGGCCCCTGCGGTCCCGGCGACGTCGTCGGTGGCGTCCGAGGCGTCGAGCGGGACGGCCACGAGCGCGGCCGTCCCGTCGTCGCTCACCTGCGGCACCACGGCCTGCGGGGCGATCGAGTCGGCCGCCAGCGCCTCGGCGCGCTGCCCGATCGCCGCGGTGTCGGCCTCCGTGAGGGCGGCGCCGTCCCTGCTGAAGACGAGGATCCCGACGGTCGTGTCCGCGCTCGGGAACCGCTCGAGCAGCTCGCTCACCTGCCGCGCCTGGCTCGACTCCGGCAGGCCGGAGGGCGGGAACGCGTCCGCCTCGCCCTTCGGCAGGAGGGCGAACAGGGCGGCGACGGCGACGGCCGCCGCGACGAGCGCCATCCAGGCGGTGCGGCGGGAGCTGACGAAGCGGGCGATGGATCTCACGGGTCCTCCAGGGGTGCGGTGATCGTCAGCCTACTGATGGTCAAGCGCCTTAGCTACCTCCGGCGTACGATGACGGCATGCCCCGAGCCCGTCCCCGCCCCGAACCGGGGACGCTTGACGCGCTCCCGGCACCGGGCACGGGCGTCCCGGCCGAGGCGGACGGAGCCGGCGAGCTCGGCCGGATCCTCCGCGACGTGCTCGGCCTCGCGGCAGGATTCGAGCGCCGGCTCGGCGGCGTGCTCGATGTGAACCCCACCGACATGAAGGCGATGGAGCACCTCATCCAGGCGGGCTCGCTGTCGCCCACCGAGCTCGCGGGCCGCCTCGGGATCTCCACCGCCGCCGCGACGCTCGTGGTCGACCGGCTCGTCGAGGTCGGCCACGTCGACCGCCGCCCGCACCCGCACGACCGCCGCCGGGTCGTCGTCGTCCCGCGACCCGCCTCCGTCGGCCGCGCCATGGCGGAGCTGATGCCGATGATCGGCGGCGTCGCGCGCGCTGCCGACGCCCTGACCGACGCGGAGCGCGCCGCCGTGACGCGGTTCCTCGGCGAGGTGCGCGAGGTCTACCGGGAGGCGGCCGCGGGTCCCGCGGGATCCGGAGCCGCCGCGGAGCCGCCCGACGGCCGATGATCCCGTCCCCGTCCATCGCGCGTGCATCGGGCGCTCGGGCGGCGTCCACCCTGTTCGGGGATGATGGACCCGCATCAACCACCACCACCACGACGACCATGCGGCCCGCGGGCACGCGGCAGAGGAGGACCATGACCGGGACCGAGCGGAACACGACCACGCCGACGCGGGGACTGGTCCTCGGCGGCGGAGGCGTCGCCGGGATCGCGTGGGAGACGGGCCTGCTGTCCGGACTCCTCGCCGCGGGCATCGACCTCGGCGCGGCCGACACGGTGGTCGGCACGTCGGCCGGATCGGTCGTCGCGATCAACCTGCGCGCGGGCGCCATCGCCGCCGCCTACGACGAGCACTTCGTCGACGTCGCGGGCATGGCCGAGCCGATGGGGAGCCGCGACCTCGCGCGCACCGTCGAGGTCATCGGGGAGGGCATCGCGAGCACCGCGGGCGAGATCCCGACGCGCCAGAGGATCGGCGAGCTCGCGCTCGAGGAGTACGACCCCGAGGTGGACGACGCGGCGAGCGTCGAGCGCATCGGCCAGCTGCTGCCCATCCGCGACTGGCCCGAGCAGGATCTCCGCATCACCGCGGTCGACGCCGGTACGGGCCGCTTCACGGTCTTCGACAAGGCCTCCGGCGCCGACCTCGTGCGCGCGTCGGCCGCGAGCTGCGCCGTCCCCGGCGTCTTCCCGCCCGTCACCATCGACGGCCGCCCCTACATGGACGGCGGCATGCGCTCCGGCACGAACGCCGACGTCGTCGCCGACCACGAGCGGATCCTCGTCATCGTGTGCGGCCCCGAGGCCCCGCAGAGCGGCATGGGCCCGACGCTCTCCACCGTGGTGACGCAGCTGCGCGGCCGGGCCGATGTGCTCGTGATCCAGGCCGACGCCGAGAGCACGGCCGCGTTCGGCGAGAACTCGCTCCTGCTCTCGACCCGCACGGCCTCCGCGGAGGCGGGCCGCCGCCAGGGCGAGCGGCTCGCCGAGGAGGTCCGCGCCTTCTGGGGCTGATCCGCGCCCGCACCACGACGAGGGGCCCGGCCGCGCACCGGCGGATTCTCGTGGTCGTCGCAACACCTGATGATTTAGATGGTTGTCAGTAGAGCACGCATTCGCTCGGCTGGGGTGTCCCAGTCGAGCGTTTTGCGTGGTCGGCCGTTGAGCTGCTGAGCGACATGTTCGAGGTCGGCGGAGGTATGGGCGGCGAGATCGGTGCCCTTAGGGAAGTACTGGCGCAGGAGTCCGTTGGTGTTCTCGTTGCTGCCGCGTTGCCAGGGTGAGTGCGGATCGCAGAAATAGACCGGGATTCCGGCCTGGATGCTGATCTGGCGGTGGCTCGCCATCTCAGCGCCCTGGTCCCAGGTCAACGATCCACGTAGGTGTGCAGGCAGGGTGCTGATCAAGGGCACGAGCACGTCACGGACTTCCTCGGCGGTATGCCCGCCGGGGAGATGGCCGAGCATGACGTAGCGGGTGGTGCGTTCGACCAGAGTCACGATCGCGGACTGTGAGCTCGTGCCGACGATCAGATCACCCTCCCAATGCCCAGGGACTGCCCGGTCCTCGATCTCCGCGGGCCGGTCAGCGATCATGACCATCGGGTCCACGAACCGTTGAGTGCGATGCTCTGGGCGGGTGCGGGGTCTGCGGCGGGTGCGGCCGGTGCGTAACGCGTCGGCGACTTCGCGGCGCAGTCCGCCGCGGGCCTGGACGTAGATCGCTTGGTAGATCGTCTCCGTGCTCACCCGCATACTCTCCTCGCCCGGGAACTCCCGAACCAGCAGGCGGGAGATCTGCTCCGGTGACCAGCGCAGCATCAGCTTGCGTGCGACGTAGTCCCGCAGCGGCCCGTCCTGAGCGAGCTTCGCCCGCTTCGGACGAGAGCGGCTCGCTGCCCAGGCCCGGTGCGCCGCGTGGGGCTGGTAGGTCCCCGCGACCGTGCGGGCATCGAGCTCGCGTTTGATCGTCGATGCCGGCCGACCCAGAACCCGCCCGATCGCGCGCAGCGACAGGTCCTGACGGCGCAGATCCGCGATCGTCTCCCGCTCGATCACGGTCAGGAACCGCGGATGCAGAACAGCGTCGACAGCGGGCAGACGCGGTCCCGTGATGGTAGCCATCCCGGTGTTGTACTCGATCCGCCGACCATCAGCATGAATCCGAACACTGCCCCGCTTCATCCAGCCGCGGTCCCAGTCCTGCGCAGTGCGCTCATGCACACCGACCCGCGACGCGGCTACCCGCCGGGACATCCCCTCCACGCGGAGCCGCTCGTACTCGCCACGCCCTGGATGCCCCGCTGTACCGGACTTCCCGCGCCCACGCACACCAGCCGTGCGCGCCCACCCGTACGCGGTGTTCCGACTCACCCCGACCACAGCCGCAGCAGCCGTGATGCTGCCATCGACCCGGTCCAGTACCTCGAAGAACTCCCGCCGCAACTCACCCGAAACCACGATCCCCGCAACCCCCTGAACTCAGGGTGTTGCGGGGACCACGAGAATCCGCCGCCTCCGGCGAGCGCGCAGGGACGTCCCCGTGGCTCGCCGACGGGCGCCGCCGAGCTGGAGGATGTGATCTACGCATCCGCCGCCGACCACAGCGATGCGATGGAGGCGCTCCTGCAGAAGGGCGACTTCGGCTCGATCGTCGACGTCCTCGTCGCGATGGGGCTCGACGAGAAGATGCGGGGGAAGCGGAGCGGGTGGCAGCGGCTCGCTGAGCGAAGCAGCCGGGGAGGAGATCTGCGGGAAGGCGTCAGATACGCCGACCCCTGCTCCATCACCCCTGTCCCTACGCACCAGAAACCGGAGAGGGTCCCAGCTCGCCGAAGGCGCCTGGGCTCATGCAGGTGATGCCCATGCTCACGTCCAAGCCAGCCCGGACCCCGGCCGCGCCTATGCCATGCTTCCCGACGGCGACAGGGCTGCACTCCAGCCGTACCTCGTGCCCGCTTCGTCGACCAAGTCCGTCACCCTCTCCCCAACGGACGCGGTGGAGACAACCTTCACATCGGAGGACGAGGCCCTCATCCGAACGAGCGCGGTCGGAGACTGCTGGACGGGACAGGTGAGGACGACCGCTCATGCACCCGTTGGCAACGCGATCTGGGATGTCCGGGTCGAAGGGGCATGGTGCGGAGGGGCCACGGTGAGCTCGGCCGCATCGCATCGCTCGTGGTCCACGAATCGCCGCGCCCGGTTGGCAGGACAGGGGCGAGATCGGTTCAGGGGCGGGCTACTCGGCAGGTCCGGCGAAGATCTGGGCGCCACGGAGGATGGTCGTCGGCGCGGCCGGCCGGGATCTGCAGACGACACAGCAGTGCGCGCGCATCACGCGAACCGCACGCGGGAGTGTCAGAGGTAACCTTGCCTGCTCGACCATCGGACGCCCTCGTGCCCGCGGCCGGGGAATCGACCACATCCACCGTCCGCGACTCATCAGCGGTGATGCGATCGGTGATCGTCGCGCAGGGTCTCGCGACGGTCGTCTCATCCGTGCTGTTCTTGCCGCTGGGCGTGGCGTCGATCCTGCCGGCAGGCGGACCGCCCACGAGACGACGTGCGGGCCCGCTCCGCCGACCTGCGACCCTCCTGATCGGATCCGCCGCCCCGGGTCGCGCGCGATGCCACCGCCGTAGGCTGATGCATGGCCTCAGACACCGCACCCCGCGACCCGTCCGCACCCCTCTACCTCGACGTCGTCGACGGCTGGTGGCGCGCCGCCAACTACCTGTCCGTCGGGCAGATCTACCTGCTCGACGACCCGCTGCTGGAGCGCCCGCTCACGCGCGACGACATCAAGCCGCGCCTGCTCGGGCACTGGGGCACGACCCCGCTGCTGAACTTCGTCTACGCGCACCTCAACCGGGCGATCATCGAGCGCGACCTCGACATGATCTACATCGCCGGCCCCGGCCACGGCGGCCCCGGCATGGTCGCGAACGCCTACCTCGACGGCACCTACTCGGAGCTCTTCTCCGCGGCGACGCCCGACCGCGAGGGCCTCCGGCACCTCTTCCGCCAGTTCTCGTTCCCGGGCGGCGTGCCGTCGCACGCGGCGCCGGAGACGCCCGGATCCATCAACGAGGGCGGCGAGCTCGGCTACTCCCTCGTGCACGCGTACGGCGCCGCGCTCGACAACCCCGACCTCGTCGTCTCCTGCGTGATCGGCGACGGCGAGGCGGAGACCGCGACGCTCGCCGCCAGCTGGCACCTCGACAAGTTCCTCGACCCGGAGACGGACGGCGCGGTGCTGCCGATCCTCAACCTCAACGGCTGGAAGATCGCGAACCCCACCGTGCTCGCGCGCATCCCCGAGGAGGAGCTGCTCGCGCTGTTCACCGGTTACGGCTACTCCCTGCGGATCGTCTCGGGGGGCTTCGACGGCGAGGACCACGCGGCCGTGCACGAGCGGTTCGCGCTGGCGCTCGGCGACGCGCTCGACGAGATCAGCCGGATCCAGCTCGCGGCCCGCACGGGCGGCAGCGACGAGCGCCCGGCCTGGCCGATGCTGATCCTCCGCACCCCGAAGGGCTGGACCGGCCCGAAGGAGGTCGACGGCAAGCAGGTCGAGGGCACGTGGCGCGCGCACCAGGTGCCGCTCTCGGGAGTTCGCGACGACCCGGATCACCTCCGCCAGCTCCAGGAGTGGATGGAGAGCTACCGCCCGCACGAGCTCTTCGACCGCGACGGCCGGCTGACGCCCGCGCTCCAGCCGAACCGCCCCGAGGGCGACCGGCGGATGAGCGCCAACCCGCATGCGAACGGCGGCCTGCTCCGCCGCGACCTCCGGCTGCCGCCGCTCGAGGTGAACGCGGTCGACCTGAGCGACGGCCGCGGCGTCATCGCCGAGCCGACCCGCGTGCTCGGCGGCTGGCTGCGCGACGTGATCGCCCGCAACCCGCTCGACTTCCGGATCTTCGGCCCCGACGAGACCGCCAGCAACCGGCTCGACGACGTGTACGAGGTCACCGCGAAGGCCTGGCAGGGCGAGGTGCTGCCGGTCGACGAGCACCTGGCGCACGAGGGCCGGGTCATCGAGATCCTCAACGAGAACATCACGCAGGGGCTTCTCGAGGCGTACCTGCTCACCGGCAGGCACGGGATCTTCACGTCGTACGAGGCCTTCATCCACATCGTCGACTCGATGTTCAACCAGTACGCGAAGTGGCTCGAGTCGAGCTCAAAGGTGGAGTGGCGGCGGCCGGTCGCGTCGTTCACGTACCTGCTGTCGTCGCACGTGTGGCGGCAGGACCACAACGGCTTCTCGCACCAGGACCCGGGATTCCTCGACCACGTCGTGAACAAGCGCGCCGAGATCGTGCGCGTGTACCTGCCGTTCGACGCGAACTCGCTGCTCGTGACCATGGACCACTGCCTCCGCGGCACGGATCTGATCAACGTCGTCGTCGCGGGCAAGCAGCCGACGGCGAGCCTGCTGTCGCTCGAGGAGGCGCGGGCGCACGGGGCGCGCGGCGTCGGCGTGTGGGAGTGGGCGGGCACCGAGGTGCCGGGGCTCGAGCCGGACGTGGTCGTCGCATGCGCGGGCGACATCCCGACGGTGGAGGCGATGGCGGCGGTGCAGATCCTCAAGCGGGAGATCCCGCAGCTGCGCGTGCGGTTCATCAACGTGGTCGACCTGATGCGGCTGCAGGACTCGACGCAGCACCCGCACGGCCTCGACGACGGGTCCTTCGACGCGCTGTTCACGCGCGACAAGCCCGTGGTCTTCGCGTTCCACGGCTACCCGTCGCTCATCCACCGCCTCACGTACAAGCGCCACAACCACGAGAACATGCACGTGCGCGGCTTCGTCGAGCAGGGCGGCACGACCACGCCGTTCGACATGCTGATGCTCAACGACCTCGACCGGTTCCGGCTCGTGATGGACGTGATCCGCCGCGTGCCGCACCTCGAGACCACCTACGCGGGCCTCTCGCAGCGCATGGACGACGAGCGCATCGCGCACCGCGTGCACACGCGGCAGTACGGCGAGGACATGCCCGACGTGTCGGGCGCGGAGGGGCTGCCGTTCGCGGATCCGTCGCGCCAGGTCGCGATCGACAGCGGCGACGACAATGCCTAGCGGCGCGGGGACGGGATAAGGACGGCACCATGATCTACGCGCGCATCGTGGAGGCCCGGGTCCGCTCGGTGTTCGACCGGATCAACGCGGGCGACCACATGGAGATGGTCGACGGGCTGGGGGAGCCCTTCACGTACCTGTTCCACGGCGACCACGCCCTCTGCGGTCGGCGCACGTCGCGCGACGCGATGATCCGCTGGTGGCAGCGCGTGCGCGAGGTGCTCCCGGGCGCGCGGTTCACCATCCACGAGGTCATCGTGCGCGGGGGTCCGTGGCGCACGCGCGTGGCGGTGCGGGCGGGGATCCGCGGCCCGCTCCCCGGGGGCGAGGTCTACAGCAACACGATGTTCCAGTTCATGACGCTGCGGTGGGGCAGAGTCACCGACGTGGAGACGATGGAGGACCTCCAGGTGCTCACGCGCGCTCGCGGTGGTCGCGGCCAGCGGCAGGGCGGAGGCGGCGGCGGATCCGATCGTGGGGTAGGTCGCACTCGAATCCCCGGGACCGCCGCATCCGCCGCATGCGCGCGCCGACCCCAGGAGATCGGCGCGCGCGTGCGTCTCGGATCAGCGTGCCTGCGCGGGCGGTTCCGTGCCCGTGGCGGCGCGCACGGCGATGCGCACGCTCCGGTCGACGTTCACGACGATCCGCGAGCGGTCGGCGCCCGTGCCACCGGCCCACCAGGTGGGGATCCACACGCCGTCGCGGATGTGCGAGACGCGCACCCGGTACGTGCCGGGAGCCACATTGGGGATGAACGTCGAGGAGCCGGGAATCACGCCGTACTGCTTCACGACGACGCCGTCCTGCAGCAGCTCCACGATGGCGCGCTGCTCCCAGCCGGGCGCTGTCACGCCGGCGAGGACCACGGTGACCGACGAGTCCTGCTTCATCCGGATGTCGAGGAACGGGAGGTCCGCGCCGCGTCGCACCGTGAAGACGGTGGCGGTCGCGAGCGTGCCCGTGCCGCCCACCCACTGCGGACCGTAGGACGGCGCCTCGTAGCGCGTCGTCTGGGCATACACGTAGTAGCGGCCAGGCGTGATCTGCGTGAGGCTGAAGCGGCCGGACTGGTCCACGCCCGTCAAGCGGCCGCTGCGCGGGCCGGAGCCCAGGAGCGCCGCGGTCTCGGGCACGAGGTAGACGGCGCTGGACTCCTCGCCGGCCGCGCCGGCCTGCAGGACGCCCTCGAGGCGGCTGCCCCGGGTCAGCTCGGCGTCGATCCCGGTGACCGCATCGGTGCCCACCACGGTGATGCGCTTCGCCCTGTTGCGGTCGTCGGTGTCGCCGTACCACTCGCCGATGTAGCCCTCGGGGTTCTCGAACGGGGCGCCGAATCGCACCTCGTACTGGCCGGGCGTGAGCCACTCCGATGAGATGCGGAACCGCCCGGCCGCATCGGTGCGTCCGCCGCCGACGGGCTCGCCACCGCGCACCGGGAACACCTCGACGTTCGAGCCCACGGCGGGTTGCCCGTCGCTCTGCGTCACGGTGCCGCTGATCGACGCATGGCGCACGAGGACCACATCGAGCCGCACCGCGCCGTCGTTCGTGACGGTGAAGCGGGTGGCCCGAGCGGGGTCGCCGGGCGCGCGATAGGGCTGGGAAGCGTAGACCCCGTCGACCTCCGTGAAGACCGAGAGCGTGTAGACCCCGGGCCCGAGGTCCCTCACCTCGAAGGAGCCGTCGACGAGCCGACCGTCTCGGCCAGTGCCGTCGGACACACGGCTGGCGCTCACGATGCCGTCGCCGAGGAGGTTCGCGTCCGTGGCGGATCCGAGGAAGACACGGCCCGAGACGACGCCGGTCTCGACGACCGGAGCCGCATCGGCGGCCACGACCGGCGCCGTCGGCGTGGTCGTGCGGGTCTCCGTCGTGAAGCCGGCGGCCGAGCCGGTGATCGTGGCCGTGATGCGCTTGCCGATGTCGGCGACGACGGGGCGGTACCCGTCGCTCGTCTCACCGGCGATCGTCACGCCGTCGGCGGCCCACGTGTAGGTGCGGTCCGCCTCGTAGGAGTACGTCTCGTTCGCCACGTCGAGGTACCCGCCCACGCGCGCCTCGCCGCGGATGACGAAGGTGCGCTCGGGGAAGGTGCCCTCCGACACGATCGCGCCCGCGCTCATGCGGGTGGTGGTGGCGTACCCGTCGCGGAAGGCCGCGACCGAGACGCTGAGCTCCTGGCCGAGGTCCGCGGCGGTGGGCTCGTAGGTGGCGACGTTCGCGTCGCGGATCGCCGTGGATCCGGCGAACCACTGGTACGCGAGGCGCGGGGAGGGCGACCACGAGCCGGGGACGGCCGTGACGGTGCCGCCGACGGTCACGGATCCGGTGATCGTCGGCACGGGCGCCGCCGTGAACGGGAGGCGGACCTCGGGCGCCCCGCCCTTCGGTGCGACCGCGGTCGTCGGCTCGCTCGTGCGGGTCGTGGACGGGTAGCGGGTCTTCACCGCGGTGACGGAGACGGTGAGCCGTTTCCCCTGGTCGGCCGCGACGAGCGCGTACGTCGCCCGCGTCGCGCCCGGGATGGCGACGCCGTCGCGCGCCCAGCGGTAGAGGAAGGTGCCGGGCGTCGGGGTCCACGTGCCGGTGACGGCCGTGAGCGTCGCGCCGACCTCCGTCGTGCCCCTGACGGTGGGGGTGGGCGAAGCGGTGAACACGAGGGCGGCGGGCGTCGCGGCGGTCGCTGCGGCGGACCCGGCGGGCGTGGGGGCCGGCGCGGTCGCGGCGGATGCCCCCGACGCGATCCCGACCTGGGCGGAGGCCACGAGGGCCAGCGAGACGAGGCCGACGACGGCCCTGCGGCGAACGGATGACATGGTGCTCCCGGATCCGGACCGGTTCGATGCGGCCCGGTCCAGTCCTACCGCGCACGCGGTGCCTCGCGCCGTACCCAGTTCGGGCTGACCCGATGAGGGGGGCGGCATCACCGGGCGGGGGCGAGCGTGGCGTCGACGCCCGTGACCACCTGCCCCCACTGCGAGACGACGATGCGCTTCGCCTGCGCCCGCTGCGTGCGGTCGCCCGACCACACCGCGCCGTACGAGGTCGGATCCCCCGGGGGCACGCCGAAGCGCAGCACGTAGAAGCCCGGCTCGAGGTTCTCGATGGTGTAGCGGCCCGCCTCATCCGTGGTGCCCGACGCCTCGAGCCGGCCGTCGCCCGTGGCGCGGAGCACGTCGACGGGGGAGTATCCGGCGGGCGCGCCCTCGGGGAGCATCACCGTGCCGCCGATGCTCGCGGGGGTGCGGAGCACGACGTCCACGCGGGTCGTCCGACCAGCCGGAGCCGTGAAGAAGCGCGCGTCCTGCCACTCGTTCACCTGCCCGAGGTACTGGGAGACCTCGGCTCCGCCGACCGTCAGGAAGGCGTGCAGCGTGTAGCGCGTGGCGGGCTGGGACTCGAAGCGGAAGGACCCGTCGACGATGTCGACGTTCTCGCCGAAGGGGATGCCGGACAGCTCGAGCGAGATGCTCCCGTCGCGGACGAGATTCCGGGGATCCACGCGGTCGAGGTAGACGCGGCCGACGACGATGGCGGTCGTGGCGTCGGCGGCGACGCGGGCGGATGGGGCGGGGTCCGCGGATGCGGGGGAGGCGGGGCCGGCCTGAGCTGCGGCGATCAGGGCCAGGGAGATGAGGCCGACGAGACCGCGTCGGCGGACGGATGGCATGGGCTGCTCCGATGGTCGGACCGGCGGGGTACCGGTCGGGAGACCGGTCTACTCCTCGACGGCGGCGCGGTCACGACCCCCGGTCGAGGGCCGTCAGCGGGCGGCGGCGGCCGTGCGGGAGGTCAGTGACCGGGCGGTCGGATCCGCCCCGAACTGCACGTAGATCGCCGGCAGCTGCCCGTCGAGCGTCGCCGTGTAGCGCGTCGCGGTGGCGAGCGAGCCGGTGCCGCCGGCCCACCGCGCCTGCTGCGCGGGGCCGGTGACGTACACGACGTACTCGCCGGGCGTGATGCCGTCGAGGCTGAAGCGGCCGTACCGGTCGGTGTACGCGACGAGGCCGACGGTGGGACGCACGCCGTCCACAGCCGACCCGACGGGCACGAAGCGCACGCTCGAGCCGGAGGAGCCCACCCCGTCGACCCGGTAGACCTGGCCCTTCGCGCTCGCGCCGCGGGACAGCTGCACGTCGATCCCGGTGAGCGGCGCTCCCCACCGCGTGACGGTGACCGGCGTCGCGCTCGCCTGGTCGTAGGCGTCCGAGTACCACTCCCCGATGAACCCCCGGGAGTCGGCGACGGGTGGTGAGACCCGGAGGAGGTAGTCGTCGGGTTCCACGTCCCGGAGGATGTAGCGGCCCTGCGCGTCCGTCGTCTCGGAGTCGACCGGCTTCCCGTCGGACGCGCGGATGGCGGTGACGGAGAGCCCCGACGCCGGCACCCCGCCCGTCGTCGTGACCGTGCCCTCGATGGTGGCGTAGCGCTTCAGCACCACGTCGACGTGCACCGTGCCGTCGGCGGACACCGCGAAGGTCTGGGCGCGGTCCGCCTCCTTGGTCTGCCCGTAGTACTGGTAGTAGTACGTCCCGTCGACGGCGTAGAAGACGTGCATCCGGTACTCGCCGGGCCGGACCCCGGAGAAGGAGTACGCCCCGTCGATGATCTCGGCGGCGGGGTCGTCGGTCGACGAGCCCTCCGCTGCCGCGTCCTCGAGGTAGATCGCGGCGTAGGGGATGACGTTCGCCGGATCCACCGAGCCGAGGTAGACGTTTCCGACCACCTTCCCGGTCGACGGCTGCTCGGGCAGGTCGACGCCCGCGGCCGCGACCGGCGATGTCGGCGCGCTCGTGCGGGTGGTGGGCGTGATGCCGGCGGCCGTGCCGGTGACGGACGCGGTGATCCGCTTCCCGGCGTCCGCGTCGACGGGCGTGTACGAGATGGAGATCGCGCCCGCGATGGCCACGCCGTTGACGGACCAGGCGTAGGCGAACGACGTCGGTCGCGGGGTCCACAGGCCGGCGACGGCGCGCAGCGGGCGGCCGACCTGCACGTCGCCGGTGATCACCGGGACAGAGGCCTCGGAGAAGGGGGCCGTGGCGGCGGGAGGCGTGGGGTCAGGCGTGGGCGCGGGCGTCGGATCGGTGGTCGGCGCGGGGTCGGGCGTCGGCGCGGTGGGCGTCGGCGTGGGCGCCGGCGGAGGGGGCGTCGTGGTGGCGGGCGCGACGGCCGCGGTCGGCCCGCTCGACCGCGCCAGGGACGCGTACCCGCCTCGGCGGGCGGTGACGGTGACGTTGATGCGCGCCCCGGCGTCTGCTGCGGTCAGCTTCAACGTGGATCCGGTCGCGCCGGCGATGGCGACGCCGTCGCGCCACCAGCGGTAGCCGAAGGTCGTCGGCTTCGGCGCCCAGTCGCCGGTGACCGCGGTGAGCGTGGAGCCGACGCGCGGTGTGCCGGAGATGGTCGGCTTGGGTGATGCGGTGAAGGCGGGCGTGGCGCGGCTGGTGCTCGTGCTCGTGGCGGTCGGCGCGTCCGCCGCTGTGGCGGCTCCCGCGAGGCCGGCCTGCGCGGACAGGACGAGCGAGAGCGACAGCAGCCCGATCAGGGCGCGTCGGCGTGGTGCGTGCATGGATCCCCCGGTCCGCCGCCCCCTGCGGCGCTGTCCCATGCCTACCGCTCGACGGGATCCGCTGTCGACGTGTCGCGCGGAACGGGGGCGCGGCGGGAGGGGCGCGGACGACGACGCCGCCACGACCGGTGCGGTCGTGGCGGCGTCGGTGGCCGTGCGGTCCCGGCTAGCGGACCAGCCGCGCGCCCGCCGGAGCGACCCGCGTGATCGCCTTCGCGACGATGGAGATCGAGTCCCCTGCGCGCACGACGATCTCGGACCTGTCGGCGTAGGTGCCGCCGTTCCACCAGTAGGCCTTGAGCTCGGTGCCGCGGTGGTACGTCACGGCGACCTGGTAGGTGCCGGGGGCGATGTCCTTGATGAACGCGGCCGCGCCGTACCAGGAGTACTCGGAGTACTTGATGGAGCCACCCTGGTACAGGTTCACGACGGCGTAATCGCTGTCCCAGCCGGCCGCCGCGAGGCCGGTGACCGTCGTCGTCACCGACGGGCTGACGGCGAGCTGCGCATAGACGCTCGACATCTGCGTCCCGCGGGTCGCCCGGTAGACGGACGCAGTGGCCAAGGTGCCGGTGCCGCCGACCCACTGCGCGGCCAGCGCGGGGGCCGAGTACCGAGTCGCTGATACGTAGATGTAGTAGTCGCCGGGGACGATCCCCGTCATCTCGAAGTCGCCCGATGCGTCCGTCTGCACATGCCGTGCGCTGTAGGGTGTGGTGCCCTCGACAGCGGACGAGACCGGCACGACGTAGACGGTGGCGTCCGCGACGGAGGCGTAGTTGGAGTCGTAGATCCAACCGGTCATCCGGGCGCCCACGTCGAGCACGGCGTTGATGCCGATGACCGTCTGGCTCCAGTTCGCGACCGTCACGACCGTCGCGGAGCTCTCATCGTCAGCGTCGCCGTACCACTCACCGGTCAGGCCCGAGGGATTGGGCGACGGAGCCGAGTACTGCACCTTGTACGTGCCGGGCTGGATGTCTCGCACGGTGAAGCGCCCGAAGTAGTCCGTGTACGCGCTTCCGCCGTACCAGTCGTCCTCAGTCGCGCCCGTCACGGTCACGAGGGCGTTCTCCACGGGGGAGCCGTCGGCCGCGGTGACTGTGCCGCTGACCGTGGCCGCGCGCTTCACGACCATGTCGATGCGCACCGTGCCGTCGGCTTGCACGGCGAACGTCTGAGCGGCGCGGTAGTCCCTTGTGGGGCCGAGGTACTGCTCGATGTACTCGCCGGCGACCTCGACATATGCCCGCAGCGAGTACTCGCCCGCGCGGAGCCCGGTGATGGCGAACGAACCGCCGGTGAACTGCGTGCCAGCCTTGTCCCAGCCGTAGTCGGGGTCGGTCACCTCGATGTAGCCGTCCGTGATCAGGTTCTCGGGACGCACTGAGTCGAGGTAGACGCCGCCCGTCACCGTGGAGTACCACGGCTGCTGCGGCAACTGCACGTTCTCGGCGACGACCGCCGCAGTCCGGGCGCTCGTGCGCGCGGTGTTCGAGAAGCCCGACGCGGTGCCGACCACGGTCGCCGTGATGCGCTTGCCGAGTTCTGCCGTCGTGACGACGAAGTCATTCGAGGTCGCTCCCGCGATCTTCACGTCGTTCGCGTACCAGACGTAGGAGAAGGACGGCTTCGGCGTCCAGAGGCCGGGCACGACGCGCAGCGTGTACCCGACCTTCGCATCACCGACGATCACCGGCTGCGTCGACGCGATGGCCGGCTTCCCGACCGCCGCCGTGGCGACGCTCGTCTTGCTCGTGGTGACGTAGCCCGCCAGCTTGGCGGTGATGGTGACCGTGATCGTCTTGCCGAGGTCAGCCGTGCCGACCGTGTACGTCGAGCCCGTGGCGCCGGTGATCGCGGTGGTGCCCACGGTCCACTGGTACGTGAACGCCGGGGCAGGGGACCAGGTGCCGGTCGACGCGGTCAGCACGCCGCCGACCGACGCGGAGCCGGTGACGGTGGGGGCGGACGCGATCGCGAACGCCTTGGCGGCGGGGGCGGCGATCACCGCGGCCGTGCCGGCGCTGGTCTTGGCGGCCGACGTGTAGCCGCTTCGCGCGCCGGTCACGGTGACGGTGATCCGCTTCCCGAGGTCGGCGGCGACGGGCACGTAGGTGGAGGCGGTCGCGCCGGTGACGGCGACGTTCGCGACGAACCAGCGGTAGGAGAGGGTCGTGGGGACGGGTGCCCAGGTACCGGGCGCTGCCGTCAGGGTCGCGCCGACCTGGGCGGTGCCGACGATGGTCGGCGTCGGCACGGTGGTGAAGGTCGACGGGCTCGTGACGGGCGCCGCGACGACCGCAGCCGAAGCTGCGCTCGTCTTCGAGGCCTGGGTGTAGCCCGAGCGTGCGCCGGTGACGGTCACGGTGATCCGCTTGCCGAGGTCGGCGGCGATGGGCACGTACGTGGAGGCGGTGGCGCCGGTGACGGCGACGTTCGCGACGAACCAGCGGTAGGAGAAGGTCGTCGGCACGGGTGCCCAGGTGCCGGGGGTGGCCGTCAGCGTGGCGCCGACCTGCGCGGATCCGGTGATGGTGGGCGTCGGCACGGTGGTGAAGGTCGACGGGGTCGTGACCGGCGCGGCGACGACCGCGGCCGAGGCCGCGCTGGTCTTCGCGGCGGTCGTGTAGCCCGTGCGGCTGCCCGTGACGGTGACGGTGATGCGCTTGCCGACGTCGGCCGCGACCGGCGTGTAGGTGGAGGTCGTCGCGCCGGTGACGGCGACGTTCGCCACGAACCAGCGGTAGGAGAAGGTCGTCGGCACGGGCGCCCACGTGTCGGTGGCCGCGGTGAGCGGCGTGCCGACCTTCGGCGTCCCGGTGATCGTCGGCGTCGGGATGGTCGTGAAGGCGGCGGGCGCGGGGGCGGCGGCCACGGTCGCGGTCGCGGCGCTCGACTTGGCGAGCGACGTGTAGCCGGCCTTGTTCGCGGTCACGGTCAGCGTGATCTTCTTGGCCGCGTCCGCGGCGACGAGCGTGTACGCGGATCCCGTGGCGCCGGAGATCGCGACGCCGTCGCTCCACCACTTGAAGGTGAACGAGTCGGGCTGCGGTGCCCAGGTGCCGGTGACGGCGAAGAGGGTGGAGCCGACCTGCGCGGTGCCGGTTATCGACGGCTGCGGGGCGGTGGTGAAGGTCACGGCGGTGGTGCCGACGGCGTCGGTGCCGACGGGCGCGGGGGCGGCGATGGCGCTGGTCGCCATGCCCGCCTGCGCGGAGGCCACGAGGGCCAGCGAGAGGAGGCCGACGAGGGCGCGTCGGCGTGCGGTTGTCATGGTGCTCCTGGATCCGGGGGCCGCTTCGGGCGCGGCCGTCGGGCATGCTTACCGGCTTCTCCCAGGTGCTGTCGTGTACCCAGTTCGGGCTCCGCGCGGGCAATGGCCCCCCGACCGGCCGTTCGGGGGGCGGCGCACATTTCCTCGGTGCGGTAAACAGGGGTCGCTCGCGTACCCGACGCGACCCTCTCGAGGAGTGCATGTGCTCATCTCCGCCCCTGGTCCTGCTGCGCCCCGACGCCGATCCCGACTCCACGTGACCGGCTCGCCGTGGCCCTGGTCCTCTCCGCGATCGCGCTGCCGGCGGACGTCGCCGGTGCCGCGTCGCGGGAGCCCGCCGTCACCTCCGTCGCATCCGGCTCGATCTCCGCCGCGGCCAAGCCCGCCGTGCCGTTCACCGCCAGCCCGGAGCCGACGATCACCGGGAAGCCGCTCGTCGGCCAGATCCTGACCGCCGTGCCCGGCGCCTGGAAGCCCGTCGGCGCCGCCTTCGCCTACCAGTGGTTCTCCGGGGACACGGCGATTCCGGGAGCCAAGGGCAGGACCTACACCCTCGCCGCGAAGGACCTCAGCCGCACGATCCGCGTCCGGGTGATCGCGACGCGCACGGGCAGCATCACCATGGAGCGGCTCAGCCAGCCCACGGCCGCCGTCACGCTGCCCGCGTTCCGGACCGCACCGGTCCCGACGCTCGTCGGCACGGTGGCGGTCGGATTCCTCCTCACCGTCCGCCCGGGCGGCTGGAACCCGGCGCCGGCCTTCTCCTACTCCTGGAGCCGCGACGGCGTCCTCATCGCGGGAGCGGCGGCGGCGACCTACCGGCTGGCCCCCGGCGACGCGGGATCGCGGATCACCGCCTCGGTGACCGGCAGCCGCACCGGCGTGCAGACCCTGACGATGAAGAGCGCGGCGAGCAAGGCCGTCGCACCCGCGCCCGTGCCGAAGCCGACGCCCGTGCCGACGATCACGCCGACCGCGAAGCCCACCGTGGCGCCGACGCCTGTGCCCACCGTGGCGCCGACCACCGCGCCCGTGCCGACCCCGGTTCCGACCGTCGCGCCGATCCCGACCCCGGCTCCGACCACGGCGCCCGTCCCGACACCCGCTCCCACGCCTCCCGTCGCCCCGACGACGACGGCACCCCGGATCGTCGGCCAGCTCACCGTCGGGAGCGCGGTGCGCGCCCTGCCCGGCGACTGGACGCCCACCTCCACGCCCCTCCGCTACCGCTGGTACCTCGACGGCGTGACGCAGCCGGGCCAGACCGGCCCGACGCTGCGGCTCGACGATGCGGCGCTCGGCAAGCGCATCACCGTCACCGTGACGGGCAGCTGGGCGGGATCGGCGGACGTCCACCGGTCCACCGCGAGCGCGACCGCGCCGGTGACGGCCGTCGCGGGCGCACAGGACGGCGTGGGCCACGACGTCGTGGCGATCCTCGGGCAGTCGAACGCCCAGGGCGGCGGCTTCGGCTACGACCCCGCGATCGACGTCGCGCAGGACGGCCTCGACCAGCTCGTCGGCGACTGGCAGGACAAGGACTGGGGCCGTGTCGTGCCCGCGGAAGACAGCCTCAAGCACGTCACGACGTGGCGCATGACGGACCGACCGAAGCTCGTCGGCCCCGGCATGACCTTCGGCCGTGCCCTCCTCGCCGACTCGGCGCCCGGCCGCCGGGTCCTCCTCGTCCCCGCCGCCCAGGGCAGCACCTCGCTGACCCGGGTGGACGCCGTGCAGAAGTTCACGTGGGATCCGAGCCCGGAGCAGGGCTCGGTCGAGGCCGGCCTCACGAACCTCTACGCGAACGCGACCACCCAGATCGACAACGCGCTGGCGCTCGATCCGGACAACCGGCTGGTCGCGATCATCTGGGCGCAGGGAGAGTCGGATGCGAACGCCATCTCGTCGGCCCCCACCGCCGCAGGGCGGGTGGCGGCCAAGGTCAAGTACGCCGACCGGCTCCTCGAGCTCGAGTCCGGCCTGGCCGTGCGCTACGGTCCCGTGCCGTTCCTGGTCGGGGGGATGGTCCCCGAGTGGATCGGATCGGATGCGGCGCGTCAGGACATCGACGCGGTGCACCAGGGCCTGCGCTCCCTGCGGAAGGAGGTCGCGTACGTGCCCGGCGTCTCGGGGCACGCCAACGAGGGCGAGGCCTTCATCCACTACGACGCCGTCGGCGCCCGGATGATGGGCGCGGGCTTCTACGCCGCCTACCTCCGCCAGACCGGGCGGTGACCCCGGGGGTCTCCCGTACCGTGGAGCGGGCCGCCACACGGCGGCCCGCATCCTGCACCGACCCGCACCCGGAGGCCCGCATGGCCGCATCCCCCGCATCCTCCCGCCCCGGATCAGCGATCCGCGGCTCGACGGACTCGCGGACGGCGACCCGTCCGACCTCGACGCGCACGCGTCCTTCGAGCGGCGGCGGTTCGCCGATGCCGACCTGTCGGACGCCGACCTGGTGGACATCGGGTTCGAGGAGTGCGTGCTCGAGCGGATCCGCCTGCACGAGGCCGACCTCACGGCCGCGAGCCTCGTGGACGTGCTCGCCTCGCGCCTCGACGCGCCCGTGCTGAAGGCGCCCCGGATGCGCATGCGCGACGTGCGGCTCGAGGGCTCGCGCGTCGGATCCGCGGAGCTCTACGACGCCACGCTCTCCTCGGTGCACATCACCGACTGCCGCCTCGGCTTCGTGAACCTGCGCGGCTCGCTGTCGCTTCGCGCAACACCGCGTCGACGGGAACCTCGGAGCGCTTCACGGCGGCCGTGGGCTGCGATCGTGCGGATCCCCGCTCACCGGCGCGGCGTCTTGCGGCCCTCGCTCACCTGTTCGTCGCCAAGGAGTAGCCCGGAAAGTTGGAGAACACGAAGGAGAAGGGCACGTAAAACAGGATCGAACCGAAATACGCGCTCTGCGAGTTGATGCCGATGAGCTCACGGTCGTAGGTGTACACCGGGCCGCCAGAGTCGCCCGCGTCCGTCGTCCCCAGCACGGGTGACTCCGCGGCCTTCAAGGAATGTATGTCACCGTGGCTGGGCTGGGGTTCGGGGCCCCGGAAGCTGGTCCAATCGCACTGGACCCCCGTGAAGTAGCCGCTGGTGCAGAAGCGGCCGGCGGGCGCTTCCGTGTGGCCTTCGACGGGCATGCGCCGAGGGTGGCCTCCGGAATTGGTGATGATCTCGCCCGTCGCGCGGGGAACGTAGTAGTTGTGCGCGCAGAAGGCGGGATGGCTCCCGTGTGTTGCACAGTGGAGCCCGGCGGACGGGTCCAGCTTCGCGTCGATCTCCACGAGCTCGAGATCCGCGTGCTCCGCCTGCTCGATGACATGGCCCACGGGCACTCCGCCCACGCGGACGATCTCGCCGACGGCGAAGCAGTGCTTGGCCGTGACCACGTACCGGGTCGCTTTCGCCGCGAATCCGGCGGGGAGCAGCTGGTAGAAGTCGTACTGGAGGACGGCTCCCGCGGTACAGCTGCCCGCATCGCCGTTGAGCTTGGTGCCGGCGACGATGGGGAGGCGAATGCGGTCGGGATTCAGTGGCGGCGCGGCGTTCGCCGCGGACACCGGTGAGGAGAGGATGAGTGCGGAGACGGCAGCCAGTACCACGAGGGCCCGTGTCCACCTGCGGGTATGAGGGGTGGTTCGGGGGCTCGTTGTCGAGGCTCCTGCGTGACCGTGGCGACGACGATGGAGACGTAGCCGGGGACGCGACGAGAGAGGGGACATCTGGGTACCGATCTGACAGGGCTGCCTCCCGCATTGGGTCGGAAATGGACGTGGGCGTCCACGGCGATGGCAGCGTGGGACAAAGTAGCCATGCGCGGCGGCCCGGCGGTCTCCTCGTGCACAAGGGCGCCCGGTCGTCGTGGGGCGAGGATCCCCCGCCGCGCAACTCCTGGGCGGACATCCGGGCCCGCGCCGCCGCGGCGAGCACCGCCGCGAAGGACGAGGCAGCGTGCATCTCGGAGAGGGGGGCAGAGCCGACGACGGCGGAGAATGCGCCCCTACCACCGCAGCGGCCCATCGGCACGGGCCCGGCTGCTCACGCCGTTCCGGATGGCCGACGGTGCGCGGAGGGAGGCGACCGGTCCGTCCGCATGGCGGCCCGACGGACGTGGGGCTCCCGTAGCGTGGGAGGTAGCTCTCGCCGACGGCGTCCCGCACCGCACCTGGAGGTCCCGCATGGCCGCATCCCCCCCGCATCCTGCCGCCGCGGATCAGCGATCCGCGGCTCGACGGACTCGCGGACGGCGACCCGTCCGACCTCGACGCGCACGCGTCCTTCGAGCGGCGGCGGTTCGCCGATGCCGACCTGTCGGACGCCGACCTGGTGGACATCGGGTTCGAGGAGTGCGTGCTCGAGCGGATCCGCCTGCACGAGGCCGACCTCACGGCCGCGAGCCTCGTGGACGTGCTCGCCTCGCGCCTCGACGCGCCCGTGCTGAAGGCGCCCCGGATGCGCATGCGCGACGTGCGGCTCGAGGGCTCGCGCGTCGGATCCGCGGAGCTCTACGACGCCACGCTCTCCTCGGTGCACATCACCGACTGCCGCCTCGGCTTCGTGAACCTGCGCGGCTCGAAGATCACCGACCTGCTCATCACCGACTGCGCCATCGAGGAGCTGGACCTCCGCGGCACCGCCGGCATGCGCATCGCGTTCGCCCGCACCACCATCGGCACGCTCGACCTCGCCGACTCGTCGCTCACGCACCTGGATCTCCGCGGCGCCGAGATCATGGACCTCGACACCCCCGACGGCCTCCGCGGCGCCGTCCTCCACTCGACCCAGCTCATGGCGCTCGGCCCGGTCTTCGCGCGGCACTTCCGCGTGCGCGTGGAGGACTGAGCGCAGTCCGGCGGTCCGCGCCCGTCCGCCCGGCCGGCATCCGACGCGATCCGTCCTCGCCCTAGGGTGAGGCCATGGACAGGGACCGGATAAGCGACCTGGCCCACGCGGACCACCCGATCGCCTCCCCGTTGGGCGACGACAGCGTCGATCGCCTCCTCGCGGCCGCGGTCACCGGGCAGGGCGCCGTCCTCGACCTCGGGTGCGGCGACGGCAGCTGGCTGCTGCGGGCCCTGCGTCTCGAGCCGTCGCTGACGGCGGTCGGGGTCGACCACTCCGACGCGGGCTTCGGCCGCGTGCGCGAGCAGGCCGAGCGCGAGGGCCTCTCCAACCGCCTCGAGCTCGTCTGCGCCGACGCCCGCTTGTGGACGTCCTACGACGGGTTCGACGTCGTGCTCAGCGTGGGGGCGACGCACGCCTTCGGCGGCCTCGAGCCGACCCTGTCCGCGATCGACGGGCACCTGCGCGCGGGCGGTCGGGCGCTCGTCGGCGAGTGCTTCTGGGAGCGGACGCCGACCCCGCGGGTGCTGGATCTCCTCGGCTCGGAGCTGGACGACTACCGCGACCTGGCGGCCACTGTGGAGCTCGCCGCCACGAACGGATGGGTGCCGCTGCAGGGGCACGTCAGCACCCTGCAGGAGTGGGACGACTACGAGTGGTCGTGGACCGGCGCGCTCGCGCGGTGGGCGCTGGACCACCCGGACGACCCCGACGGCGATCAGGTGATGGCCGCGTCGGTCGAGCACCGCCGGGCGTGGCTCGAGGGTTACCGCGGCACGCTGGGCTTCCTCACCCTGCTGCTCGGACGTCCGCCGGCCAGCTGACCCGGCGGGCCGCCGTGGGCTCAGGCCGCGCGGGCGCCCGGATTCGTGGGCACCGGATCCGCGGGGCACGCGGCGGCGCCGGGTGCCGATCCGGGTCCCGCCGCCACGTCGACCCCGGCATCCGCTCCGGCGTTGAGCCGCGCGAGGTACCCGGCGAACGCGTCGAGGTCCGCGCGGCTCCACCCGCCGAGGCCGCGGATCAGGCGGCTGCCGCCCTGCGCGTCGTCGGCCTCGACGCCCGCGCGGCCCGCGGCCGTGAGCGCGAGCACGCGCACGCGGCCATCCTGCGCGTCGGCGCCCACCTCCACGAGCCCCAGGTCCTGGAGCTGGCGGAGCTGCCGACTGACGACGCTGCGGTCGACGCCGAGCTGGTCGGCGACGGCGCTCGCGTGGGCGGCGCCGCACCGGCGGATCACGCGGAGCATCTTGTAGCCGATGGGCGGCAGCTCCGGGTGGATCGCCGCCGCGGCCTCCCGGGTCGTCGCCCGGATGCGCGCGGCGAGGGCGGTCATCTGCTCCTCCACCTCGGCGATGCCGGCGGCGACCCCCGGGGCGTCGCCCCCGGGGGAGCGGTCCTCGTCCGTCATCGGCGGGAGTCGGCTCCCGCGTTCTCGGCCTCGGGGAGGCGGATCGACCCGGTCGGGTTCGCCTCGCCGGCCGGGGCGAGGGCGACCGCGCCCGCGGATGCGCCGATGAGCGCGTCCTCGGCGTCGGTGCGGTGCACGTCCCGGGCCTCGGGCGCGGCGGTCCGGTCGCTCTTCAGCTGCACGGCGTTCTTGCTGCCGAGCTGCGCGTTGGGCAGGAAGATCACCGCGAGGAGCGACACGATCGCGAGCGGCACGCTGTAGAGGAACACGTCGCCGATGCCCACGCCGTACGCGCTCTCGACCACGGTGCGCACCGCGGGGCTGAGCTGCGAGACCTGCGGGATGACGCCGGAGCCGAGCGCCTGCGCGGCCGCCGCCTGGTCGGCCGGGGCGAGCTTCGTGATCCCGGCGGTGATCTCCGACGCGATGATCGTGCCGAGGATCGAGCCGAGCACCGAGACGCCGATCGTGCCGCCGAGGCTGCGGAAGAACGTGACGGCGCTGGTGGCGACGCCCAGGTTCTTGACCTCGATGGCGTTCTGCACGACGAGGACGAGGTTCTGCATGAGCATGCCGAGGCCCGCGCCGAGCACGAACATGTAGATGCCCACGAGCAGGAAGTCGGTGTCGTAGCGGAGCGTGGAGAGGAGCGACGTGCCGGCGACGATGAGCACGGCGCCGGAGATCATGATCGCCTTCCACTTGCCGCGGCGGCTGATCAGGGTGCCGAACACGGTCGAGGAGATGAGCAGGCCCGCCATGAGCGGAATCGTCAGGAGGCCCGACTGCGTGGGCGTCGCGCCGCGCGACAGCTGCATGTACTGCGCGAGGAAGACCGAGGTGCCGAACAGCGAGATGCCGACCGCGAGGCTCGCGAGCACGGAGAGCGTGAAGGTGCGGTTGCGGAACATCGTGAGCGGGATGATCGGCTCGGAGACCTTGAGCTCGGTGATCACTGCGGCGATCAGCAGCACGACCGCGCCGCCGGCCATGAGGTACGAGGTGCCCGAGGCCCACTCGAACTGCGTGCCGGCCTGCGAGACCCAGATGAGCAGCAGCGAGACGCCGCTGGCGATGAAGACCGCGCCGAGGTAGTCGACGTGCACCTTGCGCTTCGGGTGCTGGGGGAGGTGCAGGGTGACCTGCAGCAGGATGATCGCGATGATCGCGATGGGCAGCGCGATGAAGAAGTTCCAGCGCCAGCCGAACGCGTCCGTCACGACGCCGCCGAGGAGCGGGCCGCCGACGGTGCCGACGGCCATGACGGCACCGAAGAGGCCGGCGTAGCGGCCGCGGTCACGCGGGCTGATGATGTCGGCCATGATGATCTGGCTCAGCGCGGCGAGGCCGCCGGCGCCGAGGCCCTGCAGAACGCGGAAGGCGATGAGCGTCTCGGTGTTCTGCGAGAAGCCGGCGAGCGCGGATCCCAGCACGAAGACGCCGAGCGCGAGCTGGATGAGCAGCTTGCGGTTGAAGAGGTCGGCGAACTTGCCCCAGAGCGGGGTGCTCACCGTGGTGGCGAGCAGGGTCGCGGTGACGACCCAGGTGTAGCCCGACTGGTCGCCCTTGAGGTCGCTGATGATGATCGGCAGCGAGGTCGAGACGACGGTGCCGGCGAGGATCGAGACGAACATGCCGAGGAGGAGGCCCGAGAGGGACTCCAGGACCTGGCGCTTCGACATGGATCCGTCGGCGGAGACGGTACGGCGGGGGGCCTTCGCGGGAGCTGCGGGGGCCGGGTGGTGCTGGGACATGATCCTCCGGGTAGTTGACTACGGGCAACCATATTCCTGTGGTGGACAGGTGTCAACTATCTCGGCGTCGAGGCCGCGGCTGCGCGCGTCGGAGTAGACCGGGAGGGAGAGCCGGTCGACCGACCGGCCTAGATGTACTCGGCCGTGACGTTGGTGACACTTCGGGGCGTGTGAAGAGGCCTCCTGGCTTGATGGAGCTGTCTAGTTCAACCATCGCCAGGAGGCCTCGATGTCCCACGCTAATGCCCGGTTGACTGTTCATGGTCGGCTTCTCCTCGTGCGTCGGGTAGTCGAGGATCGTCGTCCGGTGTCGCATGTGGCTCGCGAGCTCGGGGTGTCGCGTCAGTGCGCGCATCGGTGGGTGGCCCGGTTCCGTCAGGAGGGTGTCGCGGGGCTCGCGGATCGGTCCTCGAGACCACGGTCGATGCCGGCGAGGACGAGTCCGGAACAGGAAGGCGCCGTGCTGGCTGCGCGCGCGGAACTTCGGTTCGGGCCCGCCCGGCTGGCTCCGGTGACGAGCGTTCCGGCCCGCACGATCTCCCGGATCCTGCGCCGGCACGGGGCGCCGCCGTTGGCATGGTTGGACCCTGTAACCGGGGCGGTGATCCGGGCATCCCGGTCAACGGCGCACCGGTATGAGCACGAGCATCCGGGTGATCTGATCCACGTGGACGTGAAGAAGCTCGGGAGGATCCCGGACGGAGGCGGCTGGCGGGTCCACGGGCGCAGCGAGCAGGTCCGCGGCCGCGGGATCGGGTTCGATTACGTCCATGCCGCGGTCGATGACCACACCCGTCTCGCCTACGCGGAGATCCATCCCGATGAGAAAGGCGCGACCGCGGCCGGGTTCCTGACCCGCGCAGCGGCGTACTTCGCCGGGCGCGGGATCACCCGGATCGAGCGGGTCATCACGGACAACGCGTTCGCCTACCGGCACTCGACCGCGTTCAAGAACGCCGTCCAGGACCTGGGCGCGCGGCAGAAGTTCATCCGCCCGCACTGCCCCTGGCAGAACGGCAAGGTCGAGCGCTTCAACCGGACCCTCGCGACCGAGTGGGCCTACCGGCAACCCTTCACCAGCAACCAACACCGCGCCGACGCGCTTGACCCCTTCATCGAGCACTACAACACTGAACGGATCCACTCGAGCCACGGGCTGACGCCCGCGGCCCGAGTGTCACCAACGTCATGACTCAGTACACCTAGATGCGAGGAGGAACCCCATGGTCGATTCGGTGGCGACGGTATGGCTGCCCGTGCAGGACATGACGCGCGCGGTGGCGTTCTACCGCGACACGCTCGGACTCACGGTCACGAGCGAGGACGCGGACTGGAGCGAGATCGACGCGGACGGCCTGATGATCGGGCTGAACGCACGCGAGGAAGCGAGCGGCTCGTCGAGCGGCGGGGCGGTCATCTCGTTCACGCCCGAGGGCTCCATCGAGGACGAGCTCGAGCGGATCCGTGCACGCGGCGCCGAGATCACGGGCGAGATCAGCGACCACGAGTGGGGCCGGATCCTCCCGTTCCAGGACAGCGAGGGGAACGACCTGCAGCTGTACTCGCCGCCGGTCGGCGGCTGACGCGGGGCGGTCTCAGGGCATCGGCTCGAGGTCGACGTACACGGGCGCGCCGACCTCGAGGCCCTGGGCGTCGCGGACCGCGCGCTTGATCGGCAGCACCCACGTGCCGTCGCCCTGCGGGAACACGGACGTGCGCCAGGTCGTGGTGCCGACGCGGACGCGGACGGGCACGGATCCGAAGCCGCGACGGCCGGCCTCGCCGAGCTCGCGCAGCATGCCGCCGAGCTCGACGGGCAGGCTCACGAAGGTCCACAGCTCGCGCCGCGCCTCCCACGCCCAGAGCGGCGCGGTGAAGTCGAGGGGGAGGTCGTCGCTCATCATTCGACCCTAGGGCGCGCCCACCAGCCGGCGCGGTCGGCGACGAGCGCGGCGACGTCCGCCGGGCTGTGGGATGTGGTGTCGATGGCCAGCCCGCCGAGGCCCGCGGCGTCGATGATCGCGGCCAGCTCGGGGGCGCGTGCACGATGCCACGCGAGGGCTGCGTCGTCCTCGCCGTGTCGGGCGTCGAGCCGCGCCCGCACCGCGTCGGCGTCGACCGTGAGCCGGACGAGCAGCGGCTCGTGGGATCCCAGCGCGGCGGCGTAGGCAGGCAGGTCGTCAGCGCGCTCGACGACGGCCGCGACCACCACCACGCGGGCCCCGGCCTCGCGGTGGTTGCGGGACAGGTCGCCGAGGTTGCGCAGCATCAGCTCCTGGTGGAACGGATCGTCCGCCGGCGCGGGATGGAGCAGCCGCAGGGCGTCCGCGTCGACCAGCGCGTGCGGCACCCCGCGTGCGGCCAGGAGGGCGCCGAGCGCGTGCATCGTCGTGGTCTTGCCCGCGCCGACGGTGCCGGTGAGGATCACGGCGTCGGTCATGGCGCTCAGCTGCCGCCCGTGACGAGGTCGCACTCCAGCTCGTCCGCGGACGCCGCGACGACCTCGAAGGAGGCGGCGCCGGCGCGGATGGTCACCGTCGACATGCCGACCCAGCGCGGGTGCGGCTCGGCGGTGGTGCTGGAGATGGCGTGGCGGAGGATGCGGAGGCGGGCGATGGAGAGCGTCGCGGTGCGGCGGCGGACGACCTGGTCGCGGCGGGTGAGGATCAGCAGCTCACGCGGCGAGCACGCGGCCACCGCGCCCGCGAGGCTCATCGGCCGGAGGTGCTGCAGCGCGCCCATGAGGCCGTCGGCCGTGGAGACGAGCGGCGTGCGCGGCCGCGACGACAGGTAGCGCAGCTCGGGATCCCGGGCGGCGAGGTCCCAGTACGCCGCCGCGACGCCGGCCTCGTCCTGTCCGACGTCGATGCGCGGCGTCGCCCGCGCGGTCTTCTTCGGGCAGGTGGCGGGCACCCCGGCGGAGTCGGCCGCCAGCGTCATCAGCAGCTCGGTCAGCTCCACGACCACCTCGGCGGATGCGCCGTTGAACGGGATCCGCAGGGCCTGCCCGTCGGCCGTGTGCACCGCGAGCAGGCCGTCGAGCAGGTCGACGCGGTCGCGCACGGCCACGATGTCGGCGAAGGGGATGCGCCGGGCGGTGTACGCGGATCCGTCGCGCGAGAGCACTTCCAGGTCGCGGTCGCCGACGACGAGGAGGTGGTCGTACAGGTCCATCGTCGGGTCGGTGTCGCGGCGCGGGATGTCGCGCGGCACCTTGAGCACGAGGCGCGCGGCGAACGGGTCGACGCCGTGCGGGCGGTAGAGGCGGGGGACCTCGTCGGTGGTGCGGACCGTGTCGATCCACGGGCCGAAGGCGTCGTGCTCGGCGGTTCTGGCGTGCGGGGTCACCACGCGAACGTATACCGCGCTCCACGGCCCGCGGGAGTCCGGCGCGTGCCCTCTCCGGGGCGATCCGCCGTGTGGTAGCGCGAGGGCGGCATCAGGCCTCGATCAGGTCGCGCTCGGGCGGCACGGTGGTCCACAGCCCCACGACCCGGCGGGCCAGCGCCCGCTCGAGGCCGCCGAGGGCCTTGACCACGAAGATCGTCGTGCGGGCGGGGGATCCGGCCTTCGAGAACCCGCGGTCGACCGCGCGCACCCACGTCTCCGCGGCGATCTTCGCGGTCGAGTAGTTCGCGCCGCCGGGATACGGGCGCTGCACGGCGGTGGAGGAGACGATCGCGAGGCGACCGGCCTCCGACGCCTGCAGGTCGGCGTCGAACGCGCGCGTGGTGTTGCGCAGCGTCGTCACGAGCCGCTCGTGCAGGAAGTCCCAGTCGTCGTCGGTCTGGCCCTCGAGGCCGTTGCCGCCGCGCCAGCCGCCGACCAGGTGGATGAGGCCGTCGACGCCCCCGAGGTCCGCCCGGATCCGCGCGGCCAGGTCCACGACGGCCGCGTGGTCGGCGAGGTCGCACACCTCCAGGCGCTCCGCGTCGACGTCCGCGAGCCGGCCCGCGTCGGTGCCGACGGCGACGACGCGCGCGCCCGCCGCCGTGAGCTCCGCCGCGACCGCGCGTCCGGCGGCGCTCGACGCGCCCGCGACCACGACCACGCGGCCGTCGACGCTCACGCCGTCTGCCCCGTGATCCCGGCCGTGGAGCCGATGACGTCGCGCATCTTCTTCTCCAGCGCCTCGAAGAACATGCTGAGCGGGAACTCGTCGTCGAGCACGAGGTCGGTGAGGCCCTTCGGCGGCCCGTCGAGCGGCAGCGCGTCCGGCCCCTTCGCCCAGGTGGACGCGGGGTGCGGCGTGACCGTCTCGGTGACCATCGCGTACGCGGCCAGCCAGTGCGCGGTCTTCGGCCGGTCGATGGAGCGCCAGTAGAGGTCGTTCACGCGGTCGGCGAGGGCGACCACCACGTCGGCGACGTCGTCCCAGTCGATCGTGAGGCGCGTGTCGGTCCAGTGCAGCACGTGGTGCTGGTGCAGCCACGCGAAGAGCAGCTGGCCGCCGAGGCCGTCGTAGTTGCGCACGCGGGATCCGGTGATGGCGAACCGGAAGATGCGGTCGAAGATCACCGCGTGCTGCACGAGGCCGGCGCGCTCCAGCAGGGCGTCGTCGCCGGGCGTGCGCTCGGCCGGGTCCATGGCGGCGAGCCGGCGCTGGATGGCGACGGCCTCGCGGAACGCGGTCAGGTCGCAGCGCAGCTCCTCGATCGAGTAGAGGAAGAACGGCATGCGCTGCTTGATCATGAAGGGGTCGAACGGCAGGTCGCCGCGCATGTGCGTGCGGTCGTGGATGAGGTCCCACATCACGAAGGTCTCCTCCGCGAGCCGCTGGTCGTCGAGCAGGCGCCGGGCGTCCTCCGGCAGCTCGAGCTTCGTGACTTCGGCGGCGTGACGCACCACGCGACGGAAGCGGGCGGCCTCGCGGTCGGCGAAGATCGCGCCCCACGTGAAGGTCGGGATCTCGCGCATCGCGACGGTCTCGGGGAAGAGCACGGCCGAGTTGGTGTCGTAGCCGGGCGTGAAGTCGACGAAGCGGATGGGGACGAAGAGCGCGTTGCCGTACTCGCCCGCCTCCAGCTCCGCCACGAACTCGGGCCAGACGACCTCGATGAGCACGGCCTCCACGAGCCGCGACGCGCTGCCGTTCTGCGTGGTCATCGGGAAGACGACGAGGTGCCGGATCCCGTCGACGCGGTCGCGCTGCGGCTGGAACGCGTTCAGGGAGTCGAGGAAGTCGGGGACGCCGAGGCCCTGGTCGACCCAGCGGGCGAAGTCCACGTCGAGCGCGGCGAGGTACGCGGCGTCGTGCGGGAAGAGCGGGGCGAGCGCGCGGACGGAGTCGCGGATCACCGCGACGAGGCGCGCGGCCTCCGCGTGGTGCGCGGCGTCGGGGACCGACCCGTCCTTCGCCTGCATCGGCTGGAGCGCGACGGTGGCGTCCTTGAGGGCGAGCCAGGCGGGGGAGGAGGCGACGCGCGTCACGTCCTCGACGACCTCGGGCTCACCGATGACGGCTGCGGTTGCTGCGGCGCTGGACATGGATCGACCTCCGATCGTGCGGGTGGCGTGCGGTCCCTCCACCGTAACGGCGGGTTCGGCGCGAGATCGTGTCCCGCGTGCGGGATCCGCGCGTGGAACCGGCTGCCCGCGCAGCTTCCCTGCGCGAGCGCCGCCGGTCACGCCTCGTTGTCCTCCGGTACGGGCGTGGTGGTGCCCGACTCGTGGTCGCGGCGCAGCACCGCGTAGCCGACGGATGCGCGCGGCTCGCCGCCCGCGACGGGCCAGCCGTCGCGGTAGTGGGCCTCCTTCACGAAGCCCGCGCGCACGAGCACGCGGCGCATCGCCCGGTTGTCGTCGCGGGTCTGCGCCTCGAACCGCGTCACGTGCGGGTACGTGCGGAACACGTGCTCCGTCATCGCGCGCACCACGGGCACGCCGAGCCCCCGGCCGCGCGCCGATTCCGCGAGGCGCAGGTCGAACAGCACGCCCGGATCCTCGAGGTCGTCGAGCACCACGAGGCCCACGCGGCCGGATCCCGCGACCTCGACCCAGAGCGCCTCGTGCTCGGGCCCCTGGAAGTCGCCGTCGGCGATGCGCGCGTCGACGTCCGCGGTCGTCGGGGCCGGGCGCACGTGGAAGGGGAACGCGTTCGACGTGAGGAACGCCCGGAGCGCCTCGCGGTCGCGCTCGACGTCGACGGGGACGAGCTCGACGGCCGGGGGAGCGGGCGGGGCGTCGGTCGGGATGGCGGGCATCGGGGGTCCTTCCGGGAGGCGGGGCGGCGGGGCCGGCGCGGGGCCGTCCACAGGTGCGGGTGAACAGCGGGTGAACCCGGCGGTCCCCCGTAGAGGGGACAGGCGAGCAGGGCGCAGGATCATCGCCGTGGATCCATTCATTCTCCTCGTGCTCGTCGTCGTCACGGCGCTCGCCTTCGACTTCACCAACGGCTTCCATGACACGGCGAACGCGATGGCCACGTCCATCGCGACCGGTGCGCTGAAGCCCAAGGTCGCCGTCACCCTCTCCGCCGTGCTCAACCTGGTGGGCGCGTTCCTCAGCATCGAGGTCGCGCTCACGGTCACGAACGCGGTCGTGAAGATCCAGGACAAGTCGGGCGCCCCCGACCCGGCGCTCCTCCAGGGCGGCGGATCCGCGCTGCTGCTCATCGTGCTCGCGGGCCTCATCGGCGGCATCGTCTGGAACCTGCTCACCTGGCTGCTCGGCCTCCCGTCGAGCTCCTCGCACGCGCTGTTCGGCGGCCTCATCGGCTCCACGCTCGCGGGCCTCGGGCTGAACGGCGTGAACTGGGCGGGCGACGGATCCAAGCTCGACGGCGTCGTGGGCAAGGTGATCCTGCCGGCGCTCATGTCGCCGATCCTCGCCGGGGCGGTGGCCGCCGTCGGCACCTGGCTGGTGTTCCGCATCATCGGCAACCTCGCCGGGCGCGGCCTCGACCGCACCTTCCGCATCGGCCAGATCGGCAGCGCCTCGCTCGTCTCGCTCGCGCACGGCACGAACGACGCGCAGAAGACCATGGGCGTCATCACGCTCGCGCTCATCGCGGCGGGCGGCTGGACCGACACCGAGTCGGTGCCGTTCTGGGTGAAGATCAGCTGCGCGCTCGCCATCTCGCTCGGCACCTACATCGGCGGCTGGCGCATCATCCGCACGGTCGGCAAGGGCCTCGTCGAGATCGACACGCACCAGGGCATGGCGGCCGAGAGCTCCTCGGCCGCGGTCATCCTGGCCTCCAGCCACCTCGGCTTCGCCCTCTCCACCACGCACGTGGCCACCGGTTCCATCCTTGGCTCCGGCGTCGGCCGCCCCGGCGCGCAGGTGCGCTGGCGCGTGGCGCTGCGCATGGTCGTGGCGTGGATCATCACCCTCCCGGCCGCCGCGCTCGTCGGCGCGGTCATGTGGTGGCTCGGCCACCTCATCGGCGGGGCGGCGGGCGGCATCGCGATGACGCTCGTGCTCGTCGCCGTCGCGATCACCGTCTACGTCCGCTCGCGCAAGGACGACGTCGGCGCGCACAACGTCAACGACGAGTGGTCCGACGAGAAGTCCGCCCGCCCCGCCGCCCAGCCCGCCGACGTCTGAAGGATCCCGCCATGCTCCCCCTCTTCTTCTCCGCGGTCGGTCAGGTCGCCCTCGTCGCCCTCCTCCTCGGCGCGGGCCTACCCGCCCTCTTCGCGCTCGGCGTCCGGTCGTTCGCGCTGGCCAGCCCCGACACCAGCGGCCGCGTCGCCGGATCCGACTCCTCGCGTCGCACGCCGCCGATCGTCCTCCAGGTGGCGGGCGCCCTCTGCTACGCGGTCGTCGTCCTCGCCGTGATCGCGGGCCTCACGCTCATCATCGCGACGGGCCTCGGCCAGTCGGTGAGCTTCGAGCACGTCATCCCGACCTTCACCTCGAAGGGCTGACCATGACCGACAGCGCATCCGAGGTCGGCGGGCCCCGCGACGGCCCGACCGGCGCGGCCGTCCCCGACCGGCCCGACCGCGGCATCGTCCAGCGCGTCGTCGGCTGGCTGCGGGCCGGATACCCATCCGGCGTGCCGGACCAGGACTACGTGCCGCTGCTCGGGATCCTCCGCCGCAGCCTCACCGCCGAGGAGCTCGAGCAGGTGGTCGACCAGCTCGTCGACGACGCGGTCGCGGCGGACGCGGCCGGCGAGGAGATCGGCAGGAGCCGGCTCCGCGAGCGCGTCGAGGCGATGCTGCTCGGCCCGGCGATGCCCGAGGACCTGGTGCGCGTCTCGGCCCGCCTGGCGGCCGCGGGCTGGCCGCTCGGATCCCCCGAGGACCTGCACGAGCCGGATGCCGCCCACGCGCGCGCGACCGAGCGCACGGGCCTCGTCTCCCGCATCGTCGCGTGGCTGCGCGCCGGCTACCCCGCCGGCCTCCCCGAGCAGGACTTCGTGCCGCTGCTCGCGCTGCTGCGCCGCCGCCTCAGCGACGAGGAGGTGCGGGAGGTGAGCGCCCGGCTCGCGTCCGAGGGCGGGCTGCCCGCCAGCCGGCTCGACGTCGCCGACGCCATCGCGGGCGTCACCTCCGAGATGCCCTCGGACGCCGACGTCGAGCGCGTGCGCGCCTACCTCGAGGCGCACGGCTGGCCGGAGGGCTTCCGCATCTGATCCGCGCTCCGCCGGCCCGACGGGGGCGGCGGGGCTGCATGTTGCACTCAATGTCCCGGAGTGCAATGATGCACTTCATGTCGACAAGTGCAACGGGGCTCCGCGAGCGCCGCCGGGTGGAGACCTCGGCGCGCCTCACGACCCTGGCCCGCCGCCTCACGGCCGAGCGGGGCCTCGCCGGGTTCACCGTCGAGGAGGTCTGCGAGCAGGCCGGCGTCTCCCGGCGCACGTTCTTCAACTACTTCGCCTCCAAGGAGGACGCGCTCTTCGGGCGCTCCGCCCGCGTCGACACCGCCGACCTCGAGGAGGCGTTCGTCGCGGCGGGCGACCCGGAGGATCCGGCGCTCTCGCCCACCCTCCTCGACGACCTCGCCGACCTGTGCCTTGAGCGCTGGGCCCGCCTCGACACCGACGGCACCTCCATGCACGACATGCACGCGGCCTTCCGCCGCGAGCCGGGCCTCCTCGTGCGCGCGCTCGAGGCCGCCATGGAGGACGAGGCGAAGGACGTGCTCCTCGTCGAGCGCCGCGAGGGGCTGCCGCCCGGCGACCTCCGCGCGTCCGTCGTCGTCCAGGCCATGGGCGCCCTCGGCCGCTCGAGCGCGCGCGAGTTCCTCGCCCCCGACAACGTCGACCCCATCCCGCTCATCCTGCGGCGGCGCCTCGACGCGCTCCGCGAGATCGCGCATCCCCCCACCGCCACGACCTCCCGCACCCGCCACACCGAACGGACCCCACGGAACCCATGAGCACCACCGCCACCGCCCCGGCGCCCCTCCTGCTCACGCAGCGGCGCATCTGGATCATCTTCTCGGCGCTCATCGCCGGCATGCTCCTGTCGAGCCTCGACCAGACCATCGTCTCCACCGCGATGCCGACCATCGTCGGCGAGCTCGGCGGCGTCGACCACCAGGTCTGGATCACCACCGCGTACCTGCTCGCCACCACGATCGTCATGCCCATCTACGGCAAGTTCGGCGACGTGCTCGGCCGGCGGAACCTCTTTCTCGCCGCCATCGCGATCTTCACGCTCGCCTCGGTCGGCTGCGCGTTCGCGGGCGACTTCTGGTCGTTCGTGGTCTTCCGCGCGGCGCAGGGCCTCGGCGGCGGCGGGCTCATGATCCTGTCGCAGTCGATCATCGCCGACATCGTGCCGGCCAACCAGCGCGGCAAGTACCTCGGCCCGCTCGGCGGCATCTTCGGCCTCTCGGCCGTCGGCGGACCGCTGCTCGGCGGCTTCTTCGTCGACCACCTCACCTGGCAGTGGGCGTTCTACATCAACATCCCCATCGGGATCGCGGCCTTCGTCGTGGCGTTCATCACGCTCACGCTGCCGAGCAAGAGGGCGACGAAGCGGATCGACGTGGTGGGCGTCGTGCTGCTCTCGATGGCGACGACGTGCCTCATCTTCTTCACCGACTTCGGCGGCGACAAGGCCTACGGCTGGGGATCGCTCGCCACCTGGGCGTGGGGCCTCGGCCTCGTGGTCGCGGCGTCGCTGTTCGTGTTCACGGAGTCGCGGGCGGACGACCCGGTGATCCCGCTGAGCCTCTTCCGGAACCCCGTGTTCGTGAACGCCACGGCCATCGGCCTCGCGCTCGGCATCGGCATGTTCGCGGCGATCGGCTTCGTGCCGACGTTCCTGCAGATGTCCACCGGCACCTCGGCCGCGGTCTCGGGGCTGCTGCTCCTGCCGATGATGGTGGGCCTCATCGGCATGTCGATCACGTCGGGCATCCTCATCAGCCGCACCGGCAGGTACCGGATCTTCCCGATCGTCGGGACGCTCCTCACGATGCTGGCGCTCGTGCTGATGACCTCGCTCACGGCCGAGACGCCCGTCTGGCTGATCTGCGTGTTCCTCTTCATCTTCGGGCTGGGCCTCGGCCTGATCATGCAGGTGGTGGTGCTCGTCGTGCAGAACGCGGTGCCCGCCGCGCAGATCGGCACGGCGACCAGCACGAACAACTACTTCCGCGAGGTGGGCGCCGCGCTCGGCACGGCCGTGTTCGGCACGCTGTTCACGACCCGGCTCACCGAGAACCTCACGACCGTCTTCGCCGGGGCGGGCGCGGCGCCGGGCGACGCGGCGGCCTCGGCCAGCAGCATCGACCCGCAGGCGCTCAACCAGCTGCCGGACGCCGTGCGCGACGGGATCGTGGACGCGTACGCCGACGCGCTGGCGCCCGTGTTCTGGTACCTCGTGCCGTTCATCGGGATCGCCTTCGTGCTCTCGCTCGTGCTCAAGCAGATCCCGCTGTCGGACGTCGCCGGGCTCGTCGCCCGCGGCGAGGCGGTGGGCGGCGAGGAGGCCGAGCGGCTGGAGGCGGAGCAGCGCGCGGACGTCCGCGGCGGCACGAGCCCGGCGCAGGCGACCGGGCCGGACGCGGCCGACGAGGCATCGCGGATCGCCGTGCCGTCGAGCGACGCGCGGGACGGATCCGGGAGCTGACCCGGCCGTCCGGCCGGCGCACGACCCGTTGACAACGCGGTCCCGGGTTGGTCGGATCACGGCAGGGCCGTCGTCTCCCTCACGGAGGCGGCGGCCCGTCCGCGTCGCCTACCCGCCGCGGATCCCGTCCGCCCCGCGTCATCGGAGGTCGCCGTGAGCGAGCCCATCGTCATCACCCGCACGTTCGCCGCCTCGCGGGAGCGCGTCTTCGACGCGTGGACCTCGCCGGCGGACTTCTCCACCTGGTTCGGCACCGCCGCGGTCGACGTGCCGCTCGACACCCTGCGCATGGACGTGCGCGTGGGCGGCGCGTGGAGCGCGGTGATGCGGCTGCCCGACGGCGGATCCATCGACTGGGCGGGGGAGTACGTCGAGCTCGACCGGCCGTCGCGCATCGCGATGACCATGACCGACCGGCCCGACCAGCCCGCGGGCGAGCCGCTCACGGTCGACCTCGAGGAGGTCGCGGGCGGCGCCACGCGCATGACCATGACGCAGCGCGCGGGCGAGTTCACGCCCGAGCAGCGCGAGATGACGATGCAGGGCTGGGGCGCGTTCCTCGACGTGATGGAGGGGCTGGTCGCGCCGGATGGCGCCGGAGTAGGCCGGTGATGTGACGGCAGCGTTGCAGCCTTACGTGTTACGCCAGTGTTCCATGAAGTCATGTAACATCTGCGTACCACAACATCGTGTGCTGCTGAGGAGGCTCCATGCTCGCGAGATGGCCAGAGGACCTAGGGAATGTGGCACGCCAGCAGAGGCAGGATCTCGGCTTCTCACAAGAGGAGCTCGCTCGTCGGGCAGGGGTGACGAGGCAGTGGCTCACGCGATTCGAGACCGCGAAGGGCGACGCGGCGCTGTCCAAGGTAATGCGCGTGCTCAGGGAGCTCGACCTTCGGCTAGAGATCGAGACGAAGGTGTCGGGGGACGTGAGTCCGGAAGCGGCCCGAGCTGCCCGCGTACCGGCCGTGAACGACGACTTCATGAGCGCGTTGATGGCCAGAGTCGGCCAGGAGCCCGCATCCGACATCGGAACATCGGGCTCACGTGCCGCCGAGGCGGTGCTCCGTCGGAATCGTGATGTGAGGGTGATGGTCGAGAAGATCGGACAGCAAGGCGCGGCGCTCGCCCGGGACCCGATGGCGCCCCCGCCTCCGTCCAAGCAGCAGCATCGCTCATGAGCACGCGAGTGCTTGATGTATTCCTCTACGGGCGACTGGCGGCGAAGCTGGAGAGGACTGCGCCCCTGCGATATCGCCTGGTCTACGAGGCTGAATGGTTCGCCACCGGAGGCCCGTCGATCTCGCTGTCGTTGCCGACGCTGCGCCGCGTGCACACGGGAGCACCGGTCCTGCGCTTCTTGGACAACCTGCTTCCTGAGGACGACGCGGTTCGAAGATCGTGGTCACGAGAGAACGACTCCGGGTCCGTAGAGCCGTTCCACCTCCTCAGCTCCCATGGGGCTGACGTGGCGGGCGCACTGGAATTCCATCCCGAAGGGCATCCGGCGAGAATGGAAGGCTCCTTGGAGGCGCTGACGGAAGCCCAGATCGCAGACCGCATTCGAGCGATCCGAGAGGACAGGGACGTAGGCGAAGGAGACGGGGCTCCGGCTCGACCGGGTCAGTTCTCGCTTGCCGGCGCGCAAGGCAAATTCGCGTTGGCATGGTCCGACGGCAGATGTCACGAGCCGACAGGCGTGCAGCCGTCCACGCACATCTTCAAGCCCCGGGTTCGAAATCTGGTGGACGCCGAGATCGTCGAACACGTGACCATGACCTCTGCCGCGGTGCTGGGGTTGAGCGCGGCATCGACGGAGATCAGCTCGTTCACTGATCAGCACTCACTCGTCGTCGCCAGATTCGACCGGCGCGCAGACGAGCGCGGATTCGTCACGCGCATCCACCAAGAGGATCTCGTGCAGGCGCTTGGTCTTCCCGCTTTCCGAAAGTTCGAGGAGCGCGGTGGGCCCAGCGTGCGCACGATCCTCGAGCTGCTGGATCGAATCGATGAGCACGAGGTTCGGGCCCCAGCCAAGGAGCGGTTCATGAAGTACCTGCTGTTCTCGTGGATGGTGCTCAACACAGATGCTCACGGAAAGAACTACTCCTTGAGGCGTTGGCCGACGGGATTCGATCTAGCTCCGATCTACGATGCCTCCTCGTACCTTCCCTACGTCTCTCCCGCCGGGAGCCGGTCGGACGACGTGCTCTCCGCGATCGAAGGGACTCACATGGCATCGCGACTAGTCGACTCCTACGGAGTGGGGGACATGGGGGCATTCCAATGGGCTGCTGTCGGTCGTGAGGCCGGCCTCGACGGGGAGGCGTTCCTGGAGTGGGGGCGGCAGGTGGCTGCGGCCTTGCCCGCGGTGTTCCGCGCGGTCGCCGTCGAACTGGAGTCGGCGCTCCAGACGCCTGTCGTCGAGCTGCTGCTAGATGTACTGGGTCATGACGTTGGTGACACTCGGGCCGCGGGCGTGAGCCCGTGGCTTGAGTGGATTCGTTCAGTGTTGTAGTGCTCGATGAAGGGGTCAAGCGCGTCGGCGCGGTGTTGGTTGCTGGTGAAGGGTTGCCGGTAGGCCCACTCGGTCGCGAGGGTCCGGTTGAAGCGCTCGACCTTGCCGTTCTGCCAGGGGCAGTGCGGGCGGATGAACTTCTGCCGCGCGCCCAGGTCCTGGACGGCGTTCTTGAACGCGGTCGAGTGCCGGTAGGCGAACGCGTTGTCCGTGATGACCCGCTCGATCCGGGTGATCCCATGCCCGGCGAAGTACGCCGCTGCGCGGGTCAGGAACCCGGCCGCGGTCGCGCCTTTCTCATCGGGATGGATCTCCGCGTAGGCGAGACGGGTGTGGTCATCGACCGCGGCATGGACGTAATCGAACCCGATCCCGCGGCCGCGGACCTGCTCGCTGCGCCCGTGGACCCGCCAGCCGCCTCCGTCCGGGATCCTCCCGAGCTTCTTCACGTCCACGTGGATCAGATCACCCGGATGCTCGTGCTCATACCGGTGCGCCGTTGACCGGGATGCCCGGATCACGGCCCCGGTGACGGGGTCCAACCATGCCAACGGCGGCGCCCCGTGCCGGCGCAGGATGCGGGAGATCGTACGGGATGGAACACCTGTCACCGGCGCCAGCCGCGCAGGACCCGCCCGCAACTGGGCCCGCGCTTCCAGCACGGCCCGTTCCCGCTCCGGGCTCGTTCGCCTCGGTACTGACCGGGGCCGCGATGACCGATCCGTCAGCCCTCGCAGCCCCTCGGCACGGAACCGGTTCACCCATCGATGCGCGCACTGCCGCGACACCCCCAGCTCCCGCGCGACGTGCGCGACCGGCCGACGATCCTCCACCACCCGCCGCACGAGGAGAACCCTCCCGTGAACCGTCAGACGAGCATTACCGTGGGACATCGAGGCCTCCTGGCGATGGTTGAACTGAACAGCTCCATCAAGCCAGGAGGCCTCTTCACACGCCCCGAAGTGTCACCAACGTCATGGCCGAGTACAGCTAGAGCGCATCGCGGTGCGGTCGCGACAGGTACTCGACGTCCTGGGGCGCCGCATCGACGTCTGAATCAGGGGTGCCGCGGCCGCCGCACCACGCCGACCGCGGTGATCCCCGCCGCGCCGAGCGCGAACGCGAGCAGCGCGAGGAACGGCAGCTCGTCTGCGGACATGCCCGTGGCGGCGAGGGTGTCGCCCCGGGCGGCGGAGGCGTCGGCGGCGGCGACCTCGGCAGGCGAGCCGGGGAGGGTGGCACCGGCTGCGGGAGCCGGCGTCCCCGGATCCGCCGCCGCGGCGCCCGTGAGGCAGCGGCGCACCTCGCCCGCGTCGTAGAACAGCGAGCCGGGGGCGATGGGTGTGCAGCCCGTGCGGAACGGGATCGCCTTCTCGTCGTAGAGCATGCGCACGACGGCGCGGCCGCCCGCGTCGCGGAAGACGTCCCACTGCACGTTCGCGGCCATCGGCGTGACGGTCTCGCCGCGCCAGGCGTTCGTCGCGTACGTGTAGGGCGCCTCGGGGGTCACCTGCTGCGTCGAGCCGGGCAGGCCGAGGAGCGCGGCGAACGGGATGATCGTCTCGGCGTGCGCGAAGCGGAAGGTCGCGGCGGTGGTGGATCCGGCGAGCCGCGCGTCCATCGAGTCGAGGAAGTCGTCGAGGAGCGGCGTCGCCATCCGGTACGTGATGTCGCTGCCCTGGAACGCCGGGCCCTTGGAGTAGAAGTCCTCGGAGTCGAGCAGGTAGGCGAACCACTCGGTGTCCGCGTCATCGCCCGCGCCAGCCGGTGAGAAGTAGCGGTCGAAGTCGACGCTGACCTCCTCCGTCATGTCGGGCGCGATGATGTAGAGGTTGTAGAGCATCATCGCGGCGTCGAGCTCGTCGTCGACGTGGGTGCCGCCGTCGCCGCCGTCGACGAAGTGGTACCGCCCGGCCGCGAGGCGGTCGACGAAGGCGGGCGTGTAGATCCGCTCGAGCAGACGGCGCGCGGCCTCGTGGCTGCGGGGCTGGGCGTGGATCGCATCGACAGCGGCGGTCACGGCCGGCCCGTCCTCGTAGGCCTGGTAATCGGCGTTGGCGGCCGACTTGTGGAAGTAGAGCGTGGCGGGGTCCTTGGCTATGTCCTTCGGCAGGTGCGAGGCGAGGAGCGGATCCGCCTTCCTCAGCCCCTCCGCGAACGCCTTGCCCGATGCGGTGGCGCGCGCCTCGCCGGAGCTCTCGAGCGTGACCTGGTCGGATCCGGCGTCGATGCCCGCGAAGAGCGACGGCAGCCGCTGGACGACGCGCGCGCCGATGCCGCGGTGCTGGTCGGCGCCCTGGCCGGTGAGGTTGCCGTATCCGAGCTCCTCGTTCGCCGCGGTGAGCTTCTGGATCTCCGGGCCGAGGGTCTGGCCGAGCGTCGTGAGCGCGCCCTCGGAGCGCGCCTGCTCCCACACCTGCGTGGTGAGCGAGTCGTACTTGAAGCTCGACAGGGCGCGGGATCCGTGGCGCGCGACCGACTCCGTGTAGACGGGCGCGAACCCGGCGGGCGCGGGGGCGAGGCCGGCCGCGGTGCCCTGCGGCTGGTACGGGGTCTTGCTGCTGTAGTACGTGCGGTCGCCGGATCCCGTGCCCGTCGCGGTGCCGGTGCCGTCGCCGGTCGCGGCGAGCGCCGGGAGGGCGGATCCCCCGGCGGCGATCCCGAGGGCCAGCGCGAGCGCGACGGAGGCGGACAGGCGGCGACGGGTGCGGAGGCGCATGGGTTCCTGGCGGAGCGGGCGCGGCGCGGGATGCGCGCGGCGGCGGGTGCGGGTCGGTCGCGGGCGCGACGCGGCCGACGCTAGGCGGAGCGCGTGACGCGGCGGTGTCCCGGCGCTGAACGGGCGGGGCGCGGGGCGGGGCGCCGGCCGGCGTCGGGAGCGGGCCGGGTCGCCCGTAGGGTGGGAGGACGCGGGCGAGGGGAGTCGGATGATCGGGGTGCTGACCGGCTTCGCCATCATCGGCTTCATCATCGCCGTGGGCTACGGCGTCGGCCGCTCGGGCATCGCAGGGCCGGGCGCGCAGCACTCCCTCAACCGGGTCGCGTTCTTCGTCGCGACGCCCGCGCTGCTGTTCACGGTGCTCGCGAAGGCCGACCTGCACGTCGTGTTCTCGACGTTCCTGCTGACGTCGGCGAGCGCGGTGGCCGTCTCGGCGATCCTCTACCTGGTCGTGGCGCGGATCCTCTTCCGCCGGCCGGTCGCCGAGACCACCATCGGCGCGGCCTCGGCGAGCTACGTGAACGCCAACAACATCGGCCTGCCGGTCGCGATCTACGTGCTCGGCGACGCGCAGTACGTCGCGCCCGTGCTGCTGCTCCAGCTGCTCGTGCTCGCGCCGACGACGCTGACGATCCTCGACATCGCGAGCCGCGGCTCCGCGTCGGTGGTCGGGATCCTCACCCAGCCGCTGCGCAATCCGATGATCATCGCGTCGGTGCTCGGCATCCTCATCGCGATCACCGGGCTCCAGGTCCCCGATGCGATCTACGAGCCCTTCCGGCTCATCGGCGGCGCGGCGATCCCGATCGTGCTGATGGCGTTCGGCATGTCGCTGGTGGGCCGGAAGCCGCTCGCGCCGGGATCCGGTCGCGGCGAGATCGTCGTGGCCTCGGTGATCAAGACGGTGGTCATGCCGCTCGCCGCGTTCCTGCTGGCGCGCTTCGCGTTCCACCTCGATGCGCCGCAGACGTTCGCCGCGACCGTGATCGCGGGCCTGCCGACCGCGCAGAACATCTTCAACTTCGCGTCGCGCTACGAGCGCGGCGTGGTGCTCGCGCGCGACACCGTGCTGATCACGACGGTCGCGTCGATCCCGGTGCTGCTGGTGATCGCGGCGCTGCTGGCGCCCGGGGCCTAGCTGTACTGGGTCATGACGTTGGTGACACTCGGGCCGCGGGCGTCAGCCCGTGGCTCGAGTGGATCCGTTCAGTGTTGTAGTGCTCGATGAAGGGGTCAAGCGCGTCGGCCCGGTGTTGGTTGCTGGTGAAGGGTTGCCGGTAGGCCCACTCGGTCGCGAGGGTCCGGTTGAAGCGCTCGACCTTGCCGTTCTGCCAGGGGCAGTGCGGGCGGATGAACTTCTGCCGCGCGCCCAGGTCCTGGACGGCGTTCTTGAACGCGGTCGAGTGCCGGTAGGCGAACGCGTTGTCCGTGATGACCCGCTCGATCCGGGTGATCCCGCGCCCGGCGAAGTACGCCGCTGCGCGGGTCAGGAACCCGGCCGCGGTCGCGCCTTTCTCATCGGGATGGATCTCCGCGTAGGCGAGACGGGTGTGGTCATCGACCGCGGCATGGACGTAATCGAACCCGATCCCGCGGCCGCGGACCTGCTCGCTGCGCCCGTGGACCCGCCAGCCGCCTCCGTCCGGGATCCTCCCGAGCTTCTTCACGTCCACGTGGATCAGATCACCCGGATGCTCGTGCTCATACCGGTGCGCCGTTGACCGGGATGCCCGGATCACCGCCCCGGTTACAGGGTCCAACCATGCCAACGGCGGCGCCCCGTGCCGGCGCAGGATCCGGGAGATCGTGCGGGCCGGAACGCTCGTCACCGGAGCCAGCCGGGCGGGCCCGAACCGAAGTTCCGCGCGCGCAGCCAGCACGGCGCCTTCCTGTTCCGGACTCGTCCTCGCCGGCATCGACCGTGGTCTCGAGGACCGATCCGCGAGCCCCGCGACACCCTCCTGACGGAACCGGGCCACCCACCGATGCGCGCACTGACGCGACACCCCGAGCTCGCGAGCCACATGCGACACCGGACGACGATCCTCGACTACCCGACGCACGAGGAGAAGCCGACCATGAACAGTCAACCGGGCATTAGCGTGGGACATCGAGGCCTCCTGGCGATGGTTGAACTGAACAGCTCCATCAAGCCAGGAGGCCTCTTCACACGCCCCGAAGTGTCACCAACGTCACGGCCGAGTACAGCTAGCCCCGGGGAGCCATCGCGGTCGCGTCCGCCGGACGCGCGGCCGCGGCGGATGCGCGTCGCCGCCGCAGGAGCCCCGTGAGGTCGTGCGCCGACAGGGACACCGCGAGCACCGCGGCGAGCACGAGCGCGAGCGCGGGGGCGGCGACCGCCCACGGGGCGCGCTCCGCGTAGGCGCTGCCCTCGCTGAGGATCAGGCCCCACTCGGGCGTCGGCGGCGCGCTGCCGAGGCCGAGGAAGCCGAGCGCCGCGAGCGTGAGGGCGATGCCGGGGAGCCGCAGCATCGCGTTGCGCACCACGGGACCCACGACGGCGGGCAGCAGGTGCACCAGGAGGATCCGCGCGCGCCCGACGGCGAGCACCGGCAGGATCCGCACGTGCGGCTGCGCGCGCGCCTCCTGCATGAGCGCCCCGGCGTGCGCGGCGAGCGGCGCCCAGCCGACGGCCGCCACCGCGATGGCGGCGCCCGCGGTCGACGGGCCCTGGATCGCGGCCACCACGATCCCGGCGAGGATCGGCGGTGCCGCGTTCGCGACCTCGATCGGGCCGAGCGCGGCGCGCGGCAGGAGCCCGAGCACCAGGCCGATCGCGCAGCACGCGATCACGACGACGAGCGCCGTGCCGAGCGTCGTGACCGCGCCGTGGCCGACCCGGCCGAGGAGGTCGCGGCCGCTCGCGTCGGCGCCGAACGGCAGGTGCCACGAGGGCGGGGCGAGGCGGCCCGCGGTCGTGGCGAGGGGATCCCGCGCGAGGCCGGCCACGACGATGACCGCGAGGAGGCCCGCCGCGACGGCCGGCACGACGACGTCGCGCGGCCGGGCGGGGACGCGCGCGTCGGGCACGGGCAGGGATCCGAGGCGGAGGGCGGGGCCGAGGAGCGCGCGACGGGCGAGGTCCGCGAGCGCGCCCGCGGCGACGGCGACCGCGAGGAGCGCGAGCACGCCCGCCTGGAGCGCCGGGACGTCCTGGCTGCTGGCCGCGCCGAGGGTCGCGCGGCCGATGCCGGGGATCGCGAACACCTGCTCGACCGCGACCGCGCCGCCCGTGAGGCCCACGAGCACGAGCCCGACCTGCCCGAGCACCGACGGGAGCGCGCGGCGCAGCACCGCGAGGGTCGTGCGCGTGGGCGGCAGGCCCGCCATCGCCCACGTGGCGACCCAGCGCTCGGCGGATGCGGCCTGGATCGCGTCGGCGAGGAGGCGGCCGACGAGCCCGCCCGCGGGGATCCCGAGGGCGAGCGCCGGGAGCGCCGCGTTCGCCGGCCCGTCCCAGCCCGACGGCGGCGCCCAGCGCAGCCAGACCGCGACCACCACGAGCAGCGCGGTCGCGAGCAGGAACTCGGGGAGCGCGGTGAGTGCGGCGGCGAGGGCGCCGGATCCGCGGGCGCGGCGCCCGCGCGTCGCGTCGCGGAGGGCGGGCGCGCAGAGGAGCGCCGCGACCCCTACGGCGACCGCGATCGCGAACGCCATGAGCGTGAGCGAGACGCCGAGCGCGGCGAGGGTGCCGGGCAGGACCGGGCGGCCCGAGATCCACGACGTGCCGAGGTCGCCGCGGACGACGCCCGCGAGCCAGTCGAGCGAGACGGCGAGCGGCCCGCGGTCGAGGCCGAGCTGCGCGCGCACCGACGCGAGCGCCTCCGGGGTCGCCTCGAGGTCGGCGTAGCGCGCGCGGAGGATCGTGTACTCGGGCGAGCGGCCGGACAGCCACGGCAGCGCGCCGACGAGCGCCACGACGCCGCCGACCGCGACGACGCGGGACGCCCCGACGACGAGCCCGTCGCGCGCGCGGCCCATCAGCGCTCGACGCGCGTGTCGGCCGTGATGAGCGCGCGCTCGCGGGGATCCCGCACGGCGCCCGTCACCCCGGCGGCCTCGCCCTGGATCACGCGCTCGTGCAGGAGCGGCACGGCGGCGTCATCGGCCAGCACGAGCGCCTCGACCCGCATGATCGCGGCGCGGCGATCGGGCCCGGCCGGCAGCGCGGAGGCGTCGGCGAGGGCCTGGTCGACCGCGGGGTCGCACTCCTGCGAGATGTTGAAGGAGCCCTGGCACGCGAAGTCGCTGTACAGGTACGCGGCCGGATCCCCGGAGTCGAGCACGGTCGCGCGCGACAGGATGAAGGCGTCGAACTTCCCCGCCAGCGCGTCGGCCTCGATGTACTGGTACTCGCGCACGTCCTGGGTCACCTGGAACCCGGCCGCCTCGAGCTGCTGCTCGAGCTGCACGGCCACCTCGGGGAGCTCGGCCCGGTCGGTGAACGTGCCCAGCGTGATCGGCACGCCGTCGACCTCGGCGGGCGTCGCCCGGCCGGCGAGCGCGTCGCGGTAGGAGGCGCCGTCGCGGAGGTCGGCGGCCCAGGGCAGCGCGGGGCCGAGGAGCCCGGTGGCCTCGTCGGCCCGTCCCTCGTAGACGCCGGAGACGAGCGCGGCGCGGTCGACCGCGGCCTGGGCGGCGGCGCGCACGGCCGGGTCCGCGAACGGGCCCGTCCGCGTGTTGAGGTACAGCGTGTTCGTGCGCGGCATGGCGACCTCGTGCAGGAGCTGCGGATCAACCTGGGCGGCCTGGCCAACCGGGATCGCCTCGACCACGTCGGCCGTGCCCGTGCGGAGCGCGGCGGCGCGGGCGGTGCCGTCGGGCACGAAACGCACGTCGATGCCGGCGGACGCGGCCCGCCCGCCCCAGTAGCCGTCGAACCGGTCGAGCGTGGCGGATGTCGTCCCGTCGACCGCGGTCAGGCGGAACGGGCCCGTGCCGGTGCCGACGGGCGAGACCGTGCCGTCGGCGCCGTACGCGGAGGCCGCGAGGATCGCCAGCTGCGGGCTCGACATGCGCTGCGGCACGAGCGGATCCGGCGTCGCGGTGCGCACGACGACGCGGTCGCCGTCCGCGGTCGCGGTGAGGTCGACGCCGTCGAGGATCCGCGGCTTGGGGCTCGCGGTCGCGGCGGCCGTGAGCGAGGCGGCGGCCTGCGTGGCCGTGAGGGTCGTGCCGTCGTGGAACGGCACGTCGGGGCGGATGTCGAAGGCCCAGGTGAGGTCGTCGACGCGGGTCCAGCCGGTGGCGAGCTGCGGCTGCGCGTCGCCGAGGTCGTCGAGGGTCACGAGCGTCTCGGCCGTGCTCCAGCGCGCGAGCTTGAAGGCGTCGTCGCTGAGCGGCGTGAGGCCGGAGCGCGGCGGCTGCAGCATGGCGAGGCGGATGCGGGCGTCGCCGTCCTGGCCGCCTCCCGTGGTGGATCCCGGGCTCGCGGCGAAGCAGCCGCTGAGGGCGAGCGCGGACGCGGCGACGAGCGCGATCAGGGCGGCGGTGCGGGCGGGGCGCGCGTGGCGGGCGGGGCGGGGGCGTCTAGCGGGCATGGGGTCCTTCGGCGGGGATGCGCGGGGCATCGTCGGCGATGCGCGGGGCATCGGGGGTGGTGGTCGGGGGAGCGGTCGCGCGGGCCGGGCGGGCCGCATGCGCAGGGGCGGGCGGCGGCGCGGGCAGCAGCCGGGGCAGGCCCACGGCGGCGGCGACGGGCAGCGCGGCGAGGATCCCCCAGGCGACGGCGGGCGCGTCGTCGAGGAGGGATCCGACCACGCCGCCGGCGACGAGCACGGCGACGCCGCCGCAGCTGGCGAGCAGCCCGTAGTACGACGCGGTCGGGCGTCCGGCGGCGAAGGACGGGACGAGCTCCATGGTCACGGGGCCCGCGGTCATGTGGCCGAGCGTGAGGCACACGACGAGGATCGCGGCGGGCACGAGCTCGGCACCCGCGGGCGGCGGCACGACGGACGCGAGTGCGAGCGCCGCGAAGCCCGTCGCGGTGGTGCCGAAGCCGCAGGCGAGCGCGCGGCCGGGTCCGAGCCGCTTCGCGAGGAGCGCGACGGGCCACTGCAGCGCGATCGTGAGGAGCGAGACCGCGAGGAACGCGGATCCGACCGCCGCGGTGCCGGCGCCCGCCCGCGCGAGCTCGAGCGGCAGCCCGAGGTAGAGCTGGTTGTAGGCGACGAGGTCGACGGCGAACATGGCGGAGAAGGCGAGGAAGCGGCGGTCGCGGACGGCGGCCCAGCGGTCGGCGGGCGGGGCAGATCCGACCGGTGCGGCCGACGCCGCGACCACCCGCCCCGCGTCCGCCGGGATGACGCACCAGAGCGCCACGCCGACGGCCGCGAACAGCGCCGCGCCCACGAGCACGGTCGCCGAGAACCCCAGCCCGAGCAGCGCCGCCCCGGCGAGCGGACCCACCGCGGCGCCGACCTCGCCGACCAGCACGAGCGCCGCGAACAGCGACGGCCGGCCGGGCAGCCGGGAGGCGCGCGCCCGCACGTCGGCGGATGCGACGAGGCTCTGCAGCGCGGGGCTGAACAGCGCGCCGCCCAGCCCCGTGAGGATCGCGCCGACCAGGAATCCGACCAGGTCGGCGGCCAGCGCGAGCCCCAGGTAGCCGGACACCCGCACGACGCAGCCGGCGGCGATCAGGGTGCGCGGGCCGAACCGGTCGGCGAGCATCCCGCCGAGGAGGAACAGCCCCTGCTGGCTGAAGGTGCGGGCGCCGAGCACCAGGCCGATCGCGAGCGCGCCGAGGCCGAGGTCGTCGCGCATCACGACGGCGAGGAACGGCACGACCGCGTAGAAGCCGAGGTTGAACACGAGCTGGCTGGCGAGCAGGACGGCGGCGGGCGGGGATCCGGTGCGGGCGGCGCGCGGTGCCGTCCCGGGTCGGGCGGGGCCGGGGCGGCCGGGGCTGGGCAGCACGGGGCCGGGCGCGGCGGTGCCCGGGCCCGCGGGTCCGGTCGGGTGGGGCGCGGTCATGCGGTGAGTGCTCCCGGCAGCCGCGGCACGGCGTCGGCGAGCTCGCGCGTGGCCGGATGCCCGGGGTCGGCGAGCAGGCGCCCGGTCGGCCCCTCCTCCACGACCCGCCCGCCCGCGAGCACCACGCTCCGTCCGCAGAGCCGCGCGACGGCGTCGAGGTCGTGCGACACGAGCACCAGGCCGAGGCCGCGCTCGCGCACGAGGTCGCCGAGCAGCGCGATGATCCGGTCCCGCAGCGGCAGGTCCACCCCGCTCACGGGCTCGTCGGCGAGGAGGATCCCGGGCGAGGTCGCGATGGCCCGGGCGAGCGCCACGCGCTGCGCCTGCCCGCCGGAGAGCTCGCGCGGGCGGCGGTCGGCGAGGGACGCGGCGAGGCCGACGTCGTCGAGGGCGCGCGCGACGATCGCGGCGTGGTCGCCCGGCACGTCGAGGCGGCGGAGCGGCTCGCGGATCAGCTGCCGCACGGTCATGCGCGGCTCGAGGCTCGCGCCCGGATCCTGCGGCACCGCCTGCACGCGCCGCCGGTACCAGCGGAGCGCGGAGGCGCGGCCGGGCGCGACGGTCCGGTCGCCAAGCGCCACCGTGCCCGCGGTCGGGGCCTCGAGCGCGAGCAGCACGCGCAGGAGGGTCGACTTGCCGGATCCGGAGCGGCCCACGATCCCGATCGTCTCGCCGGGCGCGACGCGGAACGACACGTCGTCGAGCGCGGGCGCGGGGCCGGGGGCGCCGGACGCGCGCGCAGCCCGGGCGGTGCGCCGTGCGGCGGGGTCGCGCCGCGGCGGGTAGCGGTGCGAGATCCCGGTCGCGGACAGCGCGTCCGTCGAGCCGCCGAGGGGGTGCAGCGCATCCGTCATCGGGCCGCCGCCGCGCCGAGCGGGGGAGAGGCCGACGCCGCGACCGGTCCGGTGGATCCCCCCGGCACCCGCCGAGCCGCCGCCGCGACGAGCGCCCGGCTGTACGCGTGCCGCGGCCGCCGCACGAGCTCGCGCATCGACCCGGCCTCGACCACGCGGCCGGCCTCGAGCACGACGACCCGGTCGCACAGCGCCGCGGCCACCGCGAGGTCGTGCGTGATGAAGAGGAGCGCCTGCCCGGTCGCGTCGAGGCGGCGGCGGATCACGTCGACCACGCGCGCCTGCGTCACGACGTCGAGCGCGGTGGTCGGCTCGTCGGCCAGCAGCAGGTCGGCGCGGCAGAGGAGCGCGAGCGCGAGGCACACGCGCTGGCGCTGGCCGCCCGACAGCTCGGCGGCGAAGGCGGGGAGCGCGCCGTCCGGATCCTCGATGCCCACCTCGGTGAGGAGCGCGACCACCTCGCGCCGGGCGTCGCGCCGGGTGAGGAGCCCGCCGTCAGCGGCGGATCCGCGCGCCCGTGCCGCACGCAGCGCCGCGACCAGCTGCGCGCCGACCGTGACCAGCGGGTTCAGCGCGGCGAGCGAGTCCTGCTGCACGGCGGCGACGCGTCCGAGGCGCTGCCGGGGCGTGGCAGGTGTGACCGTGCGCCCGCCGAGCTCGACGACGCCGCGCACCGCGGAGCCGGGCGGCAGCGTCCCCAGCACGGCCTGCGCCGTGAGCGACTTGCCGGATCCGGACGCGCCCACCAGCGCCACCCGCTCGCCGGCGCCGACGCGGAGGTCGACGCCGTGGACGAGTGACGTGCGGTCGATCGCGATCGAGAGGGAGCGGACGTCGAGGGCGGGATGCACCGGGCCCCCGTCCGTCCGCGCCCGATGCCGGACTCTCCGGCGGCACTCCCGACGACCTTACTGATACCCGTTCTCGATATCAAAACCGGGCGGGCGGCGGGTCAGGCCCCGCGGATGGCCTTCAGCAGCAGCGCCGTCGTCACCGCCGCCTCGGCCGCCTCCGCGCCCTTGTCCTCCTTGGAGTCAGGGAGCCCCGCGCGGTCGAGGCCCTGTTGCTCGTCGTCGAGCGTGAGCAGCCCGAAGCCGACCGGCTTGCCCGTGAGGAGCGACGCTTGCGTGAGGCCCGAGGTCGCGGCGTCGGACACGTACTCGAAGTGCGGCGTGCCCCCGCGGATGATGACCCCGAGCGCGACGACCGCGTCGGCCCCCGCGTCGAGCGCCGCGCGCGCGACCACGGGCAGCTCGAAGCTGCCGGGCACGCGGATCACCGTGGTGGTGACGCCCGCCGCGTCGAGCACGCGCTGCGCGCCCGCGAGGAGACCCGCGCTGATCTCGTCGTGCCAGCGTCCGGCGACGACGGTGACCGCGAGGCCCGTCCCGTCGAGCGCGGTGGGGTCGATCTCGGGTGCTCCGTGTCCGCTCATGCGGTCTCCTCCTCGGGAGTCGTGGTGATGGTGGTCGTGCCCGGGCCGGACGTGGTGGTGGTCAGCCCGTCGGGCGCCTCGGCGTCCGGGTAGGCATCGGATCCGATGTGCATGTCGGTGTCGAGCACCATCCGGTGCCCCATGCGGTCGCGCTTCGTCTCGAGGTAGCCGGCGTTCACCTCGTTGACGCCCACGACGAGCGGCACGCGCTCGGTGACCTCGACGCCGTGCGCCTCGAGCTGCCGCACCTTCTCGGGGTTGTTCGTGAGCAGGCGCACGTCCTCGATGCCCATCTCCTGCAGGATCGCCGAGGCCGCCCCGTAGTCGCGCGCGTCCGCCGGCAGGCCGAGGGCGACGTTGGCGTCGAGCGTGTCGAAGCCGTCCTCCTGCAGCCGGTACGCGCGCAGCTTGTTGATGAGGCCGATCCCGCGTCCCTCGTGCCCGCGCAGGTAGACGACCACGCCGCCGTCCCGCTGGATCTCGTCGAGCGCGGCGTCGAGCTGCGGCCCGCACTCGCACTTGAGGGATCCGAGCGCCTCGCCCGTCAGGCACTCCGAGTGGACACGCACCAGCGTGCCGTGCGCGCGCGGCTCGCCGGCGACGATCGCCACGTGGTCGGCGCCCGTGGTGCGATCCCGGTACGCGCGCAGCTTCACCGAGCCGTGCGTGGTGGGGACCGTGGTCTCGACCTCGAAGATCACGCGCGACGCCTCGGGGATCGCCACGGCGGCCTCCAGCGGCCGGTCGCAGTGGAACTCCTCCAGGTGCGCCGTGAGCGCCGCGATCGTGACGACCAGCACGCCCTCGCGCTCGCCGAGGGCGAGGAGGCCGGGGAGGCGCATCATCTCGCCGTCGTCCTGCACGATCTCGCTGATCGCGCCGACGGGCGTGAGGCCCGCGAGCGTGAGCAGGTCCACCGCCGCCTCGGTGTGGCCGTCGCGCTCGCGCACGCCGCCGTCCACCGCGCGCAGCGGCAGGATGTGGCCCGGCCGGTGCAGGCTCGTCGGCACGCTGCCGAGGTCGGCGAGCACGCGCAGGGTGTGCGCGCGGTCGGAGGCGCTGATGCCGGTGGAGAGCCGGTCGGCCGCGTCGACGGACACCGTGTACGCGGTGCCGCGCGGATCCCGGTTGTCGGCCACCATGAGCGGCAGCTCCAGCCGGTCGGCGATCTCGTTCGTCATGGGCGCGCAGATGAAGCCCGACGAGTGCTTCACAAGCCAGGCCACCCACTCGGGCGATGCGGACTCGGCGGCGAGCAGCACGTCGCCCTCGTTCTCGCGGCCCTCGTCGTCGACGACGATCACGGGCCGGCCGGCGCGCAGCTCCTGCAGCGCCGCGGGGATGTCGGCGAGGCTCACGCGCGGGCCTCCCCGGTCGCGGAGGCGGCGTCGGTCGCGGAGGCACTGTCGCGGCGCGCGTCGAGCGCGAGCATCCGCTGCACGTGCCGCGCGAGCACGTCGGTCTCGAGGTTGACCTCGTCGCCGAGCTCGAGCGCGCCCAGCGTCGTCGCGGCGAGCGTCTCAGGGATGAGCGACACCTCGAACCACGCGTCGGCGTCCGGGGTGTCCGTGGGGCTGACCGCGCTCACGGTGAGGCTGACGCCCTGCACCGTGATGGATCCGCGGTCGACCACGAGCGGCGAGAGCTCGGCGGGCAGCGAGAAGCGGAGGATCCGCCACGCCTCGCCCGGCGTCGTCGCGAGCAGGCGCCCCGTGCCGTCGACGTGCCCCTGCACGATGTGGCCGCCGAGCCGGTCGCCCACGCGCGCGGCGCGCTCGAGGTTCACGCGGTCGCCCACGCCGAGCCGGCCGAGCGAGCTCATCACGAGCGTCTGCCGCATGACGTCGGCCGTGAAGCCCTCGGGCGTCTGCGCGACGACCGTGAGGCACACGCCATCGACGCTGATGGAGTCGCCGTGCCGGGCGTCGGACACCGCGAGCGGCGCCTCCACCGTGATCCGGGCGGAGTCGCCCTCGGCGTCGAGCGCGAGGACGCGTCCGCGCTCCTCGATGATCCCTGTGAACATCACTGGCCTTCCGTGGTGGGTCGCGCGATCACGAGGAGGTCGTCCCCGAGCCGCGTCGTGCTGATGAGGGTGAGTCGGTGGGCGTCCGGCATGCTCGGCACGCCGAGGTCGCCGGTCGCGGTGCGGGGGCCGCCGAGCAGCACGGGCGCGAGGTAGGCGACCACCTCGTCCACGAGGCCGGCGGCGAGAAGCGCGGAGACGATCGTGGGGCCGCCCTCCACGAACACGTGCCGGATGCCCCGGTTCCCGAGCTCGTCGAGCGCGGCGGCCGGGTCGTGGCCGGGAAGGCGGATCAGGCGGCGCGGGTGGCGGTGCACGGCCGCGTCGTCGGGGATCGCGCGGTCGCCGAGCACGACGGGCGCGGGCTGGTGCGGGTAGGGGATCCCGTCGGGCCGCCGGGCGGTGAGCGCGGGGTCGTCGGCCAGCACGGTGCCGGTGCCCACGAGGATCGCGTCGGCCTCGGCGCGGCGGCGGTGCACGTCCTCCCGGGCGGCGGTCCCGGTGATCCAGCGGCTCGAGCCGTCGGCGGCGGCGATGCGCCCGTCGAGGCTGGAGGCCCACTTCGCCGTGACGAAGGGGCGGCCGAGCGACGCGGATCCGAGCCACACCTGCAGGAACGCCGCGGCCTCGTCGGCGAGCACGCCGGGCACGACCTCGACGCCCGCGGCGCGCAGCCGGGCCGCGCCGCCGGACGACTCGGCGCCCGGGTCCGCGACGGCGTACGCGACGCGCGCGACACCGGCCTCGACGAGCGCGGCGGCGCACGGACCGGTGCGCCCGGTGTGGTTGCAGGGCTCGAGCGTGACGACGGCGGTGGCGCCGCGCGCCCCGCCCGCGGGCAGCTGCCGGAGGGCGTCGACCTCGGCGTGCGCGGATCCGGCGCCGCGATGGCGGCCCTCGGCGATGACGCGGCCGGAGGCGTCGAGGATCACGCAGCCGACGCGCGGGTTCGGCCCCCACGCGGGCCCTTCGGCGGCGAGCTCGAGGCCGCGGCGCATCGCGCGCTCGAGCGCGGGATCGCCGGGTGCGAGGGCGTGCGCCTCGGGTGCCGTCGGGCCGTCGTGCATGGTGTCCTCGTCCGTGGACGGACTCCGGGCGCGGTCGACGAGACCTCGACGCCGGCAGGGTCGCTGGCGCCGCGTGCGCCTCCCATCCGGACTCTCACCGTCGGTCCCGGATTCCCACCGGATCGGCGGACGAGGCTCCCGGGGACCCGGTCGCGCATCGTCCGTTCGCGGACTGTCACCGCCGGCTCGGATTTCCACCGACCCCGGAGCACGTGTCCGTCCTTTATATCCCACTGGGCCGGGCGCACCCAGCCGGAGTCGCCGGATGACGGTGCGCGGTCTGGAGGAGGTGGCGACCCGGCAGCCGGGCGGTCCCGTCGTCGCCCCATCGCGGCGTCGTGCTGTGCAGGCCGCCGGCCTCCGACCCGCGATTCTGGCTACCGTGCCCTCCGGGGGTCTCCGTCGTCATCGTGATGCGGGTGGGCCGTGGCGCGCCGTGGCGTGGCGTGGCGCGGCCCGGCCCGGCCCGGGAAGTGATGGGAAGTACATGATGATGCAGATAGGTGCCCGTTGGGCCCTCGCCTCCGCGGTGGTCGCCGCGTGCCTGCTGGGCGGGGGCCCGGCGACCGCCGCCGGCTCGGCGCCCCGCCCCGCCCTGCCGCCCCCCGCAGCTCGAGGGGAGGCATCCAGTGGGGACATCGTCGATGCGACCGTGGAGTCGCCCGGCGAGACGGCATCCGACGTGTCGTCCACCGAGTACTGGACGCCGGAGCGGATGCGGACCGCGATAGAGGCTCCCGTTCCGACGTCCCTGTCGGATCCCGGACACCCTGACGCGTCCGGTGTCCCCGACGAGGAGAGCGGCTCCGCTGCGGTCGCGCGGATGGAGACCCTGGCGCAGCCTGCCGCGCCGACGTCGGCCGCGGTGGGTCCGCAGGCCTTCGAGGAGCCGCGGGGATCGGCCGTGGTCGGCAGGGTCTTCTACACGGACCCCGGAGAGGTCCACCGATACGCCTGCTCGGGAGTGGCGATCAACACCCCGAGCGGCCGGGTCGTCATGACGGCGGGGCACTGCGTGCACACCGGCCAGGGCGGGGGGTGGCAGCGGCACTGGGAATTCGTGCCGGGCTATGTCGACGGCCGAGCCCCGTTCGGACACTTCCCCGAGAAGCACCTGCTCACGAGCACGGCATGGATAACGAAGGGGAGCGAGGGACCCATACCCTCGGACGTGGCGGCGACGGACATCGGCTTCGCGGTGACCGCCCCGGACCCCGCCGGCCGGTCGCTGGGGTCCATCGTGGGAGGTGACGGCCTGACCATCGGTGCCGCGCCGTCCGGCCTCCCCATCGAACTGCTCGCGTATCCGGTCAACCGCCTCGGCGGTGCTCGCCTGTCCGCGTGCCGGACCTCGACCGTGGACTCGGGCCACGCAGGGGTCATGGCCGCAGAGGGCTGCGGGTTCGAAGGCGGCGGGTCCGGAGGGCCCTGGGTCGACCGGTTCGACGCGAAGACCGGCAGGGGCTTCGTCCGCGGCGTCACCTCCGGGAGCGCCGGGGAGGTCTACCTGGAGGCAGCGGTGCCGAGCGAGTTGACGAAGCGGATGCTCGCCCAGGCCGACCGCGACGGTCGGGGCTGAGCGGCCGAGCCCCCGAGGGCGGCCGCGCGGCGACGCGCGCGCCGGATCTCGGGGGCTCCCGCCGGGCTGGTCGTCCGGAGGTGGCCTCCGGTGCTCCGCGTCCGGGCCTCTCCTCAGGCCCCGGCGCCGCGACCCGGCCGGTCCGAGAGAGCGGTGACGGCTGCGGCAAGCGCGTCGAGGGCCGTGATGCGGAGTACCGCTCCCGGAACACGACTGTCCACGGCGGCGTCCCCGCCCGCCGGCGCGACGATGCGCGACCGACCGCCTCGATCCAGCCACACGCCGCCGAGCCCCGCGTCGGCCGCCCCGAGCGCGTCGGTGCGGAGCCGGTCGCCCACCATGACGGCGTCGGCCGGATCCACGCCCGCCTCCGCGCACGCGAGGTGGAAGATCCGCGGGTCGGGCTTGGCGAAGTCGAGGTCGCCCGAGCAGACCACGGGAGCCAGGCGTGCGGTGAGCCCGACAGCGGCGATCTTCGGCTCCTGCTGGCTGCGCTCGCCGTTGGTCACGATGCCGAGGCGCACGCCGGGGTGCCGGCGCTCGATCTCGTCGAGGGCGTCGTGGGCTCCGGGCAGCGTCCGCCACGCGGCCGCGTACCCCGTGAGGTAGCCGGCGAACCACGCGTCCGTCGCGGCGTCGTCGTCCGTGAGGTCGTCCGCATCGGGGGACCCCATGGCGGCGAGGAAGCCGCGCACCCGCGCCCGACGCTTGCCCTGGAAGTCCAGCTCGCCCGCGAGGTACCGGTGGTAGTGCTCCTCCTCGAGGTCGCGCCACAGCCCAACGGCGCGGTCGGCGGCGGTGGCGTCCTCGGCGTCGAGCAGTCCCCGCGCCGCGGCGTGCGCCGTGATCCCTTCCGCGACGGCGCCGCGGTGGTCCACCAGCGTGTCGTCGAGGTCGAGGAGGACCAGCCGCAGGGTCACCGTCCCACGCGCCGCACGAGCCCGACGGCGTCGTACACGCGGGCGAGCATGGCGTCCGCCCGCTCCTCGGCGCGCTCCGCGTTGCCGGCGAGCATGCGGTCGAGCTCGGCCGGGTCGTCGAGGAGCTCGAGGCTCCGCGCGCGGATCGGCTCGAACACGCCCGTGACGGTCTCGGCGACGTCCTTCTTGAGGTCGCCGTAGCCGCGGCCCGCGTAGCGCTCCTCGAGCGCGGGCACGGCGGTGCCCTCGAAGGCCGACAGGATCGTCAGCAGGTTCGAGACGCCGGGCTTCTCGCCGCGGTCGAAGCGCACCTCGCGGCCGGTGTCGGTGACGGCCGAGCGGATCTTCTTGGCGGTCTTCGCGGGCTCGTCCAGCAGCCACACGACGCCCGCGTCGCTGGCCGCGGACTTGCTCATCTTCGACGTCGGGTCCTGCAGGTCGTAGATGCGGGCCGTGTCCTTCTGGATCATCGGCTCCGGGATGCGGAACACGTCGCCGAACCGCGAGTTGAAGCGCTTCGCGAGGTCGCGCGTGAGCTCCACGTGCTGCTTCTGGTCGTCCCCCACGGGTACGACCTCGGTGCCGTAGAGCAGGATGTCGGCCGCCATGAGCGTCGGGTACGCGAAGAGCCCGAGGGTCGTCGCGTCGGCGCCCTGCTTCTGCGACTTGTCCTTGAACTGGGTCATGCGGCTCGCCTCGCCGAAGCCGGTCAGCGTGTTGAGGATCCACGCCAGCTCGGTGTGCGCCGACACGTGCGACTGCACGAAGAGCGTGGAGACGGCCGGGTCGATGCCCGCCGCGATGTACTGCGCGGCGGTGCGCCGGGTGGAGTCGCGGAGGGCCCCCGGATCCTGCGGGACGGTGATGGCGTGCAGGTCGACGACGCAGAACACGGCGTCGTGCGTGGTCTGCAGCTCCTTCCACTGCAGGAGCGCGCCGATGTAGTTGCCGATCTGCAGCGAGTCGGCGGACGGCTGCATGCCGGAGAAGAGGACGGGACGTGCGGTCATGGCGATGCCTTCGTGAGGGGAGCGCGGGACGCTCGCGGGGCGCCGGTGCGGCGCGGAGGGGGAGGGGAGCGAGGGTGCGGGCGACGGGTCAGATCGCGTAGTCGACGACCACGGGCGTGTGGTCCGACCATCGCTTGTCGTAGGCCTCGGCGCGGTCGACCGCGTAGCCCACGACCTTCTCCGCGAGGGCCGGGGTCGCGAGCTGGTAGTCGATGCGCCAGCCGGTGTCGTTGTCGAACGCCTTGCCGCGCCAGCTCCACCACGTGTACGGGCCGTCGACCTCGCCGGCCTGCTGGCGTCCGACGTCGACCCAGCCGAGGCCGGGGCCGGTGGATCCGTCGACGCCCGTGACGTCCTCGCCGCGCGCGCCGAGGATCCGGTCGAGGTAGGCGCGCTCGCGCGGCAGGAACCCGGCGCGCTTCACGTTGCCCTTCCAGTTGCGGATGTCGAGCTCGCGGTGCCCGACGTTGAGGTCGCCGACGACGACCGCGAGCTCGGAGTGCTCGGCGATCTCGGGCAGGCGCTTCTCCATGCCGTCGAGGAAGCGCCACTTCTCGTCCTGCTTGGCGGTGCCGACCTCGCCGGAGTGCACGTAGGCGCTCACGACCGTGACGATCGTGCCGTCCACGTCGTAGTCGGCCTCGAGCCAGCGGCCCGCGCTGTCGAAGTCCTCCGCGCCGATGGCGACGCGGTGGATCTCGGCGCGGCGGCGGCTCGCGATGGCGACGCCCGCGCGGCCCTTGGCGGTCGCGGCGTCGTGCAGCACGTTCCACTCGGGGCCGAGGAGGCCCTCGATGTCGCTCGTCTCGGCGCGGACCTCCTGGATGGCGAGGATGTCGACGTCGCGCGTGTCGAGCCAGTCGCCCATGCCCTTGCGGAACGCGGCCCGGATGCCGTTCGTGTTGATGGACGCGACGCGGAGGTTCGAGGGCATGGTCTCGATCCTAACGGCGGCGTCTCCGCCGCAACCCGAGCAGCACCCGCGTGATGCCGCGCGACTGCGCGTACCGCTCCCGCTCCCGGGCACGCTCCTCCTCCTCGAGGATCCGGCGTGCCTCGTCGAGCTTCGCGACGCGCTCCTGCTCCAGCTGCTCGGGGGTGAGGGACCGGGCGTCGATGCCGCGGTCCTGCATGCTCACGGCGATCCACGACGCGCAGATGAGGATGACCTGGCAGATGAGGTTGAACCAGATCAGGAGCCCGATGATCACCGCGAACGACGCGAGCAGCGGGTTCCGGCTCGCGCCGCCGAGGAGCGCCGTGCCGAGCACCTTGAGGACGCCCATCGCCACGCCGCCGAGGAGCGCGCCCTGGAGGAGCTGCGTCCGGGGGATCCGGACGCCCGACAGGATCCGGTACGCCCCCGCGAGCACGGCAGTGTCGAGCGCGAGCACGAGCGCGAGGCCCACGGTGCGGCCCACGACGATCGCGAGCAGCGAGTCCTCGCCGACCTGCATCAGCCGGAACACGAAGCCGAGGAGCCCGGTGCTGACCACCGAGAGCGCCGCCGACAGCAGCATCGCGAGGGCGAAGACCAGCGCGAGCCCGAGGTCCTTCACCTTGAGGAGCAGGAAGAACGTGATCGGCGGCGGCAGCTCGAAGATGCGCCGGACAGAGTCGCGCGTCGAGGCCAGCCAGCCGAGCGCGGTGACGAGGAGGCCGATGGAGCCGATGATGCCGGCCAGGTTGATCGCGCGCGACTGGAGCAGCTCCTGCGGGTCCTTGATCACACCATCGGGTCCGAACAGGCCGGGCACCGCCCCCTGGATGATGCTGAGCAGCGAGTCGAGCAGCATCGGGTTGTCCGCGAGCACCGAGCCCGCCACCGAGAAGCCGACCGCGAGCGCCGCGAACACCGCGAACACCGCCTGGTACGACATGCCGGCGGCGAGGATCGGTCCGCCGGCGGCCCCGTAGGCGAGGAACACGCGCACGGGCTTCAGCGCCATCACGCGGGTGACGAGCGCCGGGATGCCCGTGGGCGCGGGTGGGTCCTGGGGCGGCGTGCCGGGGGAGGCGGATGCGGAGGCGGCGCGGTCGGGGCGCCCGCGGCCGTCGGGGGCGGTCATCCCCCGAGGATACGGGCCGCCGGGCCCCTGGTAGCGTGGGCGGGCCGTTCCGGCACCCCGACCGGACGGCGACCCGCGCGGGCGCCGTCCGTCCGCGCGTCACGCACCCGAGCGAGGGAGTCCCTGTGCGCATCACCGGTATCGGAGTCGGACACGGAGTGGCCACCGGGCCCGTGATGCGGATGCCCGACCCGCTGCCCGAGCCCGGCACGGAGCCGTTCACGGGCCACGCCGACGCCGAGGTCGCCCGCGTCGCCGACGCCCTCGCCGCCACGGCCGACGACCTCGCTGCGCGCGGCGCCCGCGCCGGCGGCGACGCGAAGGACGTGCTCGACGCGCAGTCGCTCATGGCGCGCGACCCCGCCCTCCTCGACTCGGTCAGCCGGCTCGTCGGCCAGGGACGCTCGGGCGAGCGCGCCGTTTTCGAGGCGTTCGCCACCTTCCAGGAGCTGCTCACCGGCATGGGCGGCTACATGGCCGAGCGCGCGGCGGACCTCGCCGACGTCGCCCAGCGCGTCATCGCGCGGCTCCGGGGGGTGCCTGCGCCGGGGATCCCGACGGCGGACGCGCCCTTCGTCCTCGTCGCGCGCGACCTCGCGCCCGCCGACACGGCCCTCCTCGAGCTCGACCGCGTGCTCGCCCTGGTCACGACCGACGGCGGCCCCACCAGCCACACCGCGATCCTCGCCCGCAGCCGGTCCATCCCGGCCATCGTCGGCGCGACGGGCGCCGCCGGCCTCCCCGAGGGCACCGAGGTCGTCGTCGACGCCGCGGCCGGCCTCGTCATCGCGGATCCGTCCGACGCCGAGCGCGAGGACGCCGTGCGCCGCATCCGCGCCCGCGAGGAGGCGCTGGCCTTGCCCGTCACCGACGGCGCGCTGGCGGACGGCACGCCCGTCCCGCTCCTCGCCAACCTCGGATCCCCGGCGGAGGCCGCCCGCGCGGTCGAGCTCGGCGCCGAGGGCGTCGGCCTCTTCCGCACCGAGTTCCTGTTCCTCGACGCCGCCGAGGCGCCGTCCGTCGCGGCGCAGACCGCGCAGTACACGGCGCTCCTCGAGGCCTTCCCCGACCGCAAGGTCGTGGTCCGCGCGCTCGACGCCGGCGCCGACAAGCCGCTCGCCTTCCTCACCGACGCCGACGAGGAGAACCCGGCGCTCGGCCTCCGCGGCCTGCGAGCCCTCCGCGCGCACGAGCAGATCCTCCGCGACCAGCTCACGGCCCTCGCCGCGGCGGACGCGGCCACCGACGCCGACCTCTGGGTCATGGCGCCCATGGTCGCCGACGCGGAGGAGACGGCGTACTTCGTCGACCTCGGCCGCGAGCTCGGGCTCCGCACGGTGGGCGTGATGGCCGAGGTGCCGTCGCTCGCGCTCCTCGCCGACCAGGTCGTCGAGGTCGCCGACTTCGTGAGCATCGGCACGAACGACCTCACGCAGTACACGATGGCGGCGGACCGCCTGCTCGGCTCGGTCGCGTCCTACCAGGACCCGTGGCACCCGGCGGTCCTCCGCCTCGTCCGCACGCTGGGCGACGCGGGCCGTGCGTCCGGCACGCCGGTGGGCATCTGCGGCGAGGCGGCCGCCGACCCGCTCCTCGCGGTGGTGCTCGTCGGCCTGGGCGCCACGAGCCTCTCGATGACGCCCGCCGCGCTCGCCGACGTCCGCCTGGAGCTCGGCCGCCGCACCCTCGACGACGCGCGCGCCGCCGCACAGGCCGTCCTTTGCGCACGCACGGCGGCCGATGCTCGCGCCGCGGCCGAGCGGATCCTCGCGGCCGCCTGACCCGCCCGCGCAGACGCACGGCCCCGCAGCTCCGAGGAGCTGCGGGGCCGTGTTCGTGCGGTGGGGCTGCGGCGCTACGCCTTGCCGCGCATGATCGCCTGCTTGACCTCGGCGATCGCCTGCGTCACCTGGATGCCGCGCGGGCAGGCCTCGGAGCAGTTGAAGGTCGTGCGGCACCGCCACACGCCCTCCTTGTCGTTGAGGATGTCGAGGCGCACGTTCGACTCGTCGCGCGAGTCGAAGATGAAGCGGTGCGCGTTGACGATGGCGGCCGGACCGAAGTACTGGCCGTCGGTCCAGAACACGGGGCACGACGACGTGCACGCGGCGCAGAGGATGCACTTGGTGGTGTCGTCGAAGCGGGCGCGCTCGGCCGCGGACTGGATCCGCTCCTTGCCCTTCTCCGGCTTCGTGTTGGAGATGAGGAACGGCTGCACGTCGCGGAACGACTCGAAGAACGGCTCCATGTCGACGACGAGGTCCTTCTCCAGCGGCAGGCCCTTGATGGCCTCCACGTAGATGGGCTGCGAGATGTCGAGGTCCTTGATGAGCGTCTTGCAGGCCATGCGGTTGCGGCCGTTGATGCGCATCGCGTCGGATCCGCACACGCCGTGCGCGCAGGAGCGGCGGAAGGTCAGCGACCCGTCCTGCTCCCACTTGATCTTGTGCAGCGCGTCGAGGATGCGGTCGGTCGGGTAGACCTCGACGTCGAAGTCCTCCCATCGCGGTTCGGCGTCCTGGCCGGGCAGGTAGCGGCGGATGATGAGGGTCACCGTGAAGGTGGGGATGGCCGAGGCCTCTCCCGCGGGGGGTGCGTCCAGGGTTGCGGTGCTCACGCGTGCGTCCTATCGGATCGGTGGTGCGGTGATGTGCGTCGGTGCTGACCCCAGGGGTCAGTACTTCCGCTCCATCGGCTGGTAGTTCGTGATGACCACGGGCTTGGTGCTGAGCTTGATGTGGTCGCCGGCGTCGGTGCTGTGCGCGTCGCCGGTGAGGTACGCCATGGTGTGGACCATGTAGTTCTCGTCGTCCCGCTTCGGGAAGTCCTCGCGGAAGTGGCCGCCGCGGCTCTCCTTGCGGTACATCGCCGAGTACACGACGACCTCCGCGAGGTCGAGCAGGAAGCCGAGCTCGATGGCCTCGAGCAGGTCCGTGTTGAACCGCTGGCCCTTGTCCTGCACCTGGATGTTCGTGTACCGATCGCGCAGGTCGGCGATCACCTTGGTGACCTCGATCAGCGTGTCCTCGGTGCGGAACACCTGGGCGTTGCGGTCCATCGACTCCTGCAGCTCGCGACGCAGGGTCGAGATCCGCTCGGTGCCGTTGGAGTTGCGCGCGCCCTCGACGAGGCCCTTCACGAAGTCCGCGGCGTCCGCGGGGAGCGGCGTGAAGTCGACGCCCTTGACGTACTCGGCCGCGTAGTTGCCCGCGCGCTTGCCGAACACGTTGATGTCGAGGAGCGAGTTGGTGCCGAGGCGATTGGATCCGTGGACGGACACGCACGCGCACTCGCCGGCCGCGTAGAGGCCGGGCACCACGGTGGAGTTGTCGGAGAGGACCTCGGCCTTGATGTTCGTGGGGATGCCGCCCATCGCGTAGTGCGCGGTCGGCAGCACGGGCACGGGCTCCGTGTACGGCTCGACGCCGAGGTACGTGCGCGCGAACTCCGTGATGTCCGGGAGCTTCGCGTCGATGACCGCGGGCTCCAGGTGCGTGATGTCGAGGTAGACGTAGTCCTCGTTCGGGCCCGCGCCGCGACCCTCGCGGATCTCCGTGGCCATGCACCGGGCGACGATGTCGCGGGGAGCGAGGTCCTTGATGGTGGGCGCGTAGCGCTCCATGAACCGCTCGCCCTCGCTGTTGCGGAGGATCGCGCCCTCGCCGCGGGCCGCCTCGGACAGGAGGATGCCGAGGCCGGCCAGACCGGTCGGATGGAACTGGAAGAACTCCATGTCCTCGAGCGGCAGGCCCTTGCGCCAGATGATCCCGACGCCGTCGCCCGTGAGGGTGTGCGCGTTCGAGGTCGTCTTGTAGATCTTGCCGAAGCCGCCGGTCGCGAAGATCACGGCCTTCGACTGGAAGACGTGGATCTCGCCGGTCGACAGCTCGAGGGCCACGACGCCCGCGGGCTGCTCCTTGCCGTCGACCTCGGCCATGACGAGGTCGAGGACGTAGAACTCGTTGAAGAAGTTGATGCCGAACTTGACGCAGTTCTGGTACAGCGTCTGCAGGATCATGTGGCCCGTGCGGTCGGCCGCGTAGCAGGACCGGCGGACGGGGCTCTTGCCGTGGTCGGCCGTGTGGCCGCCAAAGCGGCGCTGGTCGATCTTGCCGTCGGGCGTGCGGTTGAAGGGGAGGCCCATGTTCTCGAGGTCGATGACCGCGTCGATGGCCTCCTTCGCGAGGATCTCCGCCGCGTCCTGGTCGACGAGGTAGTCGCCGCCCTTGACGGTGTCGAAGGTGTGCCACTCCCAGCTGTCCTCCTCGACGTTCGCGAGCGCGGCGGCCATGCCGCCCTGCGCCGCGCCCGTGTGGGAGCGCGTCGGGTAGAGCTTCGAGATGACGGCCGTGTTCGCCTGCGGTCCCGCCTCGATCGCCGCGCGCATGCCGGCGCCGCCCGCACCCACGATGACGATGTCGAACTGGTGGTAGTGGACGCCGTCCACGATGGTGCTCGCGGAGGGCTCGGAACCGGGGGTGGCGGTGTCAGTGGTCACGGGCTTCTTTCTCGAGGCGGGAGGGGTGAGCGGCTAGAGGTCGCCGCAGAAGGAGGGCAGCAGGTCGGCGGGCTGGCCGGCGGGGCACGGGTCGAAGGTGAAGACGACGAGCGTGCCGAGCACCAGCAGGACGACCGTGGACGTGACGAGCGCGCCCTTGAGGATCGTGCGGGTGCGGGGCGACGCGGCGTAGTCGTTCACGAGGGTGCGCATGCCGTTGGCGCCGTGGATGACCGCGAGCCAGAGGAGCGCGATGTCCCACACCTTCCAGAACGGGTCGGAGAGCTTGCCGCCGACGAACGCGAAGTCGATGGCCTTGATGCCCTCGCCCTGGATGAGGTTGACGTAGAGGTGGCCGAAGATGAGCACGACGAGCACGACGCCCGAGGCGCGCATGTACATCCAGCCCCACTTCTCCCAGTTGACGCCGCCCTGACGACGCGGCTGCCGGGGCTGGCGGGGACGCTCGATGCTCACCTGCTGTGCGATGTCGCTCACGATCAGATCCATCCCGCTTCGCTGAACACGTTCATGAGGTGGCGCGGCACGAAGCCGGCCATGAGCACGACCCACAGGCCGATGACCACGTAGAACATGAGCCGCTGGTGCTTGGCGCCGAAGCGCCAGAAGTCGATGAGGATGATCCGCAGCCCGTTGAGCGCGTGGAAGCCGATGGCCCCGACGAGGGCGACCTCGCCGATGCCCATGATCGGGTTCTTGTACGTGCCGATGACCGCGTTGTAGGCCTCGGGGCTCACGCGGATGAGGCTCGTGTCGAGCACGTGCACGAGGAGGAAAAAGAAGATGGACACGCCGGTTATGCGGTGCAACACCCATGACCACATGCCCTCACGGCCCCGGTACAGCGTCCCCGCGGGGACCTTCGGTGCGCGCGACGTGTGCGGTTCGCGGGTTCCTGCCGTCTTGATGGACACGGAACGACCCTCCCTGATGCTGGTGCCCCGAGGGCGGAGCGCCTTCGCGCCGACATTGCGCGTCGTCGACGAGTCTACGGGCGGGTCCGGGCGGTCACCCGTTAGGGCACCCTAAGCGTCGCGGGCCGTGGGCGACGGGGTCAGGCGACGACGGGGACGGGGCCGGCGTCCGCGGGACCAGCCGCCTGCAGGGCCGAGCGGCGCGCGGAGACGGCGCGGCCGTAGTGCCCGATGAGCTCGTCGCCGATCGTGGCCCAGGAGCGGCCGAGGACGGCCCGGCGACCGGCCTCGCCCATGCGGAGCCGCATCGGCTCGCTGGCGACGAGCTCGTCCACGAGGCGGCGCAGGTGCGCGTCCCGGGGCGACGCCGGGTCGAAGAGGAAGCCGTCCGTCCCGTGCGCGACCAGGTCGATCGGTCCGCCGGCGTGCGGCGCGACCACGGGGAGGCCGGACGCGTGCGCCTCCTGCACGGTCTGGCCGAACGTCTCCTCGGTGCCGGTGTGCACGAAGACGTCCATGGCGGCGTACGCGGCGGCGAGCTCGCGACCGCCCACGCGGCCGAGCCACGTGACGGGCATGCCCGCGAGGGCGCGTCGTGCCGAGGCCTGGCTCGGGCCGTCGCCCGCGATGAGGAAGCGCACGCCGGGGATCCCGCGGAGCGCGGAGAACCGCTCGAGCTGCTTCTCGGGGGCGATGCGGCCCACGTAGCCGACGACCGTCTCGCCGCCCGGCGCGACGCGGTGCCGGAGCGCGACCGCGTCCTCCATGGCGCGGTTGCGGGGGTGGTAGCGGTCGAGGTCGACGCCGCGACCCCAGCGGGCGACGCGCTCGACGCCCGCTGCCGCGAGGTCGGCGGCCGCGGCGCTCGACGGTGCGAGGGTCAGGTCGGCGCCCTGGTGGATCCAGCGCACGAGCCGCCACACGTACGGCGCGGTCGCGGCCAGGCGGTTCCGGCGGGCGTAGCCGGCCACGTCGGTCTGGAACACGGCGACGGACGGGGTGTCGATGCGGGTCGCGGCCGCGATGGCCTGCGCGCCCAGGAAGAGGGGCGACGCGGTGTGCAGCACGTCCGGCGTGAAGTCGGTCAGGAGGCGCAGCACCTGCGGGCTGGGGATCCCCACCGGGAACTGCCGGTAGGCGAAGGCGGGGACGCCGTGGACGGGGAAGCCCGCGAACTCGGACGGGGCGCCGGCGTCCGGGGCGATCACCATCACCTGGTGACCGCGGTCCCTCAGGTGCTCGAGCACCCGGCAGACGCTCGTGGTGACGCCGTTGACGGTGGGGAGGAAGCTCTCGCTGACGACGGCTACGCGCATGCCCCCGACGCTAGGGACGGGGGCCGTCGCCGTCGCCGCGGCCCCGTGAACGCCCCGTTGCCGTCACGTGAACTCGACGCATCCGGCTGTTTCCCAGGGTGCCGATAGTGTGGGCCCATGACCGAGCAGACGAGCGCGATCTCCCGTTTCTACAGCGTGATCCCCGCGGGGGGCGTGGGCTCGCGCCTCTGGCCGCTGTCCCGCGCGGACGCACCGAAGTTCCTCCACGACCTCACCGGTTCCGGCCGCACGCTCCTCCGCGACACGTGGGAGCGCCTCGCCCCGCTCTCCGGCGAGGACCGGATCATGGTCGTCACCGGCCGCGCCCACCGGGCCGCCGTCGAGGCGCAGCTGCCCGAGCTCGCCGACCCGAACGTCGTCCTCGAGAGCGAGGGGCGCGACAGCACCGCCGCCATCGCACTGGCCGCGGCCATCCTCCAGCGCCGCGAGCCGGGCGTCATCATCGGCTCGTTCGCGGCCGACCACGTCATTGCCGACCCCGACCGCTTCCGCGACACCGTGCGCGAGGCCGTCATCGCCGCCGATGCCGGCTACATCACCACCATCGGCATCACGCCGACGGAGCCCGCGACCGGCTTCGGCTACATCCACACCGGCAAGGCGCTCAGCATCCCGGACGCCCCGCACGCCCTCAAGGTCGCGTCGTTCGTGGAGAAGCCGAGCATCGGCGTCGCCCGCGGCTACGTGAAGGGCGGCACGCACCTCTGGAACGCCGGCATGTTCATCGCCCGCGCCGACCGCCTCCTCGAGGAGCTCGGCCGCACCGAGCCTGAGCTGCTGAAGGGCGTCCTCGAGCTCGCCGAGGCGTGGGACACCGCTGACCGCGGCCTCGTCGTCGACCGCGTGTGGCCCAACCTCAAGAAGATCGCGATCGACTACGCGGTCGCCGAGCCGGCCGCCGCCCGTGGGGCGCTCGCCGTGATCCCCGGCCGCTTCACCTGGGACGACGTGGGCGACTTCGCCTCCGTCGCCAAGATGCACTCGAGCGGCCGCAAGTCCGACCTCGTGATCCTCGGGGAGGACGCGCGCGTCCTGTCCGACGCGTCGAGCGGCATCGTGGTCGCCAACAGCAAGCGCGTGATCAGCCTCATCGGGGTGCGGGACATCGTCGTCGTCGACACCCCCGATGCCCTGCTCGTGACCACCAAGGAGAACGCGCAGCGCGTGAAGAGCGTGGTGGACGCGCTCAAGCTCAGCGGCGGGACGGACGTCCTGTAACGAAGGGGTAACGAACCCCGCGGGCGCTCCCGATGGCCGGAAGGCGCCGGGAGCGCCGCCGTTAGATTCCGGGGATGCCCCGCACCCGCGGCGCCGTCCGCGCCGTCATCCTGCCCATCGCCCTCCTCTCCGCCGCGGCCCTCGCCGGGTGCGGCGCGGCCCCCGAGCCCGGCGCCACCGGATCCGCGTCCGCGAGCGACTACTGCGCCCGCATGGTGACCAACTCCGGCGGCCTGCAGGACCGCTCCTTCAACCAGTCGAGCTGGGAGGGGCTCCAGCGCGCGGAGCAGGAGCTGGGGATCCAGGCGGACGTCCTCGTCTCGACCTCGGAGACCGATCTCGCCCCGAACGTCGAGCAGGCGGTGGGCACGGGCTGCGGCTTCATCCTCACCGTCGGCTACGAGCTGGCGGACGCCACGTCGGCTGCGGCCGCCGCCAACCCGGACGTGCACTTCTCCATCGTCGACGAGGTCGTCGACGCCCCGAACGTCAAGCCGCTCGTGTTCGACACGGCGCAGGCCTCCTACCTCGCGGGCTACCTCGCGGCGGGCGTGAGCGAGACCGGCAAGGTCGGCACTTTCGGCGGAGGCAACCAGCCGCCCGTCACCCTCTTCATGGACGGCTTCGTCGACGGCGTGGCCGCGTACAACCAGGCGCACGGCACGAGCGTCCAGGCGCTCGGCTGGGACGCCGCGGCGCAGGACGGCACCTTCACCGGTGACTTCGAGGACGTGTCGAAGGGCCAGACCACGACGCAGAACCTGCTCGACCAGGGCGCCGACGTCATCATGCCGGTGGCCGGTCAGGTGGGGGAGGGTGCGGCGTCCGCGATCCTCGCGCACGGCAGCGGCAAGCTGATCTGGGTCGACAACGACGGCTACGACACCCTCCCCGCCGAGTACCGGCCGCTCCTGCTCACGAGCGTGCTCAAGGACACCGGCGAGGCCGTGGTCGACATCGTGGCCGACGACCAGAAGGGGTCGTTCACGTCGGAGCCGTACGTGGGCACGCTCGCGAACGGCGGCGTCGGGCTCGCGGAGTACCACGACCTCGCCGCTTCGGTGTCGCCTGAGCTGCAGTCCGAGCTCGACGCGCTGAAGGCCCGCATCGTCTCCGGCGACGTGCAGGTGAAGTCGGTCTCCACGCCGTAGCAGAGCCCGTGTTGCCGCGGTGTTTCGGGGCCGTCCCGGATCGATAACGCTTGCGCCCCGGGGCCCGATCGGGGCACGGGACGCATTCCCGTGCATGGGTAACATGAACCCACATCGCCCGGCTGACCCGGGCTGCACCTGGAGGCCACAGTGACCATCACCACCCGAAAGGCCGCCCTCGGCGGTCTCGCCGCCGTCGGCATCACCGCGATCCTCGCGGGCTGCGGCGCCGCCCCCGAGTCGACCGCGGGAGGCACCGGCGGCGCCGCGAAGAGCGACCTCGTCTCCTGCATGGTCTCCGACTCCGGCGGCTTCGACGACAAGTCGTTCAACCAGCTCGGCTTCGAGGGCCTCACCAAGGCGGCCACCGACCTCGGCCTCGACACCCCGAAGACGGTCGAGTCCGCCGCGGAGACCGACTTCGCGCCGAACCTCACCAACCTCGCCGACCAGGGCTGCGGCCTCATCGTCACCGTCGGCTTCCTGCTCGCGGACGCCACCAAGGAGGCGGCAGCCGCCAACCCCGACACCGAGTACGCGATCATCGACGACGCGTCCATCGACGCACCGAACGTCAAGCCCATCACCTTCAACACGAGCGAGGCCGCGTTCCTCGCGGGCTACGCGGCGGCGGCCTACTCGAAGACCGGCACCGTCGGCACCTTCGGCGGGCTGCAGATCCCGACCGTCACGATCTTCATGGACGGCTTCGTCGACGGCGTGAACTACTACAACGAGCAGAAGGGCAAGGACGTCAAGGCCATCGGCTGGGACGTCGCGAGCCAGAGCGGGTCGTTCACCGGCGAGTTCGTCGCCAACCAGACGGCCAAGACCGCGGCGCAGACGCTGATCGACCAGGGCGCGGACGTCATCATGCCCGTCGGCGGTCCGATCTTCCTCAGCGCGGGCGAGGCCATCCGCGACTCGAGCGACAAGAAGGTCGTCATGGTGGGCGTCGACTCCGACGCGTACGAGACCGCGCCCGACCTCAAGGACCTCTTCCTCACCTCGGTGCTCAAGGGCATCGACGCCGGTGTTGAGGACGTCGTGAAGACGGCGGCGGACGACAAGTTCGACGCGACGCCGTACGTCGGCACGCTCAAGAACGGCGGCGTGGACATCGCCCCGTTCCACGACTACGAGTCCGAGGTCCCGTCGGACCTCTCGGGCGAGCTCGAGACGATCAAGGCCGGCATCATCGACGGCTCGATCACCGTCGAGTCGCCGTCGTCGCTGACGAAGTAGCATCGAACGCACCGCGGGGGGATCGGCAGTCGCCGGTCCCCCCGCCGCGTGCTCACCACACCCACCGAACAGATTGATCCGATGAAGCTCGAACTGCGGGGAATCACCAAGCGCTTCGGCGCGCTGGTGGCCAACGACCACATCGACCTCGTCGTCCACCCGGGCGAGATCCACTGCCTGCTGGGCGAGAACGGCGCGGGCAAGTCCACGCTGATGAACGTCCTCTACGGCCTGTACCAGGCCGAGGAGGGCGAGATCCTCCTCGACGACCGGGTGGCGCGGTTCGCCGGCCCCGGCGACGCGATGGCCGCGGGCATCGGCATGGTGCACCAGCACTTCATGCTCATCCCCGTGTTCACGGTCGCGGAGAACGTCATGCTCGGACACGAGGAGACGAAGCTCGGCGGACGGCTCGACCTGGCGGGCGCCCGCGCGAAGGTGCGCGAGATCTCCGCCCGGTTCGGCTTCGACGTGGACCCGGACGCGCTCGTCGCCGACCTGCCCGTCGGCGTGCAGCAGCGGGTCGAGATCATCAAGGCCCTGTCACGTGACGCCGAGGTGCTCGTGTTCGACGAGCCGACCGCGGTGCTCACGCCGCAGGAGACCGACGAGCTCATGGTGATCATGAAGCAGCTCCGCGACGCGGGCACCGGCATCGTCTTCATCACCCACAAGCTGCGCGAGGTCCGCGAGGTCGCGGACCGCATCACCGTCATCCGGCTCGGCAAGGTCGTCGGCGAGGCCGAGCCCACCGCGAGCAACGCCGAGCTCGCGTCCCTCATGGTGGGCCGGAGCGTGTCGCTCACCGTGCAGAAGGAGCCCGCGACGCCGGGCGCCGCCGCCCTCGTCGTGCGCGACCTCACGGTGGTGGACGCGTCCGGCCAGGTCGTCGTCGACGGCGTGAGCTTCGAGGTGCACGCGGGGGAGATCCTCGCCATCGCGGGCGTCCAGGGCAACGGGCAGACCGAGCTCACCGAGGCGATCCTCGGGCTGCAGCCGCGCGTGTCCGGCACCATCGACCTCGACGGCACGCGCCTCACCGGCCGCTCGGTCCGCCGTGTGCTCGACGCCGGTGTCGGCTTCGTCCCCGAGGACCGCAACGACGACGGGCTCGTCGGCGAGTTCACCATCGCCGAGAACCTCATGCTCGACCGGTCCGACAGCCCGCCGTTCGTCGTCGCCGGATCCCTGAAGCTCGGCTACCTCGACGAGTTCGCGCGTGACCGCGTGCGCGAGTTCGACATCCGCACGCAGGGCATCGACACGCACGTCGGCCGGCTCTCCGGCGGCAACGCGCAGAAGGTCGTGCTCGCGCGCGAGCTCAGCCGCGACCTCCGCCTCTTCGTCGCCGCGCAGCCCACGCGCGGCCTCGACGTCGGCTCCATCGAGTTCGTGCACACGCGCGTCGTCGAGACCCGTGACCGCGGCCTGCCCGTCATCGTCGTCTCCACCGAGCTCGACGAGGTCGCGGCGCTGGCCGACCGCATCGCCGTCATGTACCGCGGCGGCATCGTCGGCATCGTCCCGGGCGACACCCCCCGCGACGTGCTCGGCCTGATGATGGCCGGCGAGGTCCCCGCATCCGTCCCCACCACCACGACCGCCGGAGGGCGCACCGCATGACCGACGACACCACTCGTCCCGAGGGCCAGGGGCCCGAGGACCCGCCAGCGGGGCAGCTGCCCGCCTCCGGTCGCGAGGCCGGATCCGTGGGCGACCCCACACGCTCCGAGTCGCCCGCGGGCGTGCCCGCCGTGGCGGGCGGCGACGGCGACGAGGGCTCCCGCGCCGGGCAGATCCTCCGCGAGATCGCGAGCGGCAGCGCGCTCCTGTCGGTGCTCGCGGTCGTGCTGTCGCTGATCGTCGGCGCGCTGCTCATCGCCGTCACCGACGAGGAGACGCAGAAGGCGGCCGGGTACTTCTTCAGCCGCCCGCTCGACACCCTGCGCGCCGGGTGGGACGCCGCGTCCGGCGCCTACTCCGCGCTCTTCCAGGGCTCGATCTACAACTTCCGCCGGCCGGGGTTCGCGAACGGCATCAAGCCGCTCACCGAGACGCTGACCTTCGCGACCCCGCTGATCGCGGCGGGCCTCGGCGTCGCGCTCGCGTTCCGCGTGGGCCTGTTCAACATCGGCGCGCGCGGGCAGATGCTCATCGCCGCGGCCTGCGCCGGCTGGGTGGGCTTCAGCTTCGACCTGCCGCCCGTGATCCACCTGGTGCTCGCCGTCGGCGCGGGCATCGTCGGCGGCGCGGTCTGGGGCGGGATCGTCGGCCTCCTCAAGGCGCGCACCGGCGCGCACGAGGTGATCGTCACGATCATGCTCAACTACGTCGCGTTCTACCTCCTCTCCTACCTGCTGCGGACGCCCGGCCTCCTGCAGGCGCCCGGGTCGAACAACCCGAAGACACCGGCCATGCTCGACACGGCGGTGTTCCCGGCGCTCCTCGGCGACGGGTACTCGCTGCACGCGGGCTTCCTCGTGGTCGTCGTCGCGACGGTGATCGTCTGGTACCTCCTCAACCGCTCCGGCCTCGGCTTCCGCTTCCGCGCGGTGGGCGAGAACCCGAGCGCCGCGCGGGTCGCCGGCATCGACGTCAAGAACTCCTACCTCTACGCCATGCTCATCTCCGGCGGTCTCGCGGGCCTCGCGGGGGCCAGCCAGGTGCTCGGCACGGTCACGACGGGCTTCAGCTCGGGGATCGACGCCGGCATCGGCTTCGACGCCATCACGGTGGCGCTGCTCGGCCGCAGCCGCCCCTGGGGGGTCTTCGTCGCGGGGATCCTGTTCGGCGCGTTCAAGGCCGGCGGCTTCTCGATGCAGGCGGCAGAGGGCGTGCCCATCGACATCGTCGTGGTCGTCCAGTCGCTCATCGTCCTGTTCATCGCGGCGCCCCCGCTCGTGCGGGCGGTCTTCCGCCTGCCCGCGCCGGGCCAGGCGCGTCGCACCACCCGGATCCGGAAGGCGGCGCTCAGCTCATGACCGCGACCACCCCCGCCGCGCACGCCCCGGTGCCGCACGTCCCCGCGGCCGCCGCGCTCGAGCGCGCCGTCGCCACCAGCTGGAAGGCGCCCGTCGCCTTCGGCGTCTTCACGGTGATCTCGCTCGTCCTGTTCGTGCTGCTCGGTCGCGAGGGGTCGAGCACGTTCGGCCTCTCGACCGGGACCGACCTCATCCAGCTCGCGCCGCTCGTGCTGCCGACCGCCGCGACCGGCGTCGTCGTCACCGTGGTCCTCGCGGCGCTCACGGTGGTGTCCGTGCTGATGGTGCGCCGCTCGGCGAAGGTGCCGCTCTGGTTCACCGCCGTGTTCGCGATCCTGTTCCTCGTGGCGTTCCTCACCTGGGCATCCGCGGGCCAGACGATCCCCGTGCCCGGACTGCTCGTCGGGACGGTCGCCCTGTCGGTGCCGCTCATCTTCGGCGCGCTCGGCGGCGTCCTCTCGGAGCGCGTGGGCGTCGTCAACGTCGCGATCGAGGGCCAGCTGCTGGCGGGCGCGTTCGTCTCCGCGGTCGTGGCGTCCCTCACGGGGCAGCCGCTCATCGGCCTCGCGTCCGCGATGGTCGCCGGCATGCTCGTGTCGTTCGTGCTCGCGGCGTTCGCCATCAAGTACCTGGTCGACCAGGTCATCGTCGGCGTCGTACTCAACGTCCTGGTGACGGGGCTCACGAGCTTCCTGTTCTCGCAGGTGCTGTCCGCCGACCCGGGGCGGCTCAACTCGCCGCCGCGCTTCGACCGCATCGACATCCCGGTCCTCGGCCAGATCCCGATCATCGGACCGGTGCTCTTCCGGCAGACGATCATCGTCTACGTCATGTACGTGGCCGTGTTCCTCGTCTGGTACTGCCTGTTCCACACGCGCTGGGGCCTCCGCCTCCGCGCGGTGGGCGAGCATCCGCAGGCGGCCGACACCGTGGGCATCAAGGTCTCCGCGACCCGGTTCTGGAACGTGTCCCTCGCGGGCGCCATCGCGGGCCTCGGCGGCGCGTTCTTCACGCTCGGATCCGTCGGCGCGTTCAACAAGGAGATGACGGCGGGCGCGGGGTTCATCGCGCTGGCCGCCGTGATCTTCGGCCGGTGGGATCCGCTGCGCGCCACGCTCGCGGCCCTCCTGTTCGGCTTCGCGAGCAACCTGCAGAACGTCCTCGGCGTCATCGGGTCGCCCGTGCCGAGCGAGTTCATGCTGATGCTGCCGTACGTCGTGACCATCGCCGCGGTCGCCGGACTCGTGGGCCAGGTGCGCGGACCCGCCGCCGCCGGCAAGCCCTACGTGAAGTCGTGAGCGCTGTGGAGCCCGTGGAGTCGGGCGGCATCGACTGGGGATCCCTCCGCGAGGCGGCGCACGAGGCCATGGGCCGCGCGTACGTCCCCTATTCGAAGTTCCCCGTGGGCGTCGCGGCCATCGCCACCGACGGCCGCGTGATCACCGGCTGCAACGTCGAGAACGCCAGCTACGGCCTCACCCTCTGCGCCGAGTGCGCGCTCGTCTCCGTGCTGCACCTCACCGGCGGCGGCCAGCTCATGGCCTTCACGTGCGTGGACGGCGACGGCAACATCCTCATGCCGTGCGGGCGCTGCCGGCAGCTGCTGTTCGAGCACGCGGTGCCGGGCATGCTGCTGGAGACCGTCTCGGGGATCCGCACGATCGACGAGGTGCTGCCCGACGCCTTCGGGCCGAGCACGCTGGACGCCTACGGGGACCGCTCGTGAGCGCCGCGTTCGACGTCGTCGACCTGATCCGCACCAAGCGCGACGGCGGCCGGCTCTCGACCGCCGAGATCGACTGGCTCGTGGCGGCGTACACCGACCGCTACGTGGCGGACGAGCAGATGGCCGCGCTCGCGATGGCGATCCTGCTGCGTGGCATGGACCGCACCGAGATCCGCGACCTCACGCTCGCCATGATCGCGAGCGGCGAGACGCTCGACTTCTCGCGGCTCGGCAAGCCCACGGTCGACAAGCACTCCACGGGCGGCGTGGGCGACAAGATCACCCTCCCGCTCATGCCGCTCGTCGCCTCCTACGGCGTCGCGGTGCCGCAGCTCTCGGGCCGCGGCCTCGGCCACACGGGCGGCACGCTCGACAAGCTCGAGTCGATCCCCGGCTGGCGCGCCGACCTCTCCACCGAGGAGATGGTGCGGCAGATGAGAGACCACGGCGGCGTGATCTGCGCGGCCGGCAGCGGCCTCGCCCCCGCCGACAAGCGCCTCTACGCGCTCCGCGACACCACGGGCACGGTCGAGGCGATCCCGCTCATCGCCTCCAGCATCATGAGCAAGAAGATCGCCGAGGGCACGGGCGCCCTGGTCCTCGACGTCAAGTTCGGCTCCGGCGCCTTCATGACCGACATCGACCGGTCGCGCGAGCTCGCCCGCACCATGGTCGAGCTCGGCACCGACGCCGGGGTGCGGACCACCGCGCTCCTCACCGACATGGACGTGCCGCTCGGCCTCGCCATCGGCAACGCCAACGAGGTGCGCGAGTCCCTCGAGGTGCTCGCCGGCGGCGGCCCCGCCGACGTCGTCGAGCTGACGCTCGCGCTCGCGCGGGAGATGCTCGCCGCGGTCGGGATCCCCGACGCCGACGTCGACGTCGCCCTCCGCGACGGCCGGGCCATGGACTCGTGGCGCGCCACCGTGCGCGCGCAGGGCGGGGATCCGGACGCCGCGATGCCCGTGGCGCGCGAGACCCACGTGGTCACCGCCGAGCGCGACGGCGTGCTCGTGCAGCAGGACGCGCTCCCGTTCGGCATCGCCGCCTGGCGCCTCGGCACCGGTCGCGCCCGCCAGGGCGACGCCGTGCAGCACGCGGCGGGCGTCGACCTGCACGCGAAGCCGGGGGACGCGGTGCGCCGCGGCGACCCCCTCTTCACGCTCTCCACCGACGAGCCCGAGCGGTTCGCACGCGCGCTGGAGTCGCTCGAGGGCGCGTACCGCGTCGGCGACGCGGAGGAGCACGTCGCGCGCGGGCCGCTCGTCCGGGAGCGCATCACCGCCGAGGGCTGACCCACGGCCCGGCCGTCGTCCCGCGACGACGGCCGTGCGGAGACGCGCCTCAGCCGATGCGCTCGAGCGCGTCGACCACCACGTCCCAGAACCCGGCGTGGTCGAGGTCGACGGCGACCTGGGTCGTGCAGTCGGCGGGCGCGGGGCGGCGCAGGTCCGTCACCGTCATGCCGGTCGTGTGCGTGCCGGTCAGCTCGACGGACACGGGCGCACGCCGCGCCGAGACGAGGCGCGGGTCGATCACGCGCGCGACGGCGCAAGGGTCGTGCACGGGCGGGCTCGGGAAGTCCTGCCGGTCGTGGTACGCCCGGCCGTAGGACTCCATCGAGTCGACGACGAAGCGCGACGCCGGCGTGCCGAGCGCCGCGATGCGCGCCATGACCTCCGGCGTCGCCGTCGCCTGGTACGTCAGGTCGAGGCCCACCATCGTCACGGGCCACGCCTCGCCGAACACGATGTGCGCGGCCTCGGGATCCACGGCGATGTTGAACTCCGCGACGGCCGTGCGGTTGCCGTGGTGGTACCCGCCGCCCATGAGGACGACCTCCTTGACGCGCTCGACGATGCGGGGCTCGCGGCGCACGGCGAGGGCGATGTTCGTGAGCGCGCCGAGCGGCACCAGCGTGATCTCCCCGGGCGCGTGCGCCATGACCGTCTCGATGATGAGGTCCACCGCGTGCCGCGGGTCGAGCGCGACGGCGGGCTCCGGCAGCTCGGGTCCGTCGAGCCCGGTCTCGCCGTGGATCTCCGGCGCCGTCATCACGGGCCGGACGAGGGGCCGCGCGCAGCCGGCGGCGATCGGCACGCCCTGCATCCCGGCCACCGTCGCGACGGCCAGCGCGTTCCGCGTCACCTTCTCCAGCGTCTGGTTGCCGGCCACCGTGGTGATGCCGACGACCTCCACCTCCGGGCTGCCGTGCGCGAGCATCAGGGCCAGCGCGTCGTCGTGCCCCGGGTCGCAGTCGATCAGGATCTTGGTGGGCATGGGTCCTCCGGCTCGGTCGCGGCCCGCGGATGTCTCGCACACCGATCGTTCGTGTGCCGACGACCTCGGCGTGGGCCGCGTCGAGGCTAGTAGATTCGTCCCATGACGATCGCTCCCGAGGACTCCACGCTGCCCGGCGGAGGGTCGTTCCGCGACCTCCCCAAGGTCTCCCTGCACGACCACCTCGACGGCGGCCTCCGTTCCGGGACGATCGTCGAGATCGCCGACGAGATCGGCCTCGAGCTGCCCGCGCAGGGCGCCGAGGCGCTCGGCGAGTGGTTCCGCACCAGCGCCGACTCGGGATCGCTCGTTGACTACCTGAAGACCTTCGACGTCACCATCGCCGTGATGCAGACCGAGCAGCAGCTCGCCCGCGTCGCGCGCGAGTTCGTCGAGGACCTCGCCGACGACGGCGTCGTCTACGGCGAGATCCGCTGGGCGCCGGAGCAGCACCTCACGAAGGGCCTCTCGCTCGACCAGGCGGTCGAGGCCGTCCAGTCCGGCATCGAGGAGGCCGTGCGCGGCGTCGAGGAGGCGGGCGGATCCATCCGCGTCGGCCAGCTCGTCAGCGCCATGCGCCACCTCGACCGCGGCACCGAGATCGCCGAGCTCGCCATCCGCCACCGCGACCGCGGCGTCGTCGGCTTCGACATCGCCGGGCCCGAGGCGGGCTTCCCGCCGTCCCGCATGCAGGGCGCGTTCGACCTGCTCGCGCGCGAGTGGATGCCCCGCACCGTGCACGCGGGCGAGGCCGACGGCCTCGAGTCCATCCGCGGCGCGCTCCTCGACGGCCGGGCCCTCCGCCTCGGTCACGGCGTGCGCATCGCCGAGGACATCGAGATCGACAGCGAGGAGGGCGAGGAGGTCTTCGTCACGCTGGGCACGCTCGCCCAGTGGATCAAAGACCGCGGCATCCCGCTCGAGCTCAGCCCGTCGTCCAACCTGCAGACCGGCGCGATCGAGGTGTGGGGCGACGAGATGGTCGACCACCCGTTCGACCTGCTGTACCAGCTCGGCTTCGCGGTCACGGTCAACACCGACAACCGCCTGATGAGCGGCACCAGCATCAGCCGGGAGCTGTCGCTCCTGACGGACGCGTTCGCGTACGACCTCGACGATCACGAGATGTTCCAGCTCAACGCGGCGGCCGCGGCGTTCCTGCCGCTCGAGGAGCGCGAGGCGCTCGCCGAGATCATCTCCGACGGGTTCGCCCGCCTCTAGCTGTACTCGGCCGTGACGTTGGTGACACTTCGGGGCGTGTGAAGAGGCCTCCTGGCTTGATGGAGCTGTTCAGTTCAACCATCGCCAGGAGGCCTCGATGTCCCACGGTAATGCTCGTCTGACGGTTCACGGGAGGGTTCTCCTCGTGCGGCGGGTGGTGGAGGATCGTCGGCCGGTCGCGCACGTCGCGCGGGAGCTGGGGGTGTCGCGGCAGTGCGCGCATCGATGGGTGAACCGGTTCCGTGCCGAGGGGCTGCGAGGGCTGACGGATCGGTCATCGCGGCCCCGGTCAGTACCGAGGCGAACGAGCCCGGAGCGGGAACGGGCCGTGCTGGAAGCGCGGGCCCAGTTGCGGGCGGGTCCTGCGCGGCTGGCGCCGGTGACAGGTGTTCCATCCCGTACGATCTCCCGGATCCTGCGCCGGCACGGGGCGCCGCCGTTGGCATGGTTGGACCCCGTCACCGGGGCCGTGATCCGGGCATCCCGGTCAACGGCGCACCGGTATGAGCACGAGCATCCGGGTGATCTGATCCACGTGGACGTGAAGAAGCTCGGGAGGATCCCGGACGGAGGCGGCTGGCGGGTCCACGGGCGCAGCGAGCAGGTCCGCGGCCGCGGGATCGGGTTCGATTACGTCCATGCCGCGGTCGATGACCACACCCGTCTCGCCTACGCGGAGATCCATCCCGATGAGAAAGGCGCGACCGCGGCCGGGTTCCTGACCCGCGCAGCGGCGTACTTCGCCGGGCATGGGATCACCCGGATCGAGCGGGTCATCACGGACAACGCGTTCGCCTACCGGCACTCGACCGCGTTCAAGAACGCCGTCCAGGACCTGGGCGCGCGGCAGAAGTTCATCCGCCCGCACTGCCCCTGGCAGAACGGCAAGGTCGAGCGCTTCAACCGGACCCTCGCGACCGAGTGGGCCTACCGGCAACCCTTCACCAGCAACCAACACCGGGCCGACGCGCTTGACCCCTTCATCGAGCACTACAACACTGAACGAATCCACTCAAGCCACGGGCTCACGCCCGCGGCCCGAGTGTCACCAACGTCATGACCCAGTACATCTAGCGCCGCCTGGCCGGCCGGCGGGCAGCGGTCGGAGTCCGCGGACGTCACCAGCTCGACCTCTGCCACCTCGCCGGAGGGCACCGGCTGCTGCCGCGTGCCGTCCCGGGGCTCCGCGCGGTAGACGGTCATGCTCACGAGCCGCCCCGCGTGCGCGCCGTGCGCGTCGGCGAGCACGGTGAAGAGGTCCTCGATGCTCGCGGGGTCGATCTCGAGCCCCACCTCCTCGGCGGCCTCCCGGACGAGCGCCTGCCGCGCGCCCTCGCCGGGCTCGATCTTGCCGCCGGGCAGGTAGAGGACGTCCTGCCCCTCGACGCGCACCATCAGCACGTGACGGTCGCGGATGAGGGCGAGCGCGGCGACCCGCAGCGGACGCTCGTCGGGATCGCGGCGTCGGGCCGCGGAGCCCCCGGGGCCGCCGCCGTCGAGCTCGTCCAGCTCGTCGAGGTCGTCGTCATCGTCGTCGTCGAGGACGGGCACGACCGGTCGTCCGGCGGGGTCGGGGGTCGATGTCACGCGGTCCTCCTACAGTCCATCGAGGCTCTGGCGAGCCGCCCACTCCACGTCGAGCAGGGCGACGACCACGGTATCCGCCCATGCTCCACGGGCCCATCGGTCGTGCACCAGCAGCGCCTCGCGCCGCATGCCGAGGCGCTCGGCCAACCCGAGGGCCGCGGAGTCGGCCGCGTTGACCCGGCACGCGACGCGGTGGACGCCGACCTCGGCGAACGCGAGCTCGAGGATCCGGTCGGCCGCCTCCGTCGCGAGGCCCGCGCCCCGCACGTCCTCGTGCACGACCACGCCGAGCTCGGCCTGCCGGGCGCCGGGGTCGCGCAGCAGCAGGTGCACCTCGCCGACCACGCGGGCCCACCGCTGGCCCTGCGCGGGCAGCTCGATCGCGAGGGCGAGCCGGTCGCCGACGTCGGCCAGCCGGGTCCAGCCGAGGCGGTCGCCGAGCATGCGGGCGGGGTCGGACGAGGATCCGGCGAGGTGCGGCCGTGCTCCGGGGGACGCCGCGTAGGCGTCCAACGCGACCACGTCGTCCGGTGTGAACGGCCGCAGCACGAGCCGGGCCGTGCGGACGGGGCCGCGGACCTCGAACGGGTCGAGCGCGGGCAGGTCGCCGTCCATCGGGATCCTCCGGGTCAGGTCGCGGCGGGCGGCGTCGCCCACTCGTCGGCCAGCACGGCGTAGTAGAGGCTGTCGACCCACTCGCCCTTCACGAGGTGCTCCTCGCGGAAGTGCCCCTCCCGGCGCATGCCGAGGCGCTCGGCCATGCGGGCGGAGGAGGTGTTGCGGGCGTCGAGCTGCGCGAGGACGCGGTGGGCGCCGGCGCGCTGGAAGGCGATGTCGAGCATGGCGCGGCTCGCCTCGGTGGCGTATCCGCGACCGGCGAAGTCCGGGTTCATGACCCAGCCGATCTCGAGCTGGCGCGAGGCGGCGTTGCGGAGGAGGAGGGACACGTCGCCGACGACGCGGCCGGATCCCGCGCGCGGGTTGAGGCTCGGCTCGTCGGGCAGCTCGACGGCGAGCCCGAGGAAGTCGTTCGACTGCTCGAGCCGCGTCTTCCGGCAGCGGGCCGCGAGGTGGCGCTTCGACGCCTCGCGGTCGCGGAGCGGCCAGAACATGTACTCGACCACGTCGGGTCGGCGTTGGATGTCGGCGTAGTCGTCGAGATCGTCGGCCGTGTAGGGACGGATCACCAGGCGCTCCGTGCGCACCGGCTCGGACATCCTGAGCGGCGCGTCGAGGCGCGGGCCGCGGAGGATGCGGGGCCTCACGACGCCTGGCCCGCCTCGGCCGTGCGCGGCAGCGCGACGGCGACGGGGGAGGACACCGCGGCGGGCATCTCCACGTCGAGGCCGAACAGCGCCTGGACGGCGTCGACCACTCGGGCCCCCTCGCCCTGGCGCGCCAGCTCCCGGGCGCGGACGGAGGGCTTGTGCACGAGGACGCTCACGAGGTGACGGAGCGCCTTCTCGGTCGCCTCCGAGGAGTCGCCGCGCTTGCGCACGCGCTCCAGCTCGCCCTCGAGGACGTCGAAGATGTGGGTGCGCAGGGCGACGACGGCGGGGGCCACCTCGTCCTCGGCGCTCGCGGCGCGGAACTCGGCGGCGGCGGTGCTGACGATCTCGCGGGCGTCGTCCGTGGCGGTCAGGTCGCGCAGCGGCGCGTGCAGGCTGATGGTCTCGAGGTCGAGCAGCTCGACGCCCTCGACGGTGACGACGTCCGGATCCACGTTGCGGGGCAGCCCGAGGTCGATGACGAGGCGGCGGCGCCCGTCGCCCGACACCGCGGCGGCGCCCTGCATGTGGTGCGCGGCGAGCACGGCGGTGGGCGCCGTGCTGCAGGTGACGACCATGTCGGACGCGGCGAGCGCCTTCAGGAGGTCGCGGCCCTCGACGGCGGGGATCCCGTGGGGGCCCGCGAACTTCTGCGCGCGGCCCGAGGGGGAGTAGACGTGCACGTCGACGACGCCGCGGTCGCGGAGCGCGGCGAGGCTCGCGCCCGCGTACGCGCCCGTGCCGACGAGGAGGACGCGCGTGGCGGACCAGTCGGCGATGCGGCTCTCCGCGAGATCCAGCGCGAGGCGGACCATGGACCGTCCGGCGCTCTGCAGGCCCGTGCGCGTCTTGACGCCGCGGGACGTGTTGGACGCGGTCTGGAAGAGGCGCTCGAGCCCGGTGCTCGTGGTGCCGCCGGTGCGCGCGCCCTCGAGCGCCCGACGCACCTGCCCGGCGATCTCGCCCTCGCCGACGACGACGGACTCGAGGCCGGAGGAGACGGCGAAGAGGTGCTCGGCGACCGCGTCCCCGCACTTCACGTCGACGCTGCCGCGGACGTCGTCGCGGGCGATCCCGCTGGCCCCGCTGACCACGTCCACCGTGGCCTCGACGGCCAGCGCGCGGGCGGCGGTGAGGGGCTCCTCGACGTCGAGGTAGGCCTCGAAGCGGTTGCAGGTGGCGAGGACGACGGCCCCCGCGATGAAGTCGTTCTGCTCCATGAGCGTGCCGGCGACGGAGGGTGCGGCCACGGACAGCTTCTCGAGGACCTCGAAGCTGGCGTTGTGATGACTCGCCGTCAGACATATGAGCACGGTCCATGGTAAACCTCCCCGCCGTGTGCTCCGGGCCGGTGAGGGTGTCCTGACAAGGTCAGGCCCGCCTCCCCAGCCGAGCGGGCCCGCAGGCGGGGGATGCGATGATCTGATCCGTGATCACGCCCTCCTCCTCGTCCTCCCTCGCGTCCGCCGCCCTCCCGCTGCCCGCGGAGCACCCGCTCAACACGCGCACCTCCTCCTCCCTCCTCGTCGAGGCCTACCGCGGCCATCGCGGCGAGCGCGCCCCCGTGTGGTTCATGCGCCAGGCCGGCCGCTCGCTGCCCGAGTACCGCGAGCTGCGCGTGGGCACGCGCATGCTCGACGCGTGCCTCGACCCGGAGATGGCCAGCGAGATCACGCTGCAGCCGGTGCGCCGCCACCACGTCGACGCGGGCATCTTCTTCAGCGACATCGTCATCCCGCTGAAGCTCGCGGGGGTCGGCGTCGACATCGTCGCGGGCCGCGGGCCCGTGCTCGAGAAGCCCGTGCGCACCGCGGCCGACGTCGCGGCGCTGCCGTCGCTCGACCCGGCCGCCCTCGAGCCCATCCGCCAGGCCGTCGCGCGCACGGCCGCCGAGCTCGGCGACACCCCGCTCATCGGCTTCGCGGGCGCGCCCTTCACGCTCGCCGCCTACCTCGTCGAGGGTGGGCCGAGCAAGGACCACATCGCGGCGCGCGGCCTCATGCACGCGGATCCCGACGCCTGGGACGCCCTCATGCGCTGGTGCGCCGAGATCACGGGCGTCTTCCTGCACGCACAGGTCATGGCGGGCGCCTCCGCCGCGCAGCTCTTCGACTCGTGGGCGGGCGGCCTCTCGCTCGCCGACTACACGCAGCGCGTCGCCCCGGCCTCCGCGCTCGCGCTCGACCACGTGCGCACGATCACCGCGGCGGACGGCCGCACCGTCCCGCTCGTCCACTTCGGCGTCGGCACGGGCGAGCTGCTCGGCGCGATGCACGACGTGGGCGTCGACGCGGTGGGCGTCGACTGGCGCATCCCGCTCGATGAGGCGTCGCGCCGCCTCGGCGGATCCGTGCCCGTCCAGGGCAACATCGACCCGGCGCTCCTGGCGGCCCCGTGGCCGATCCTCGAGGCGCACGTCCGCGACGTGCTCGAGCGCGGGAAGACGGCACCGGCCCACGTCCTGAACCTCGGCCACGGCGTGCCGCCCGAGACCGATCCGACCGTGCTCACCCGCATCGTGGACCTCGTCCGTGAGTAGCGACCCGCGTCAGGCCGCCGGTGAGGTCGACCCGACCGACGTCGTCGTGGTCGGCGGCGGCGTGGGCGGCCTCATCGCCGCGCGCGCCTGCGCCCTGGCCGGCGAGCGCGTGATCCTCGTGGAGGCGTCGCCCGCGCTCGGCGGCACCGTCGGATCGCACGTGGTCGACGGCCTCCGCCTCGACAGCGGCGCCGAGAGCTTCGCCACCCGCCGCAGCACGGTGGCCGCCTTCCTCGGAGAGCTCGGACTCGCCGACCGGATCGTGCAGCCGAACCCGGACGGCGCGTGGGTGCAGCTCGCCGAGCGCGCCATCCAGCTGCCGCGCACGGGCCTCCTCGGGATCCCCGCGCACCCGTTCGACGCCACCATCGCCACCGCGATCGGCCGCGCGGGCGTCGCCCGCGCCAAGGCCGACCTCCTCCTCCCCGCTGTCGTCGGCGCGAAGGAGCGCACGCTCGGCGGCCTGGTGCGCGCCCGCATGGGCGACCGCGTGGTCGACCGGCTGGTCGCGCCCATCGTCTCCGGCGTGCACAGCGCCCACCCCGACGAGGTCGACGCCGACTCCGTCGCGCCCGGCCTCCACGCCGGGCTCGCCGAGCACGGCTCGCTGGGGCGCGCGGTCGCGTCCATGCGCGCGGCGTCGCCCGCGGGATCCGCCGTCAGCGGCATCGTCGGCGGCGTCCACCTGCTGGTGGACGCGCTGGTCGCCGACCTCGCGCGCCTCGGCGTCGACGTCCGGACCTCCCTCGCGGTCGAGTCCGTCCACCGGCACCGCTCCCATGAGGGCGCGTCCGCGTCCGACGACTGGCACGTCGAGCTCGCCGACGGCCGCGGCATCGACGCGGCGGGCGTGGTCCTCGCGATCCCCGCTGCGGGGCTCACCCGCCTTTTCTCGGGACTCGCGCCGCGCGCCGTCACGGAGGGCTGGCCCGAGCCGTCGTCCGTCGAGCTCGTCACGCTCGTCGTCCGCGCGCCCGAGCTCGACGCCGCACCCCGCGGCACCGGCGTGCTGGTCGCGGCCGACGCCCCGGGGATCCGCGCCAAGGCCCTCACGCACGCGACCGCGAAGTGGCCGTGGCTGAAGGCGGCCGCGGGCGACCGGCACGTGCTCCGCCTCTCCTACGGACGCGCGGGCGGCGACGACGACACCGCCGGCGTGCCCGACGACGAGCTCACCGCGATCGCCGTGCGCGACGCGTCCGGGCTGCTCGGAGTCGACCTCGCGGGCCGCGTCACCGGATCCGCCCGCGTGCGCTGGACCAACGCCCTCCCGTTCGCCGCGTCCGGCCACCGCGAGCGCGTCCAGGCCGTGCGCGACGAGGCGGCCGAGCACCCGGGTCTCGAGATCACCGGATCCGCCGTCGCGGGCACCGGGCTCGCCTCCGTCGTGGCCGACGCGCAGGCCGCCGCGGCGCGCCTCCTGGCCCGCTGATGCGCGGTCGGGGCCCCGCCTGGCCGGGCACCGACCGCCCCGTCGCCCCCGACCACGCGGCAGCGCCGGAGGGATACGCTGGACCGACGTGTGCTGCACGTGCCCCCTCAACGATCGGAGATCTCCCATGAAAGGCAAGCTTCTCTTCGTCGCCGGAGCTGGTGTCGGCTACGTCCTCGGCGCCCGCGCCGGACGCAAGCGCTACGAGCAGATCCGCACGAACGCCAAGAAGGTCTGGGACGACCCGAAGGTCCAGCGCCAGGTCGACAACGCGGCCGGCTTCGTGAAGGACCACACCCCCGACGTGGCGCACGCGGTCGTCGGCGGCGCCAAGAAGGTCGTCGGCACCGTCACGGGCGGCAAGAAGGACTCCGCGAGCGGCTCCACCCCCTCGAGCGCATCGGGCACGCACTACCCGACCATGGACCCCGCATCGCCCGAGCCGAACGGCTCCGGCACCTCCCGCTGACCCGCCCGCCCATCCCCAGGAGGGAACCCCGCATGACGGATCAGGATCTCAATCCGAAGAGCAAGCGCTCGCTCGTCCGGCTCGTCGCCGACCTGCCGACGCTCATCGTCCAGCTGATCAAGGACGAGATCGAGTCGTTCAAGAACGAGCTCGTCACCAAGCTCAAGCACGCGGGGATCGGCGCCGGCTTCCTCGTCGTCGCGCTGTTCTTCGCGTTCATCGCGTTCCTGGTGCTCGTCGCCGCCGCGATCCTCGGCCTGTCCGAGGCGTTCTCACCGTGGCTCTCCGCGCTCATCGTCGCAGGCGTCTTCCTCCTCATCACGGTGGTGCTGGCGTTGCTCGGCATGCGCTGGATCAAGAAGGGCGTCCCGCCGACGCCCGAGGAGACGGTCGACAGCCTCAAGGAGGACGTCGACGCGGTGAAGGGGACCGGCAAGTATGACCACTGATCGCCCCCGCCCCACGGGACCCCGCTCCCGCGCCGAGCTGAAGCTCGACATCCAGCACACGCGCGAGGAGATCTCCGCCACGCTGGACGCCCTCGAGGCCAAGCTGAACGTCCGACGCCGGGCGAAGGACGGCATCGCCGACCTCCGCCGCCGAATCCGCCGCACGGCCGACGAGGACCCGCTGCTCCTCGTGGCCGTCGGGGTGGGCGCGGTCGTCGTCGTCGGCGGCGTGGTCTGGGCCGTGGCCCGCGCCGCGCGTCGCTGATACGCCGGTCGAGCATCCGCCATGGCCGAGGGGGGTTCCGTGCGCGCACGCCGCCGCGAGGCGCGTGAGCCGGGATCCCTGGGTGCGCATCCGCTGATGCTGCCGGGCCTCGTGGGGCTCGCCGGCTCGCTGATCCTCCTCGCGGCGTCGTTCATCGTCGGCCATGCTCCGGCCGAGTCGGAGCTGTCGCGGACTCCCGTGATCGGCGCCCTCCGCGTCTCGCCCCTCGCGACGAGCATCGCGTCCCTCGCGGTCGTCGTCGGCGGCCTGATGCTCACCTCGGCGTGGCTCCTCCTCGGCGCGCTGCTCCCGCGGCTCGGACAGGCCGGTCTCCGCGCGACGCTGCGGCTCGCCGTCGTGTGGACGGTCCCGCTGCTCTTCAGCGCGCCGCTGTTCAGCCGCGACATCTACTCCTACATCGCCCAGGGGCGCGTGCTGGGGGCCGGCCTCTCGCCGTACGAGCACGGGCCCGCCGTGCTGCCCGACTGGCGGAGCACAGGCGTCGATCCGCTGTGGGCGCACAATCCCGCGCCGTACGGGCCCCTGTTCCTCGCCATCGAGCGCGTCATCGGCGGGATCGACGACGCCCTGGGCGTGGAGGTCGCGGTCCTCGCGGCGCGCGGCGTCGCCGTCGCCGGCGTCGTCCTGATGGTCGTATGCGGCCTCCGCATCGCCCGCCGCCGCCGGATCGACCCCGTGCGGACGGCGTGGTTCCTCGCCGCCAGCCCGCTCGTCGTCTTCAACTTCGTCATGGCCGCGCACAACGACGCGCTGATGATGGGCCTGCTCGTCGCCGGCCTCCTCGCGGCCATCGACTCGCGGCCCGTGCTCGGCGTCGTGCTCGTGACGTGCGCGGTGGCGGTCAAGCCCATCGCGCTCCTCGCCCTGCCCATCGTCGCCATCGTGCACGCCGAGATGCGGGCCCGTCGCGTCGACGACCGGGCGCCGGAGGGCGTGGCCGTCGACGGCTCGGCGGGCGGCGTCCCCGGCCTCCGCCCGCCCACGCGCGACCCGCGGGTCTGGGCGGCGTGGACCGTGTCGGGCATCGCCGCCATGGGCCTCCTCGCGCTCGGCGGTCAGCTGCTCGGCGTCGGCCTCGGCTGGATCTCCGCGCTGTCGAGCCCCGTCTCCGTCGTCTCGTGGTTCATGCCGTTCGGCGTCGCCGCGGGCGCGTTCGGCCCGCTGGTCGAGGCGCTCGGCGGGCCGGGCGGGGCGGTCGAGGGCGGGATCAAGACCGCGGGCATCCTGCTCGGCTTCGCGGGCGCCGCGTGGTGCATCCTCACGACCCGCACGCTCTCCGGGGAGGCGCGGCTCGCGCTGGCGTTCGCGTGCGTGGTCGCGATGTCGCCCGTCGTCTACCCCTGGTACGGCTTGTGGGTGCTCGTGATCCTCGCCGTCGTCGGCATCGCGGACGGTGCGGCCATGTCGCTCGCGGTGTCGGCGACCGTGTTCCTCGTCGGCGTCAACCTGCTGGAGCCGATGGCCGTCGTGCACTCGGTCGCCTCCGGCTGGCCGCGCCTGCTGGTCGTCGTCGTGGCGGTCGTGGGGATCCTCGGGGTGCTCGCGCCGGGGCTGCAGGGGCTCGCGGGCACGGATCCGTTCCGCGCGCTCCGCGCCCCCCGCCACCAGTTCTCGGCCGCCCGGCAGCCTCCGGTCTGACCCTCCTCCCGCGACGCCGCAGCGCGCGGGAATGCGCGCGACCGCCGCCGACGTTCCCCGAGCACACCACCGACGGGAGCGCGACCATGGACACCGACCTCGACTGGCACGACCTCATCCGCCGGGCGCACGGCGGCTTCGCCGACCGCCTCGGCGCCGTCACCGACTGGACCGCCCCGACGCCCGACGTCGAGTGGGACGTGCGCGAGCTCGTGGCGCACGTCATCGAGGAGCAGCAGTGGGTGCCGCTCCTCCTCGCCGGCCACACCGCGCAGACCGGCCAGGCGCTGATCCGCGAGCTCGACGACGACCTCGTGGCCGAGTGGGGCCGCTACTCCCGCGAGGCGCTCGCGGCATGGGAGGGCGTCGACCCGGAGCGTCCCGTGGTGCTGTCGACGGACCGTGTGCCCGCCCGCGAGTACCTCCGCGAGCAGCTCTCGGACGTCGTGATCCACGGCTGGGACCTCGCGCGCGCGGTCGGCGCCGACGAGCGCATCGACGACGAGCTCGTGCGCGCCACATGGACGGTGTTCGCCCCGCAGAAGGACACGCTCGAGGCCAGCGGCCTGTTCGCGTCGCCCGTGCCGGTCGCCGAGGACGCGCCCCTGCAGGTCCGCCTGCTCGCGCTCACCGGCCGCGACGCCCGGTAGGTGGGCGGGATGATCTGACGGCGGCCCGGCCGATGCGGGGCGGGGTCGCCGCGCGACGTACCATGGGGATCATGAGCATCCCGGCTGCCGAGTCGGCGGCATCTCAGGTCCCCCCGATCGAGTCCCCCGGAGAGGCCCGTCCTGACGACGGGTCCACCCCCGAGGCATCCCCCAGCGGCTACGCCCTCTGGGCCGTCCTCCGCCGCGATCCCGCCCGCCCCGACGACCTCGACGGTCGCGAGGTCCCCGGCGCGGTCGACGAGCTCGACGGCATCGTCCACATCGTCGAGGCCGAGGGCGTCACCGTCCGCGGCTTCTACGACGTCTCCGGCATGCGCGCCGACGCCGACCTCATGGTCTGGATCCACGGCCCCCAGATGGAGACCCTTCAGTGGGCCTTCCGCGAGATCCGCCGCGCGCGCCTCATCCGCGCGCTCATCCCGTCGTGGAGCGCCGCCGGCGTCCACCGCGACGCCGAGTTCAACCGCAGCCACGTGCCGGGCTTCCTCCGCGGCATCGAGCCGCGCGACTGGCTCTGCGTCTACCCCTTCGTCCGCTCCTACGAGTGGTACCTGCTGCCGCCCGAGGAGCGCGGGCGCATGCTCGCCCAGCACGGCCGCCAGGGCGCTGCCTTCCGCAGCGTCATCGCCAACACGGTCTCGTCGTTCGGCCTCGGCGACTACGAGTGGATCCTCCCGCTCGAGTCGAACGAGCTCGTCGACCTGGTCGACATGATGCGCGATCTGCGCAACACCGACGCGCGCCGTCACGTGCGCGAGGAGGTCCCGTTCTACACGGGCCGCCGAATCAGCACCGCCGAGCTCGTGGAGGTCCTCCAGTAATGGCCGCACTCAACCTGGGTCGCAAGCCCACCCCCGCAACCGACGCGCCGCGCGCCCCCGGCGCCCTCGTCTCCGCCGCGAGCGAGGCCGCGAAGATGGGCCCTGCCCACGTCGAGGAGCCCGTCGCGTACGACGCGATCCTCCTCGCCTCCTTCGGCGGCCCCGAGGGCCAGGACGACGTCATCCCGTTCCTCCGCAACGTCACCGCGGGTCGCGGGATCCCGGAGGAGCGCCTCGAGGAGGTCGCCCACCACTACCGCGCGTTCGGCGGCATCAGCCCCATCAACGAGCAGAACCGCGAGCTGAAGGCGGCCCTCGAGGCGCGTCTCGCCGAGCGCGGCATCGACCTGCCCGTGCTGTGGGGCAACCGCAACTGGGGCCCGTACCTCAACGACGCGCTGCGCGAGGCCGAGGAGAAGGGCTACCGCCAGCTCATCGCCGTCGCCACGAGCGCGTACAGCTCGTACTCCTCGTGCCGCCAGTACCGCGAGGACTTCGCGGACGCGCTGGAGGACACGCAGCTGCAGGGCGTCATCCGCATCGACAAGGTGCGCCAGTTCTTCGACCACCCGGGCTTCGTCACGCCGTTCATCGAGGGCACGCGCGACGGGATCCGCGACGTGATCGCGCACTTCGAGGCGGAGGGGAAGCCCGTCGACCTCGCGACGGACGTCGAGATCCTCTTCTCCACACACTCGATCCCGTCGTCGGACGCGTCCAAGTCCGGCCCCGCCGAGCGCGGCTTCGACCAGGACGGCGCCTACGCCGCGCAGCACCTGGCCGTCGCCGAGGTCGTGATGCACGAGGTCCGCAAGGAGCTCGGCATCGACCAGGACGTGCCGTGGCAGCTCGTCTACCAGTCGCGCTCCGGCCCGCCCTCCATGCCGTGGCTCGAGCCTGACGTGAACGACGCCATCGGCGAGCTGCCCGCGCAGGGCCGCCGCGCCGTCGTGATCGTGCCCCTCGGCTTCGTGAGCGACCACATGGAGGTCAAGTGGGACCTCGACAACGAGGCCACCGAGTCCGCCGCCGAGAACGGCCTGTACTCGGTGCGCGTCCCCACGCCGGGCGTGCACGCCGCGTACGTCGACGGCCTCATCGACCTCGTGCTGGAGCGCCGCGACGGCATGAAGGCGGCCGACCGTCCCCACATGACCGACCTCGGGCCCTGGTACGACGTGTGCCGGCCGGGCTGCTGCGAGAACGTGCGGCTGGGCTTCAAGCCCGCCGTCTCCGGGCTGGCACCGTGACGGACGGTCCCACGACGTCGGCTCCGACGACGACGCTCCGCATCGGGACCCGGGGGAGCGCGCTCGCCCTGGCCCAGACGCGGGCGATCGCCGCGGAGATCACCGGCGCGTCGGGACTCGAGGTCGAGCTCGTGCCCGTGACCACGCACGGCGACACGTCGCGCGAGTCCCTGTCGAGCCTCGGCGGCACGGGCGTGTTCGCCAGCGCGCTCCGGGAGTCGCTGCTGCGCGGCGAGTGCGACCTCGTGGTGCACTCGCTCAAGGACCTGCCGACGGCGCCGTACGCGGGCCTCACGGTCGCGTCGGTGCCGGTGCGCGAGGACCCGCGCGACGTGCTGTGCGCGCGCGACGGCCTCACACTCGCGACCCTGCCGCGCGGCGCCCGCGTCGGCACCGGATCACCGCGCCGCCGCGCGCAGATCCTCGCCGAGCGCCCGGACCTCGACGTGGTCGACATCCGCGGCAACATCGACACCCGCCTCTCCCGCGTGACCGCGGGCGACCTCGACGCCGTGGTGCTCGCCGCCGCCGGCCTCGAGCGCATCGACCGCATCGGCGCCGCCACCGAGCACCTCGAGCTGGACCGCTGGCCCACCGCACCCGGGCAGGGCGCGCTGGCCCTCGAGATCCGCACGGAGGACGCCGAGACGCACTCGGTCGTCGGCCGTGCCGTCGAGGCCGTCGACGACCCCTTCACGCATGCCGCCGTGCTCGCGGAGCGCGGCGTGCTGGCCGCCCTCGAGGCCGGATGCGCGGCGCCCATCGGCGCCTGGGCCACCGTCACGAGCGCCCGCCTCGCCCTCACCGCCGTGGTTTACCGGCCCGACGGCACGCAGCGCATGGCCGCGAGCCACGAGCTCGACACCGCGGGGCTCGATCTCGCGCAGCTGGGCGCATCCGCCTCCGCGCTCTCGGGGCCCGTGTCCCGCGAGCTCCTCGACGCCGGAGCGGCCGATCTCGCGCCGCTGGGAGGGACCCGATGACCTCGACAGACCAGAAGCCCCTGAAGGGCTGGCGCGTGCTCGTGCCTCGCGGCGGACCGTGGGGCGACGGCGTCGCGTACGATCTCCGGGCGCAGGGCGCGACGCCCGTCGTCGCGCCCATGATCAACTTCGCCGCCACGCAGGACGCGCAGGCGCTCGAGTCGGCCCTCGCCGACCTCGCCGCGGGATCCTTCGACTGGCTCACCGTCACGAGCGCCACCACGGTGGACGTGCTCGCCTCGCACCGCGCCGTCGTCCCCGAGGGCACGCGCATCGCGGCCGTCGGCGAGACCACGGCGGCCGCGCTCGTCGCCGCGGGATACACGGTCGACTTCGTGCCGTCCATCGACTCGTCGGCCACCGCGCTCCTCGAGGAGTGGACGGAGATGGCCGCCGGATCCCCGCGCCGCCGCGTGCTCACGCTCCGCTCCGAGATCGCGAAGCCCACGCTCACCGACGGCCTCATCGCGCGCGGCCACGACGTGCGCTCGGTCGTCGCCTACCGCACGGTCGGCGTCCCCGTCAGCGACCGGATCCGCGAGGACGTCTCCTCGGGCCGCGTCCGCGCGATCCTCGTCACCTCGGGCAGCGTCGCGGAGCAGGTGCACGAGCAGCTGGGCGACGTGCCCGACGGCGTGCTCATCGCCTGCATCGGCCCGCGCACCGCGAAGGACGCGCGCCGATTCGGCGTGCGCGTCGACGTGGTCGCCACGGAGCGCTCCGCCGCGTCGCTCATCCAGTCCCTGGTCGAGATCGCCCGCCACGAGGAGCCGCGACCCGATACGGCGGGGCTCACCGGCCTCGCCGACCTCCTCGATCGGAGCACCACCGAATGACCTCCCCCTACTACCGTCCGCGCCGCCTCCGCACCACGCCGGCCATGCGCCGGCTCACGGCCGAGACCCGCCTGCACGCGGCCGACCTGGTGCTGCCGATGTTCGTGCGCGAGGGCCTCACGGAGGCCTCGCCCATCACGTCGATGCCCGGCGTCTCCCAGCACTCGCTCGACAGCCTGCGCCGCGCGCTCGTCGAGGCGGCCGAGGCCGGCATCGGCGGCGTGATGCTGTTCGGCGTGCCCGAGGTGCGCGACGCCGAGGGCTCCGGCGCGAGCGATCCCGACGGGATCCTCAACGTCGCCACCCGCGTCGCGATCGAGGAGTTCGGCGACGCGCTCGTCGTCCAGACCGACCTCTGCCTCGACGAGTTCACGGACCACGGCCACTGCGGCGTCCTCGACGCGGACGGCGTGGTCGACAACGACCGCTCGCTCGACCGCTACCGCGCCATGGGCCTCGCCCAGGCGGAGGCGGGGTCCCACCTGCTCGGCCTCAGCGGCATGATGGACGGCCAGGTCGGCGCCGTCCGCGAGGCCCTCGACGACGCCGGGCACCACGACGTCGCGATCCTCGCCTATGCCGCGAAGTACGCGTCCGCCTTCTACGGCCCCTTCCGCGAGGCCGTCGACTCGCAGCTGCAGGGCGACCGCCGCACGTACCAGATGGACAACGGCAACCGCCGCGAGGCCCTGCGCGAGGTGGAGCTCGACATCGAGGAGGGCGCCGACGTCGTCATGGTGAAGCCCGCCATGAGCTACCTCGACATCCTGGCCGACGTCGCCGCCACCAGCAGCGTGCCGGTCTGGGCATACCAGATCTCCGGCGAGTACGCGATGATCGAGGCCGCCGCGCAGAACGGCTGGATCGACCGCGAGCGCGCCATCGACGAGAGCGTCCTCGGCATCAAGCGGGCCGGCGCCGACGCGATCCTCACCTACTGGGCCGTCGAGCTCGCCGAGCGCCTCGCCCGGCGCTGAGCCGCTCCTCCCTCCCCGCCGGATCCCCGTCCGGCCCGCAGCATCCGAGCGCATCGACGCCGGGCACCGAAGGACACACCGTGACCCACTCCCAGGACCTCTTCGACCGCGCACGCGACGTCATCCCCGGCGGCGTCAACTCGCCCGTCCGGGCCTTCGGCTCCGTCGGCGGCACGCCCCGCATGATGGTGAGGGCTGCCGGCCCCTACGTGACCGACGCCGACGGCGTGGAGTACGTCGACCTCGTCAACTCCTGGGGCCCCGCGATCCTCGGCCACGCCCGCCCCGAGGTCGTCAAGGCCGTGCAGGACGCCGCCGCCCTCGGCCTCGGCTTCGGCGCCACGACGCCCGCCGAGACGGAGCTCGCGGAGCTCGTCACCGAGCGCGTTCGCGTCGCGGGCGTCGACGGGTCCCCGGACCGCCGCCCCGTCGAGAAGCTCCGCCTCGTGTCCACCGGCACCGAGGCCACCATGACCGCGATCCGCCTCGCCCGCGGCTTCACCGGCCGCGACCTGCTCGTGAAGTTCGCCGGCCACTACCACGGCCACTCCGACAGCCTCCTCGCCGAGGCGGGCTCCGGCGTCGCCACGCTCGCGCTCCCCGGCTCCGCGGGCATCCCCGAGGCCATCGCCGCGCAGACCATCGTCGTGCCCTACAACGACCTCGGCGCCGTGCGCGCCGTGTTCGCGGAGCACGGCCCGCGCATCGCCGCCGTCATCACGGAGGCCGCCGCCGCGAACATGGGCGTCGTGCCGCCGCTGCCCGGCTTCACCGCCGAGCTCGCCCGCATCGCCCACGACAACGGATCCCTGCTCATCTCCGACGAGGTGCTCACGGGCTTCCGCGTGCACCCGGCCGGCTACTGGGGCCTCGACAACGACGGGCTCGCGGCCGACCACCCCGACGCCTGGACCCCCGACCTCGTCACGTACGGCAAGGTCATCGGCGGCGGCCTGCCCGTCGCCGCGCTCGGCGGCCGGGCCGACGTGATGGACCACCTCGCGCCCCTCGGCCCCGTCTACCAGGCGGGCACGCTCTCCGGGAACCCGGTCGCCGTCGCCGCGGGCCTGACGACCCTCCGCCTCGCGGACGCCGACGTGTATCGCGCACTCGACATCGCGGCCGACATCCTCATCTACGCGGTCGAGCTCGCCTTCGACCGCGCGGGCCTCGCGTACTCGGTGCAGCGCGCCGGCAGCCTCTTCAGCTTCACGTTCGGCACGCCGCCCGAGCACGGGATCACCGACTACGCCACCGTGCAGGCGCAGGAGACCTGGCGCTACCCGGCCTTCTTCCACTCCATGCTCGACCAGGGCGTGAGCCTGCCGCCGTCGGTCTTCGAGGCGTGGTTCGTCTCGGCCGCCATGGACGAGGCCTCGCTCGACCGCGTGATCCGCGCCCTCCCGGCCGCCGCCCGCGCGGCCGCCGCGGCCACCCCGCCGGCTTAGCGGGCGGTACCGCCGACGGCACGCTCGGGACGCCGGCGGAGGGGCGGGTCAGAGAGCCGGCGCCAGGCTGTAGCCGGACGTCTCCTCGAAGAACTTGGCGATCGTGATGTAGTGGTTCTTCCATACGCCGCCGTACCAGCCGCCGCCGTACAGGATCCCGTAGAGCGCCACGTTGGTGAACCCCCCGCTGCCGCTGGTGACAGGTGCTCCGCTGTCACCGTCCTCGCTTGCTCGTCGTGACGTCGGGCTCGCCGACGCGACACCGGGCAGACCGGCGAGCACCGGGCTCGGGATGTGGGTGAGCATGAGGGTGCAGTCGACGCCGCCGACCGCGCCACTGCGACAGAACGACTCCTCATCGCCCGGGCTCCCGGTGCGGTTCACGATCGGCGTGATGGGGCTTCCCGTATTCAAGGCGGAGAGGACGACCCGACCATCGGCTTGCGGCGTGTAGGTGGTCACGTTCTGGCAGAAGAGCGTGCCGGAGTGACTGGGGCCGCAGTAGCGCGACGTCCTCGACGTCGGCAGAACGGTGATGAGCTCGAGATCGGTGTCGGGAGAGACCCACGTCACCGTGCCGGTCACGGTGCTTCCGAGGGTGAACTTCTCGCCCTTCTTACCGCAGTGCTCGGAGGTGAGCACGTAGCGCTTGGCTGCTGCGAATCCGGAGATGGCGGTCCCGATGCCGGAGTACTTCATGACGGCGCCGGCTGTGCAGTTGGCCCCGGAGGCGGAGCGGATCTTCGTACCCGCCATCACCGGTCGCTGGAGGCGGAGCGGGCTGATTTGCGCCGATGCATCGGACGCAGCACCGCCGACGACCGATGGCGTGACGAATGCGGTGAGGAGCATGGCGAGCGCGAGGCGCTTCGAGCGGGCGGGGATCATGGGTTCCGTTCGGAGACGGGCGGCTGCTGCGGTGAGCATGCCAGTCGGCCCCGACCGCGCGGAGGAACCTTGCACACGCTGCCCGCCCCCTCGTGGGCCGAGCCGAGGCGCCGCGCTGTCACAGCGTGATCGCCGCGAACCGCTCCAGCTCGACCCAGCCGTCGCGGCCGTCCTCGGGCGTGCCGGGACGTGCCGTCGCTGGGACGCCGAGCCGGTCGGCCGCCGCGAGCTGCGCCACGTCGTAGCCCGTGAGCGCGCCGATCTCCGCCACCGCCACCTGATAGGTGCGGTACGGCCCGAGCTCGGGCGCGTCCGCGGTGGCCGACTGCCGGTCGAGGTCCCCGAGCTCCGGAGCCTGGTCGAGCAGGTAGGCCGTGGTCGCGAGCCGGTCGCCCGAGGCCCAGGCGGCGATCTTCCAGAACATCAGCGGGATCCGCACGCCCCGGTACACCGGGTCGTCGTCCGAGAAGACGGGGCCGGTGAGCACCGTCATGCGCCGGTCGCCGAGGTCGGCGTTCTCGAGCACGTAGTCCTCGAGGCCGAGCCACAGCTCCTTGGACTGGTTGAACTCCGCCGCCTGCGGAGCCGCGTTCGTGTAGACGAAGGTGTCGGCGCTCGCGCGCGCGGCCTCGGCGATGTCGCCCCACACGGGATCCCGCCGCCGCACCAGGTGCCCGCGGTCGATGTCGTTGCGCGCGTACAGCTCGGGGCCGCACTGCTGCTCCTCGGGCAGGCGCGGATCCAGGTGCCAGTCGTCGGAGCGCTCCACGTCCACGAGGCGCGCGCCGTCGATGTTCACGGCCGTGAGCGCGGCGAGCCGGCGGTCCGTGTCCATGAGCACCGTGAAGTGCAGGTAGTCGAGCCGCACCGGCTGCGCGTCGGCCGGGGCCTCGGGCAGCGGAAGGGGGATGGGGAGGAAGTCGAGGTCGTAGCCGTCCATGACCGGAGCCTATGCCCGGCCCCGGACACGCGGTCGGGCGGGCGGATGGACGCCCCGGGGCCGGCAGACGACCGGCGACCGGAGCGGGCGGACGGCGGGACGCGTCGGATCAGGCCAGGCTCAGGGGAGCCGTGGCGCGTCCGCGCGCGAGCTCCGCGAAGACGTCCGTGGTGAGCCGGTACGCGTTCTCGACCTCGGCCACGACGCGGGCGCGCTCGTCGTCGTCCCACGGCGCCTGGTCGAGCGCCTCGCGGTAGGTGCTGCAGAACCGGCGCGGCTCGGCGATCTCCGCGAAGAGGTACAGGCCGACGCCGTTCGTGTCGAAGCCGAACTGCCGCTGCAGGAGCGAACGGAGGAGGCGGCCGCCGGACAGGTCGCCGAGGTAGCGCGTGTAGTGGTGCGCGATGAAGCCGCCGACCCAGACCGAGGCGACCTGCTCGATCCGCTCGACGTACGCGGCGGTGCTCGCGAGCGGCCGCACGATGTCTCGCCAGTCCGGCCCGACGAGGAAGTCGAGGTCGGCCTCGATCGCGGGGAGGCGCGTGAGGCGGGTGCTGATGAAGCGCGCGGCGACGGGATCCGCCGCCATGCGCTCGGTCGCCTGCTCGATGGCGCGGTAGATGAAGTAGTGCTGCGCGACGAGGGCGACGTAGTCGTCACGGCAGCCGCGGCCCGTGACGAGCGCGGTCATGAACTCGTCCGCGTCGGTCGACTCGGCGCGCGGTCGTGCTCGGTCGCGGAGGGCCTCGGTGAGGGAGACGACGGTCATGATGTAGGTGAGCCTAACCTCATCCGCCGGTGCTCCGGAAGAGCGCGGCGGCCGGCATCGCGGCCGGCCGCCGACGGATCAGGAGGCGGCGGCGAAGAAGACGAGGCCGAGCAGCGGCGGCACGCCCTGGATCAGCGCGGGGATGAGGTACTTCTTGCCCGTGCTCGCGATGATGATCGACGTCAGCACCATGCACGCGGTCGTGAACAGCACGAGCGTGAGGCCGGCGGGGACGTTGCCGACGAAGTAGAGGATCAGCCCGAGCCCGGCGCCGAGCGCGAGGAACAGGTTGTAGAAGCCCTGGTTGTAGGCCCACGGCTTGATGATGAGGGCCTTCTCCTGGTCGGCCACGCCGAAGCGCTTCCAGGCGAAGGGCCGCTCGAAGAAGACGCTCTCGAGGAGGAAGAAGAAGACGTGGAGCAGGGCCGCGAGTGCGACGAAGATGGTCCCGGTGGCGGCTACTGCGGTCATGATCCCTCACTCCGGCGGCTCCGTGCCGCGTCGCGCCAAGGGTAGCGCGGGGCGCGGCCGGCGGCGCGCGGCGGCGGGCCCGGGCGGCGGGTGCTAGGCGCGGACGTCGACCACGACGCGTCCGCTCGACGCGCCGGCGAGGATCCGCTCGCCCGCCGCGATCGCGCCGTCGAGCGGCACGGTCGTGGTGATGGAGTCGAGGAGCGCGGGGTCGAGGTCGGTCGCGAGCCGCGCCCACGCCTCCTGGCGCAGTGCGGCCGGCGCCTCGACGGAGTTGATGCCCGCGAGCGTGACGGCCCGGAGGATGAAGGGGAGCACGGTGCCCGGCAGGTCGGGGCCCTGCGCGAGGCCGGCCGCGGTGACGACGCCGCCCCAGCGGGTCTGGGCGAGCACGTTGACGAGGGTCGCGCTGCCGACGCTGTCGACCGCGCCCGCCCAGCGGATGCGCTGCAGCGGCTTCCCCGGCTCGCCGAGCTCGGAGCGGTCGATCACGTCGGCGGCGCCGAGCGCGCGCAGCCGGTCGCCGAGCTCGTCGACGCGTCCGGTCGACGCGACCACGCGGTGGCCGAGGCGGGCGAGGATCGCGACGGCGACGGATCCGACCCCGCCGCCCGCGCCCGTGACGAGCACGTCGCCGGACCCTGGCTCCACGCCGCCGCGCTCGAGCGCGAGCACCGAGAGCATCGCCGTGAAGCCCGCGGTGCCGATGGCGGCGGCGCGGGCGGCGGTGATCCCGTCGGGCACGCGCACGAGCGCATCGGCGGGCACGCGCACGCGCTCGGCGAGCCCGCCGTCGCGGCTCTCGCCGAGGCCGGCGCCGTTGAGGACGACCAGGTCGCCGGGGGAGAAGGCGTCGGATCCGCTCGCCGCGACCGTGCCCACCGCGTCGATGCCGGCGACGAGCGGGCTGGTGCGCGCGATGCCGGGCCGGCCGCCGAGCAGCATGCCGTCCTTGTAGTTGACGCTGGAGAAGAGGACGTCGAGCACGACCTCGCCGTCGCCGGGGCCGGCGGCGCCGCCCGTCGCCTGCTCGTCGGGGAGGTCGCGCAGCGCGACCTCGATGCCTGTCGTGCCGTCGTCGGCGACGGTCTGCTCGGCCACGAGCGCGCGGTACGTCATGCCGTCACGCTACCCGGGGTGGTCGGGCGACGCGAGCGAGGGCGGCCGCCGGGGTCTGCCGAGGATCAGCCGAAGAGGATCGCGGCCTCGTCGTAGCGGTGCTGCGGCACGGTCTTCAGGCGGCGGAGCGCCTCCTCGAAGCCGACGTGCACGATGTCGGTGCCGCGGAGCGCGACCATGCGGCCCCAGTGGCCGTCGCGCACGCTGTCGACCGCGGCGAGGCCGAGGCGCGTCGCGAGCACGCGGTCGTACGACGACGGGGTGCCGCCGCGCTGGATGTGGCCGAGGGTCGTGGCGCGGGTCTCGATGCCCGTGCGCTCCTCGATGATGGGCGCGATCTGCTCGCCGATGCCGCCGAGCCGCGGGCGGCCGAAGGCGTCGAGCCCGCGCTCGCCGTGCGCGTCGGACGCGTGCTCGGGGATGAAGCCCTCCGCGACGACGACGAGCGGCGCGCGCCCGCGATCGTAGGCCGAGCGGACCCATCCGATGATCTCGTCCATGCTCGTCTTCTGCTCGGGGATGAGGATCGCGTGCGCGCCCGCGGCCATGCCGGAGTGCAGCGCGATCCAGCCGACGTGGCGGCCCATGACCTCGGCCACCATGCAGCGGCTGTGGGAGTCGCCCGTCGTGCGGAGGCGGTCCATGGCGTCGGTCGCGATCTGCACCGCGGTGTCGAAGCCGAACGTGTAGTCGGTCGCGTCGAGGTCGTTGTCGACCGTCTTCGGGACGCCGACGATCTTGAGGCCCGCGTCGGTGAGGCGCTTCGCGGCCGCGAGCGTGCCCTCGCCGCCGATGGCGAGGATCGCGTCGATGCCGAGGCGGTCGAGGTTCTCCTGGATCCGCTCCACGCCGCCGTCGCCCTCGAACGGGTTCGTGCGGCTGGTGCCGAGGATCGTGCCGCCCTGCTTGCCGATGCCCTGGATGTCGCGGCGCGCGAGCGGCATGACGTCGCCGTCGACGACGCCCCGCCAGCCGTCGCGGAAGCCGACGAACTCCTGCTTGTGGATGGTCGTTCCCTTGAGCACCGCCCCGCGGATGACCGCGTTGAGTCCGGGGCAGTCTCCGCCTGAGGTGAGGATTCCTATGCGCACACGTCCATCATGGGGCACGCGTCCGCGAGACTGGGTGAATGGATCCCGCCCCCGACGGCCGCTCGCGACCCGCGTCCCCCGAGACGGGCGACCTCGACCGCCTCGCGCGTCGCGCCCACGGCCTCGTGCGCGAGGGCGCGCGGGCGATCCTGGCCATCGCGGGCAGCCCCGGCGCAGGCAAGACGACCCTCGCGCGGGCGCTCGTGGCACGGGTCGACGCGATGGCGGGCCACGGCACCGCGGCGTACGTGCCCATGGACGGCTTCCACCTCGCCAACGCCACGCTCGACCGGCTGGGGCGCCACGACCGCAAGGGCGCGATCGACACGTTCGACGGCTGGGGCGTGCTGGCGCTGGTGCGGCGGATCCGCGCGGAGACGGACCACGCGGTGTACGCGCCGTCGTTCGACCGGGCCGTCGACGAGGGCGTCGCGGGCGCCGTCGCGGTGGATCCCGGCATCCGCCTCGTCGTGGTCGAGGGCAACTACCTGCTCGTCGACGACGGCCCCTGGGCGCTGCTCCGCGCGGAGTTCGACGAGGCCTGGTTCTGTGCGACGCCGGGCGACGAGCGGTTCGCGCGGCTCGTCGAGCGGCACACGGCCGGCGGGCGGGCGCCGAGCGCCGCCGCGGCGTGGGCCCGCGACGTCGACGGCGTCAACGCGCGCCTCATCGAGGGGACCCGCGGCCGCGCCGACCTCGTGGTGGACGGCACCGCCGCGACGGTGCGCGACGCGGCCGACGCGTAGCGCCGCGCGCGGACGCGGATCAGAGCTCGATGGTGCGACTCACGTGACGTGCTGCCGCTCGATGAACGCCCCCATGCCCGGCACCGTGAAGGCCACCATCCCGTGCTCCGGCGCGTAGACGAGCCCCTTCGCGATGAGGCTCGCCCGGACGGGGCCGAAGCTCCTGACCGGTCGTCCGAGACGAGCGGCGACCTCCCCTGACGCGCTCCCGGAGTCGCCGTCCACAGCCAGCGCCCGGAGGTAGTCCTGCTCGGCGCGGGTCGCTCGATCCCACCGCGCGCGGAAGAACCCGGTGTCGAGCGACGCTCTGCCCGTGGCCGCTCCGACCCGCGCCGACACGAGGTCGATGGCCTCTCCCTCGGCCGCGTTCCAGGTGTCCTGGCCCAGCTGTTGGAGGAAGTAGGGGTATCCGCCGCTCTCCCGCGCGATCAAGGCCGCGGCCTCGTCGGCCCAGCGCACGCCCTCGCCCGCGGCCGGCTGCGTCAGCGCAGCGAGCGCCCCCTCGTCATCGAGGGCCTCGATCCGCTCGTAGTCGAACCGCTCCGCATAGGACTTCGCCTCGGCGAGGACGCGCGGCAGGCTGGGCAGGCCTGCGAAGGCGAAGACGACGGCCCAGCCATCCTGGGCGGCCGCGTGTGCGATGGCGCACATCGCGGTGGTCTCCTCCGAGGAGAGGTCCTGCGCCTCGTCGATGAGGATCGCGAGTCCGACGCCGTCCTCCGCCGCGCCGTCCGCGATGTCGTGCACGAGCTTGCGCAGGTCGGTCTCGAGCGCTCCCGTATCCGCCCCGCCTCCCGCGACGCCGGAGAGGTCGAGCCCGAAGTTCCACGTGCCCGACGAGTCGTAGGACGCGCGGAAGGAGAGCGCCGTCTTCAGCGCCTTCAGGAGGCGGCTTCCCGCCGACGGCCGGGCGGCATCGGTCAGGGGACCGTGGAGCGCCTCTCCCAGGGCTTCGCGGAGGGACCGATCGGCTCCGGCCTCCACCTGCGCGACGATCCAGTCGCGTCGCACCGCCTGCCGTCGGTACTCGGAGAGGAGCACCGTCTTGCCCACCCCACGCAGGCCGTACAGGACGACCGGCTGCGCGCCCGTGCCGCGCTCGAGACGGGCGAGAGCGATGCCCCAGCGCTCCATCGGTCGATCGCGGCCGACGAGGGCCGCGGGCTTGCGACCTGCGCCGGGGACGTAGGGATTGGTGACCGGGTCCATTCGCACCTCGACTAGTGATGTATGGGGCTGACTAGCGGAATGCTATACCTCGCCATACATCGGTAGCCCTCGTCCGGGGCCGGCCGTCGGCGGCCGTGCGTAGCCTGAGGGGATGGACCAGGGCGGCGCGGAGGTGACGGCACCCGACGCGCGCACGACCTACGTGCCCGACCGCGAGGTCGACCTGCGGCTCGTGCTGCGCCCGCTGTTCCGCGGGGTCGTGGATCCGACCTGCCGCTGGGATCCGGCCCCGCCCGGCTCCCGCCGCGTCGGCGTCTGGCGCACGGCCCGCACGCCGCTCGGGAACGCGTCGCTGCGGCTGGATCCGCGGCCCGACGGCGGCGTCGACGCGCGCGCCTGGGGCCCCGGGGCCGAGTGGGTCGTCGACGGCGTGCCCGAGCTCCTCGGCGAGGGCGACGACTGGTCCGGCCTCGACGTCTCCGCGCATCCGCTCCTCCGCGACGCGCGCCGACGGCTGCCCGCGCTCCGTCTCATGCGCACGAACCACGTCTTCGAGGCGATGGCGTCCGCGGTGCTCGAGCAGAAGGTCACGGGGCTCGAGGCCCGGCGGGCGTGGCGGCAGCTGATCCTCGCGCACGGCGAGCCCGCGCCCGGCCCCGTGCCCGCGGGCATGCGCGTGCTGCCGTCGCCCGAGCGCTGGCGGCTCATCCCGTCGTGGGAGTGGCACCGCGCGGGCGTGGATCCGAAGCGGTCGCGCACGCTCATCGCCGTGGCGACGTCGGCGGCGGGCCTGGAGCGGACGCTGGCGCTCGGGCGGGGGAGCGAGGAGATCACCCGGCGGCTGCGGTCGATCCCGGGCGTCGGGATCTGGACGGCGGCGGAGACCACGCAGCGCGCCCACGGGGATCCGGACTCCGTGAGCGTCGGCGACTACCACGTGCACGACATGGTCGGGTGGGCGCTCGTCGGCCACCCGGTCGACGACGACGGGATGCTGGAGCTGCTCGAGCCGTGGCGCGGGCACCGTCAGCGGGTGATGCGCCTCATCGAGGCGAGCGGGTTCCGGAAGCCGCGCTTCGGCCCGCGGATGACGGTGCAGGACCATCGCGCGCACTGAGCCATCGCGCGCACCGGGTCACCAGGCGCACTGGGCGACGAGCGGCCGACGGCCGCCCGTCGGATCAGCTGTCGGCCGCGATGCCCTGGGGCAGATCCGCGCCGGCCTTCGTGAGCGCGTCCACGAGGTCCTGCCCGGCGACGGTGGTCACGATGTCGCCCTGGATCCGCAGCGTCGGGGTGCCCGTGACGCCGGCGGAGGTCGCGTCGGAGGTGTTGCTCGTGATCCACGACGAGTACCTGCCCTCGGCCACGCAGGTGCGCGCCGCGTCCGCCGTGACGCCCTGGGTGGTGAGCCAGGTGACGAAGTCGGCGTGGGTCCACGAGTCGGTGATGGTGGAGTGGTTGTCGAACAGGGCCGAGTGCACGGCCGGCCACTTGTCGGGCTCCTCGGCCAGCACGCACGCGGCGGCGCTGCCCGCGACGACCCCGTACTTCGTGACGATCTGGATGGGGTGGTAGACGATGCGCACCTGGCCGGTGGCGGCGATCCGGTCGAGCAGGGGGCCGGTCTCGGCCTCGTACTGCGCGCAGTGGGGGCACGAGTAGTCCTCGAAGACGTCCATGGTGACGGGGGCGTCGGCCGCCCCGACGCTCACGCCGGTGGGCTCGGTCGCGATGCGCACCTGGTCGCCCGTGGACAGCGCGGCGGTCGTGTCCTGGACGGGGCCCGCGGCGCTCGCCGCCTGGGACTGCCCGAGGAGGTAGACGCCGCCGGCGATGGCCGCGATGACGATGACGAGGCCGCCCGCGACGGAGAACTGGGTGATGAGGCGGCGGCGCTTGCGGCGCCGGTCGTCGAGGGCCCTCTCGATGCGTGCCTTCTCGCGGATCGCGCGTACCTTCTCGTTCTCGTGCCGGGCCATGCCGACGATCCTAGGGATCCGCATGGCCGCGCTCCTGGGAGGCGCCACAGCGCCTCGTATGGATAGGCTCGGCGAGTGCCCGACGACGTGACGTACGTACCCCGCCTCCCCACCGGCCAGCAGCACGAGCTCACCGCGGAGGTGGACGGCCGCTCCCAGCGCATCGTGATCGCCGAGGTCGGGGCCGCGCTCCGCGTCCTCCAGGTCGACGGCACCGACCTCGTGCAGTCCTACCCGGACCACGCCCGGCCCCCCTTCTGCAGCGGGATCGTGCTCGCGCCCTGGCCCAACCGGATCCGCGACGGCGTCTGGGAGCACGGCGGCGTCACGCACCAGCTCGACATCACCGAGGTCGACCGCGAGAACGCGATCCACGGGCTGCTCCTGCACTCCCCGTACCGCCTCGTGGAGCGCCACGACGTGTCGATCACGCTGGCCGCCGACGTCCACCCGCAGCGCGGCTACCCCTTCGCCCTCGAGACGAGCGTGCGGTACGAGCTCACGGGCTCCGGTGTCCGCGTCACGCACGTGATCCGCAACGTCGGCGACGCCGACGCGCCCGTCGCCGTGGGGACGCACCCCTTCCTCCGCGTGGGCGACGTGCCCACCGAGGACCTCGAGGTCGTCATCGACGCGCCCACCCACATCGAGGTGGATCCCGTGCGCCTCAACCCCACCGGCGCGCAGACGCCGGTCGACGGCACGCGCTACGACCTGCGCCAGGGCGTGCGCGTGCGCGACGCGCAGCTCGACGACGCGTGGGCCGATGCCCGCGTGGTCGACGGCGTCACGCGCCACGGCGTCCAGGCCCCCGACGGCCGGCGCACCGAGATCTGGGCCGACGGCGAGTTCACCTACTGGCAGGTCTTCGTCACGCCCTGGTACCCCGTCGCCGACGGGCACGTGTGGGCGGTCGCGGTGGAGCCGATGACGGCACCGGCCGACGCCTTCAACTCGGGCGACGGCCTCATCACTCTCGAGCCCGGATCCGAGTGGTCCGGCACCTGGGGCATCGACCTGCACGACTGACCCCGTCCAGCGGCGACCGTCCGGCTGCCCGCCGGGAGCCGTGGTCGGAAACCGAAGCGATCCGGGACGCCTGGCGCGGACCGTCCTAGCGTCGGAGCATGACCGACACCAGCGCGACCACCGCAGCTCTCGACTCCATCACCGGCGTGCACCACGTGCGCCTCTCCGTCACCGATCTGGCCCGCTCGCGTGCCTTCTACGAGGGCGTGCTGGGCCTCACCCCCGCCATCGAGAGCGAGAGCGACCCGAGCGACGCGGCCGTGCGCGAGGATCCTGCCCAGTACTTCGGCGGCGTCATCTACGGCGTCGGCTCGCAGCTGCTCGGCCTCCGCCCCATCGCCGATGGCGGGGTCGCGTCCGACGGCGCCGCGTTCGACCCCGCGGCCCGCGGCCTCGACCACGTGAGCCTGCAGGTCGGCTCGCGCGACGACCTCGTGCGCGCCGCGGCGCTCTTCGCGGAGCGCGGCATCTCCCACGGCGAGGTCATCGACTTCCCCACGGGCATGTCGATCCTCTCCGTGCATGACCCGGACGACATCAACGTGGAGCTCGTCGTCGCGGGCTGATGCCCGCGCCTGCGTAACATTTCCCCCAGTGCCGAACAGGGCACGACACCGGTCGAGGAGGACGCGATGACGACGACGGATCCCCTGGCACTCGAGAGCCAGGTCTGCTTCCAGGCGGTGGTCGCGGCACGCACCGTGGTGGCCGTGTACCGGCCGATCCTCGAGCCGCTCGGGCTGACGCACACGCAGTACCTCGTGATGCTGGCGCTGTGGGAGCGCGACGACCGCTCGGTCTCGGGCCTCGGATCCACCCTGCAGCTCGAGCCCGCGACGCTGACGCCGCTGCTCAAGCGGCTGCAGGCCGCCGGGTTCGTCGACCGGGCCAGGAGCTCCGCGGACGAGCGGATCGTCGTGGTCTCCCTCACCGCAGCCGGCCGTGAGCTCCGCGAGCGGGCGCTCGACGTGCCCGCGCAGGCGGCCGCGCGCACCGGCATGACCGTCGCCGAGCTCGAGGCGCTGCGCGACGCGCTCGACGACGTGGTGGGGCGGCTCACGGGTGCGCTCGCGGATCCGGACGACGAGGCCGCCGCCTGATCCGGGCCGGGCGGCCGCCGCGACGGGTTCCTCAGCGGCCGACGTCGAACGCGGTCCAGCTCGCGTCGGTCAGGCGCGTCGCGCCGTCGACGGCCTCCACGGAGAGGCCCGCGCCGGCGAGCGTCCCGACCGTCGCGCTCGTGAGGACGGCGGCGTCGCCGTCGACGAAGGCCTCGAGCGTGCGGTCGTCGAGGACGAGGTCGAGCGTGACCGGATCCCCGGCCGCCGCGTCGGGCAGCGGCGCGGTCGACACCCGGTCGTAGGCGTCCGGCATGAGCCCGTCCGGGTCGTCGTCGCGTACGACGAACGCCTGCCGCCTGGCCGCGTCGAAGCCGACCGTGACGGTGCCGCCCTCGGGGGAGGCGAGCCGCACGCGGGTCTCGCGCGCGGGATCCGCCGGGTCGGGCGTGAGCGTGAGGCGGAGGCGGGAGGGGCCGTCGGGGGCGTCGGCCAGCGGCGCGTCGGAGTCGACGCGCGCGTCCGGGATGGGACGGGCGTCGCCCTCGCGCCCGGCCAGCGCGTCGAGGGGGGTCGAGCGGAGGGCCCAGCCGTCGCCGTCGGGCACCAGCCGCAGCTCCCGCACGAGCGACTGGCCGCCGCCCGCGCCGCCGTCCCGGAGCGGCAGCCGGTCCGCGTAGTCCCAGCTGCTCGTCCAGCCCATCGCGTAGCGGCGGGTGGGGGCGGTGCCGTCGGCCGGATCCGCCCAGGTGACCGCCGCGTAGAGGTCGGCGCCCTGGTCGAGCCAGCGCGGGGTGTCGTCGTCGGTCGTGAAGCGCTCGCCGTCGAAGTCGCCGACCCAGTACGCGTAGCCCGTGCCGCGGCCCTGGGCGGCGCCGTTCGCGCCGACCCCGAGCACCCAGCGGACGCGGTCGGGCTCGTCCGCGCTCGCGATGGGGAACACGTCCGGGGTCTCCATCGTGCCGAGGTCGTCGCGCGCGAAGTCGGAGCGGTAGGTCCAGTGGATGAGGTCGGGCGACGTGTAGAAGCCGATGCGCCGGCCCTCCGCGAGCGCCATGCTCCAACGCCCGTGCGCGCCGTCCCACACGACCTTCGGGTCGCGGAAGTCGGGGCCGCCCGGGTTGTCCATCACGGGGTTCCGCGCGTAGGGCGCGAAGCGGTAGCCGCCGTCGGTGGAGTAGTAGAGGGACTGCCGCTGCACGCCGTCGGACTGCTGCGTGAGGATCGCGATCACCGTGCCGGCGCCGAGGCCGGACGTGTTCGCGGTGTCGACCACGACGCTGCCGGTCTCGGCGTCGCCGAGCGGGGTGTCGTACTTGTCGATCGCGACGCCCTCGTCGTGCCACGTGACCATGTCAGCCGACGTGTAGTGCCGCCACGAGGATCCGTTGCCGCCCGGGTGGTCGGCGTTGACGAGCGCGTACGCGTGCCAGACGCCGTCGAGCAGGAAGGGCCGCTGCGGGTCGTTCATGAACTCGCCGGACGGGCGGATGTGGATGCCGCCGTCGGCGGCGCGGGGCGCGGGCGGCGGGGGCGTCACGGGCCCGCGGTCGGCGCCCGTGATGCCGCGCACGGCGACGACGAGGGCGGCGACCAGGAGGATCGCGACGATCACGATGAGGGCGCGGGGGTGGCGGCGGGCGAGCAGCCGGACCCGGTCGCGCACGCGTCGCGCCGGCCCGGCGGCGGGCGGGCGCGACGGGGATGCGGTCATGTCGTCGGTCTCCTCGCGGTGGGCGATCGGGGGCAGACGGGTGGCGGAGCGGAGCGGGAGAGCATGCACCGCCGCACGACCGATCAGCGACGGTACCGGCTCGACGGGGCCGTGTCCACCCCGAACGGGAGACACGCCCGGGATTCGTCGCCGACCCCGTCCGGGGGCGCGCCACGCCCCCGCCACCCCCTAGGCTCCCCGACCGGGGGAGCGTGCACCGCGCGACGCGATCGGACTCATCGACACGAGAACGAGAGTGAGAACAGGTGACCAAGAGAATCAGGCGCGGGCTGTCCGCGTCCGCCGCGGCGACCCTGGTGGTGGCGTCCGCGCTGCTCGCCGGCGGATCCGCCCAGGCCGCAGGCACGACGCCACCGCGGCCTACCGTCCACACGCAGGAGGCGTACGCGCCGGAGGACGACTTCACGGCCCACTGGACCCGCGCGGACGCCAAGCAGATCGCCAAGCTGTCCGATCCGACCGCGGCGCCCCGGCAGAACTCCATGCCGGAGGCGCTGACCATGCCGCAGGTGCCGCAGGACTTCCCGTCCATGACCGACCAGGCCTACGTCTGGGACACCTGGCCCCTGACGGACTCGTCGGGCCAGACCTACAGCGTCGACGGCTACGACGTGATCTTCGCGCTCACGGCCCCGCGCACCCTGTCGTTCGACGACCGGCACACGTACGCCAAGATCGGCTACTTCACGCGGCCCACCGGGATCCCGGCGGAGCAGCGCCCGGAGAACGGCGGCTGGACCTACCAGGGGAACGTGTTCGAGGACGGCGTGACGGACGGGATCTTCCCCGACCAGTCGTTCTCGCAGCAGGCCGAGTGGTCGGGATCCGCGCGGATCATGGCCGACGGCACGGTCAAGCTGTTCTTCACCGACGTCGCGTTCTACCGCGACGCGAAGGGCCAGGACGTGAAGCCCGCGGACCCGGTCATCTCGCTCAGCCAGGGGCGCGTCGAGAAGGTCGACGGCGCGGTCGCGCTGAAGGGCTTCGAGACGGTGACCCCGCTGCTGCGCCCCGACGGGCAGAAGTACCAGACCAACGAGCAGAACTGGTCCACCAACTTCCGCGACCCGTTCACGTTCACGGATCCGGACCACCCGGGCAAGACCTACATGGTGTTCGAGGCCAACGTCGCCGGGAAGCGCGGCGAGCAGCGGTGCGATGCGGCCGACCTCGGCTACCGGAAGGGCGACCCCGCGGCGGAGGACCCGAAGGAGGTGACCGCGAGCGGTGCGAACTACCAGATGGCGTCCATCGGCCTCGCGGTCGCGGACGACGCGGACCTCACGAAGTGGCACTACCTCGATCCGCTGCTCGAGTCGGCGTGCGTGACCGACCAGACCGAGCGGCCCGAGGTGATGATCGAGAACGGCAAGCACTACCTGTTCACGATCAGCCATCGGTCCACGTTCGCCAACGGCATCGACGGCCCCGAGGGCGTGTACGGCTTCGTGGGCAACGGCCTGCGGAGCGACTACAAGCCGATGAACGGCGGATCCGGCCTCGTGCTCGGCAACCCGACGAACCTGAACTACGCGGGCGGCACCGCGTACGCGCCCGACTACAACCAGACGCCGGGCGCGTTCCAGGCGTACTCGAGCTACATCCTCCCGGGCGGGCTGGTGGAGTCGTTCATCGACGCCGTCGGCTCGAAGGAGTCCTTCCGCCGTGGCGGGACGCTCGGGCCGACGGTGAGGCTCGAGTTCGACGGCGACACCTCCGAGCTCGACCGGGGCTACGGCAAGGGAGGGCTCGGCGGGTACGCCGACATCCCGACGACCCGCGCGTTCGACCCGGCGCACCCGCCGCAGTAGGCGAGGCGCGGCGACGGCGGCCCCTCCGCCGTCGCCGCGTCCTCCCGGGCCGCTCCTCTACACTCGCTGTCGATGCCCGCCCCGTCCCCGAACCCGATCCCGCCGCGCGTCCAGCGCGTGATCCGGGGGCTCGCCGCATCCACCACCGCCACGTTCGTGGCCGCCCTCTTCCACGAGGCCGGCGGCGGGGCCGCTCCCGCGTGGGGCGTCGTGGCGTTCGGGCTCGCGCTCGCGTCGCTCGCGGCCATCGCGCTCGCCGGCACGCGCACCGCGCTGTGGCGCCTCGTCGCCGCGGTGGGCGTCAGCCAGCTCCTCTTCCACGGCCTGTTCACGGCGGCGGGCGACGCGACCGGGGCGTCCGTCGCGGCGGATCCGCACGCGGGCATGGGGCACGGCGCGTCGGCGCTGGCGATCCCGGGCCTCGACGCCGTCCCCTCGGGCGCAGGCGGCGCGATCGCCCCCGGCATGCTCCTCTCGCACGGCGCCGCCCTCGTCGTCACCGTGCTCGCGCTGCGGCACGGCGAGGCGGCCATCCGCGCGCTCGTCCAGGCCACCGGCCTCCGGGTCGTGCTCGCCCTCGCGATCCCGTTCCTCCGGCCCGAGGGGCGGCGCGACACCGCGCTCGCCCGGGCTGTCCGCGCGCCGCTGGCGCTGCGCGACCGCTGCGCCCGGCTCGGCCGCCTGCGGCACCGCGGCCCGCCGCGCGCCCGCGCGCTCGCCGCAGCCTGACGCGCCGGCCGGATCCCGCGACCCGCGGATCCCGGCCCACCACGCGAGCCCGCTCGCGCCGCGGACGCGATGCCCCGCGCATCGCCCGCCCCTCACCTTCCCTCACCGGACGCCGGCACCGCCGCGTCCGCTCCCGGGGCCGCTCCGCGCGGCCCGGAACAGGACACCCGCACATGACCACCTCATCCCCCTCCCGTCCCCGCCGCCGGATCCTCCGCTCGGCCACCGCGCTCATCGGCGGCGTCGCGCTCGCCGTCGCCGTGCCGCTCGCAGCCTCCGCGCACGTGCGCGTCTCGCCCGACCAGGCGGCCGCCGGCAGCTACAGCACGCTGACCTTCAAGGTCCCCACCGAGTCCGCGACCGCGACGACCACGAGCGTCACGGTCGACCTGCCGAAGGACGCCCCGTTCTCGAGCCTCTCCACCGAGCCCGTGCCCGGCTGGACCGCCAAGGTCACGACCGAGAAGCTCGACACCCCGGTGAAGACCGACGACGCGACCATCACCGACGCGCCCGTCGAGGTCACGTGGACCGCGGACGACGGCGTGGGCATCAAGGCCGGCGAGTTCCAGCGCTTCACGGTCTCCGTCGGACCCGTGCCCGACACCGGCAGCATCATGCTCCCCGCGCACCAGGGCTACTCGGACGGATCCGTCGTCGACTGGGACCAGACGACCCCGGCCTCCGGTGAGGAGCCGGAGCACCCCGCGCCCACGCTCTACGTGGACGACGCCCCGCCCGCCGACTCCATGAGCGCCGTGACGACCACCGCGGCGCCCGACGCGACCGTCACGACGGCGGCGTCCGACACGAGCGCCACGAGCAGCGCGGTCGCGGTCGGCCTCGGCGTGGGCGGGCTCGCCCTCGGCGCGGTCGCCCTCGTGGTCGCGGTCTTCGCCCTCACCCGCGCGCGCCGCGAGGGCGGCGGCCAGGCGTGACGCCCGGGGACCGGATCCCGACCCGCACCGGTCGGCGTCCGCTCCGGCGGCTCGCCGCGGCGGTCGCCGGTGCCGCGCTCGCGACCGGGGCGCTCGCGCTCGCGGGTCTCGCGCAGGGGAGCGGGCCCGATGGCGCGCTGTCGGCGTCCGCGCACAACTACCTCGTGTCGAGCTCGCCCGCGGCCGGATCCACGATCGACGCGCCGCCGTCGGAGGTCACGCTGACCTTCAACGACGTGATCCTCGACCTCGCCGCGGCGGGCGGTGCCGGCGGCGACGCGTCGACCGGCTCCGCGCCCGCGGGCGGCTCGTCCGTCGTGCAGGTGACGGGACCGGACGGCCAGGGCAGGCACTTCGAGACCGGCTGCGCGACGGACTCCGGACGCTCGGTCACCGTGCCGGTCGCGCTCGGCGGATCCGGCCAGTACACGGTCACGTGGCGCGTGGTCTCGGCGGACGGGCATCCGGTCTCCGACTCGATCGCGTTCACGTACCAGGCGCCCGCGGGCGCGACGGCGTCGGCGGGCACGGCCGACGGCCCGGGCTGCGCCGCGGCGCAGGAGGGGGCGGCCGGATCCGGCGCGGCCTCGTCGGGCGGCACCGCGTCCGGCGGCACCGGCGGCGCGGACACGTCCGCCGCGGACCCGGGCACCGCGGCCGGGCAGGAGCAGGGCGTCGCGCCCTACCTCGGCGTCATCGTCGGCGTGGGCATCGGCATCGTCGTGCTCGCGGCGGCCGCGGTCGTGCTCATCGTGGTGACCGGTCGGCGGAAGCCCGCCGCGGCGGCCGCGACGGACGACGCCGACGGCGACACCCCGCGTGACGGCGGACCGCCCGGCGCCTGACCGCACGCCACCCGCGACGACGGGCCCGGATCCCCCGCGGATCCGGGCCCGTCGTCGTCGGTGCGCCGACGGCTCAGCCTGCGACCGGCCCCATGTCCTCGACCGCGCGCGCGAGGGCGTCGCGGCAGGCGCGGATCCCCGGCCGGTCGAGGCTGCCCACGCGCGACGACGTGAAGACCGTGCGCCGCGGCGAGCCGGGCAGGCCGATCAGCCGCACGTCGGGCTCGCGTCCGGCCCACACCAGATCCGGCAGCACGGACGCCGCGTGCCCGCCGCGCACCAGGTCGATGTGCGCCTGCAGGTCGGCCGTCACGTACCGCACGTCCGGCTCGAAGCCCGCGACCCGGCACACCTGCTCGGCGAAGTGGCGCGACGCCGTGCCCGCGGGCTCCATCACCCAGGGCAGGCGGCGCGCGTCGGAGATGGACCGGACGTCGTCGCGGCCGGGCGGGAGGCCGAGGCGGAGCGGATCCACGCACAGCTCCTCGCGGTCGAGGTCGGCCGGCCGGGGTGCCGCGTGCGCCGGGTACTGCTCGGCGATGACGAGGTCGTGGTCGCGCGCCCACACGTCGTGCAGGCCCGACTCCGGCTCGCGCATCGTGATCTCGACCCGCAGGTCGGGGTAGTCGTCGCGGAGGATCGTGAGCGCGGGCGGCACGAGCGCGAGCAGCGCCGACTGGAACGCGGCCACGCGGATCGTGCCGGACACGTTCGCGAGCGACGCGTTCACCTCGGTCTCCGCCCGCTCCAGCCGCTCGAGCAGCGCCGTCGTGTGCTCGACGAGGATCTCAGCCTGCGGCGTGAGCACGACCCGCCGGCCGACCCGGCGCAGCAGCGGGACGCCCGCCTCGCGCTCGAGCTGCGCGAGCTGCTGCGACACCGACGACGGGCTGAACGAGAGCGCGTCGGCGACCGCGCCGATCGTGCCGCGGAGCTTGAGCTCGCGCAGGAGCCGCAGTCGTCGCATCTCGAGCACGTGCGCCTCCCGGGGATGTCAGGCGAGCGTGGAATCATCGGCAGGGCCGCACGATGATCATCGGAAACGTTCAGCGCATCCGATGAGAGTGTGGTCCCACACTGGGAGGACGCGCCCGCAGCGCGGCCGACGCCGGGGCTCCGGCCCACCTGAGACGAAGAGGTTCCCGCATGACCGCATCCGGCCCCGAGACCGCATCCGCCTCCACGACGGCGCAGTCCCCGACGATCGACGGCGCATCCGCCGCTCCGGATCGCGAGGCGCTCGCCGACCGGTCCGTCGCCCTCGTGCGCACGTGGCTCGCCGAGGCGGCCCAGCACCCCGCGGATCCCTCGGCCGAGCGCCTCGCGGGCGTCCTCAAGGACGAGAACGGCCTCGACTTCACCATCGGCTTCGTCGACCGGGTCGTGCGCCCCGAGGACCTCCCGGTCGCCGGCAACAGCCTCGCCGCGCTCACCGCCAAGACCCCCGGGTTCCTGCCCTGGTACATGCAGGGCGCGATCCGCGCGGGCGGCATCCTCGGCCTGGTCCTCCCGCAGATCGTCGTCCCGGTCGCGCGCCGCGTGCTGCGCGAGATGGTCGGGCACCTCATCGTCGACGCGACGAGCGAGAAGCTCGGGCCGGCCATCCAGAAGCTGCGCGAGGGCGGATCCCGCCTCAACCTCAACCTGCTCGGCGAGGCCGTGCTCGGCGAGAAGGAGGCCGCGCGCCGCCTGGCGGGCACGCGCGAGCTGCTCGCCCGCGACGACGTCGACTACGTCTCCATCAAGGTGTCGAGCGTCGTGTCGCAGCTGTCGATGTGGGCGTTCGACGAGGCCGTTGACAAGGTCGTCGAGCGGCTCACCCCGCTGTACGAGCTGGCGTCGGAGGCCGCGACCCCGAAGTTCATCAACCTCGACATGGAGGAGTACAAGGACCTCGACCTCACCATCGAGGTGTTCACGCGCGTGCTCGACCAGCCGCAGGTGAAGGACCTCGAGGCCGGGATCGTGCTGCAGGCGTACCTGCCCGACGCGCTCGCCGGCCTGCAGCGACTCACCGCCTGGGCGCAGGAGCGTCGCGCGGCGGGCGGCGCGCCCATCAAGGTGCGTATCGTCAAGGGCGCGAACCTCGCGATGGAGCAGGTCGACGGCCGGATGCACGACTGGCCCGTCGCCACCTGGTCCACGAAGGAGCAGACCGACACGCACTACAAGCGCATGCTCGAGCACGCGCTCCAGCCCGCCGCGGCCGACGCCGTGAAGGTCGGGGTCGCCGGCCACAACCTCTTCGACGTCGCCTACGCGTGGCTGCTCGCCGAGGAGCGCGGCGTGACCGACCGGATCGAGTTCGAGATGCTCCTCGGCATGGCGACCGGCCAGGCCGAGGCCGTGAAGCGCACGGTCGGCGGGCTGCTGCTCTACACGCCCGTCGTGCACCCGACCGAGTTCGACGTGGCCATCTCGTACCTCATCCGCCGCCTGGAGGAGAACGCGAGCCAGGAGAACTTCATGTCGGCGGTGTTCGAGCTGAGCACGTCGGCTGAGCTGTTCGCGCGCGAGGAGTCGCGGTTCCGCGCGTCGCTCGCCGGCGTCGACGACACCGTCCCCGCGCCGAACCGCACGCAGGACCGCCGCTTCCCGCCGGAGCTCGACGACGTGGATCCGCTCGCCGAGCCGGAGACGCCCGCCGAGCCCGAGGAGGAGGTCGACCCGCAGCTCACGAGCGTGGTCCAGGGCTTCACGCGCGGCTCGCTGCTGACGCCCGACGCGCTCGTGGACCCCGACGCCTCCGCGACGCCGTTCCACAACGCGGCCGACACGGATCCGGCGCTGCCGACGAACCGCGCCTGGGGCCGCGAGATCCTGTCGCGCGTGGAGGCCTCGCAGCTGGGCGTCGCGACCATCGAGGCCGCGCGCATCGACTCCACGGAGCAGCTGGACGACATCATCGACGGCGTCCGCACCGCGGCAGCCCGCTGGGGTGCCCGCCCCGGCGACCAGCGTGCCGCGCTCCTGCACCGCGTGGGCGTCGCGATCGAGCGCAACCGCGCGCGCCTCATCGAGGTGATGACGTCCGAGACCGGCAAGACCATCGCCGAGGCCGACCCCGAGGTCAGCGAGGCCGTGGACTTCGCGCACTACTACGCTGAGCGCGCCCGCGAGCTCGACCGCGTGCAGGGCGCCCGGTTCGTGCCGTCGCGCGTCACCGTCGTGGCGCCGCCGTGGAACTTCCCCGTCGCGATCCCCGCGGGCAGCATGCTCGCGGCCCTCGCGTCCGGCAGCGGCGTGGTCGTCAAGCCCGCCGGCCAGGCCCGCCGCTCCGGCGCCGTGCTGGTCGAGGCGCTCCGCGAGGCCGGCGTGCCGCGGGAGCTCCTGGCGCTCGTCGACGCGGGCGAGGCCGAGTTCGGCGAGCACCTCATCTCGCACCCGGCGGTCGACCGCGTGATCCTCACGGGCGGCTACGAGACCGCCGAGGTCTTCCGTTCCTGGCGCTCGGATCTGCCGCTCCTCGCGGAGACCAGCGGCAAGAACGCCATCATCGTGACCCCCAGCGCCGACCTCGACCTGGCCGCGGCCGACGTCGTGAAGAGCGCGTTCGGCCACGCGGGCCAGAAGTGCTCGGCGGCGAGCCTCGTGATCCTCGTGGGCTCGGTCGGGAAGTCCCGCCGCTTCCTCACGCAGCTCACCGACGCGGTGTCGTCGCTGCGCGTGGGCTACCCGTCGGACCCGACGACGCAGATGGGCCCGATCATCGAGCCGGCCGCGGGCAAGCTCAAGCACGCGCTCACGCAGCTCGGCGTCGGCGAGAAGTGGCTCGTCGAGCCGTCGCAGATGGACGAGACCGGCCGCCTCTGGTCGCCCGGCGTCCGCGACGGCGTGAAGCCCGGGTCGTACTTCCACCTCACCGAGTTCTTTGGACCCGTGCTCGGCGTGATGCGCGCGCGGACGCTCGAGGAGGCGATCCGCTTCCAGAACGCCATCCCCTACGGCCTCACCGCGGGCCTGCACAGCCTCGACGCGCGCGAGCTCGAGCAGTGGCTCGAGACCGTGGAGGCCGGCAACCTCTACGTGAACCGCGGGATCACGGGCGCGATCGTGCAGCGCCAGCCGTTCGGCGGCTGGAAGCGCTCCTCGGTCGGATCCGGCACCAAGGCCGGCGGCCCGAACTACCTCATGGGCTTGGGCACCTGGGTCGCGGACGCCGGTCGGCACTCCAGCTCGCTGCACCTGCGCGGGCTGTCGCCGCGGGTCACGGAGCTCATCGAGTCGGCGCAGCCCGCCATCCGCTACGAGGACTTCGACCTGGTCCGCCGCTCGGCGCTCAGCGACGCGGTCGCCTGGCACGACGAGTTCGGCCAGGTGAAGGACCCGAGCGGCCTCGGCGTCGAGCGGAACCTGTTCCGCTACCGGCCGCTGCCCGTCACGGTGCGGCTCACCGAGTCGGGTGCGCTCGCCGACCTGCTCCGGGTGCTCGCGGCCGGGCGCCTCGCGCGCGCGGAGATGCACGTGTCGGTGCCGGGGATCCTGCCCGCCGGCCTCGGCCAGGTGCTCGACGACCTGCCCACCGTGCACGTGACCATCGAGACGGACGACGCGTGGCTCGCCCGGGTCGCGGCGTCCGGGATCGCGACGGAGCGCGTGAGGCTCGTCGCCGCGCGCTCGTCGCGGCTGGTGGAGGCGCGCGCCCTGTCCGATGCGCTTCGCGGCACCCCCGACGTCGCGGTCTTCGCCGACGAGGTCACCGCGGCCGGCCGCGTCGAGATGCTCACGTTCCTGCGCGAGCAGGCGATCAGCATCACGGCCCACCGCTTCGGCAACCCGGACGACTGGAGCGAGGCGGTCATCTAGGTGACCGGGATCGAGGTCCGCGCGCTGGCGGCCTCGGAGGTCGGGCGGCTCGAGCAGGAGGAGCCGCCCGGCCGCGGGTTCGCGCGCGCCATGTGGGCGCTGCAGGAGGCGGGCGGATCCACGCTGCTGGTCGCGTGGGACGGCGACCGTCCCGTGGGCGCCGGCCAGCTCGACCTGCGCGGCGACGTGCCCGAGCTGCGGAACCTGCGGGTGGACGAGGCCGAGCGCGGACGCGGCATCGGCACGGCGATCATGCGCGCGGCCGAGGAGCGCGTCGGATCCGGGCCCCTCGCGGTGGGCGTCGGCCTCGACAACCCGCGGGCCCGCGCGCTGTACGAGCGGCTCGGCTACCGCGGCACGGGGGAGAACACGACGACCACGTACGCCTACGTGGACGACGCGGGCGTCACGCGGCGGGCGACGGAGACCGACGAGATGCTGGTGCGCGCCCGGGGATGAACCGCACGCGGCCCGACGGGATCCGCGAGCCTGGGCGCATGCAGACATCCGAGGCCGTCGACCGCGCCCGGACGCTGTGGGCCGATGGCCGCCGACGCGACGCGATCGTCGAGCTGCGGACGCGGGTGCGCAAGGAGCCGGGCGACGCGGTGGCGCGGCTGCTCCTCGCGTCCTGGTACCGCGAGGTGCGCGCGCCCGACCAGGCTGCTCGGTGGGGCATCGCCCTGCACGGCTGGACCACACCGCGCGAGCGAGAGCTGCTGGCCCGCCTGATCGCCTCGTCCGGTGTCCGGGACGAGCACCTCGGCCGCTTCCTCGCGCTGCCGGCGGGCGAGCGGCCGGCGGAGCTCGACGAGGTCATGGTCGTCGTGGGCGGTCTGCGCGCGCCCGACGGGTGGCGCGGCGCCAAGCCGCTGCGGCGCTCCGACCGGCGGAGCCAGGTCGTGCGCACCCTGGCCGTGCTCGGCTGGCTGATGCTCGGGGGCTCCCTGCTGGTGTCGGGCTGCGTGGCGATGACCGGCGACGACGCGACGCCGCTCGCGCGCGGCGGTGCCGCCCTGGCGCTCCTGCTGCTCGCCGTCGCCGCGGTCGTGGAGGGGACACGTGCGCGTCGGGGCTGGTGGTGGGTCGGCCCGTCGACCGTGCTGCTCGCCGGGGCGCTCGTGGCCGGCGCGGTCGTGCTCGCGCGGATGGCCGCGTGACGGCCGCCTAGGGTCGACACGTGATCCCCGCTCCCGCCGTCGTGCACGTGTCGGTGGCGCGGGTGGCCGCGTCGGCCGACCGCTCCGCGCGCACCGCGGCCGGTCGTGACGCTCTCCGGGCGCTCGCCGCGGGGCTCGTGGGTGCGGATCCCGCGGCCGTCACCGTCCGCGCCCGCTGCGCCACGTGCGGCGGCGAGCACGGCCGGCCGGTGCTCGGCGGATCCCGCGCGCTCGACGGCCTGCACGCGAGCGTGGCGCACGCGGGCGACGCGGTGGTGGTCGCCGTCAGCGCTGACGGGCCGGTCGGGATCGACGCCGAGCCGCGCGACCGTGAGGCGCCCCCCGGGATGGCCCTCGCGGGGTGGGTGCGGATCGAGGCGGTGCTGAAGGCCGACGGGCGCGGGCTCCTCGTGGATCCGGGGCGCGTGCGTTTCGCCGGGGACGCGGACGGGACCGTCGCGTGGATCGACGGCGAGGAAGCGCGCTACCGGGTCGTCGAGGTCGCGCTCGCGTCCGACCTCGTGGCTGCTGTCGCGCGCTTTGCTGGGCCCGCCGGTGCGCAGCCGCTCACGGCGGAGATCCGCTCGCTCGCCCTCTGAACGGGACGCGGCATCAGCGAAGGCGATTCACTCGTTCTCCGCCTGGTCGAGCACGAACTCCGTGAACCCCGGCACGGTGAACGACAGGTGCCCGTGCTTGTTCGCGTCGAGGAGGCCCTTGTCCAGCAGCTTCTGGCGAGCGACGGAGATCGCTCGAGTGGTCGTCGACAGAGCCTCGGCGAGATCGGCGCGCTTCACGTCCACTCCACCCAGCCGCGCTACCGCCACGAGCATGTCCTGCTGTCGCGGACTGGCGGACCTCCAGCGCGCGGTGAAGAGCGTATCCATCTCCGCACCGACGGACGGCAGCGCGGCCAGGACGTCCTCGAGCGCGATGGTGTCATCTGGTCGCAAGCCGTCACGGGCGAGGCGCCCGGCAGCTGCACGCCACGACGCGTCGCCGATCAGCTGGACCTTGTAGGGATAGCCGCTCGACTCCGCCACAGCCCGATCGAGGGCAGCCACGTCCCAGTTCACGGCGACGGTCGTGGCCGTGCCTTCGAGCGCCTCGCGCGCGCCAGCGTCGGACAGGCCGTGCATCGGCTGGAAGCTGAACCGCTCGCTGAACGTCACGGCCTTGTTGATCTTCGTCGGGGCACCCGGCAGCCCGACGGCGAAGAGCGCGGTCCGCGGCTGCCCGGGTTCGAAGGCGCGGAGCGGGGCCATCTCCTGCCACGCGTAGGCGAGGGTGCGCAGGCTCTCGGGGTCCGCCTCCTGGATCTCGTCGATGAGGATCGCGACCCCCGCGTCCCCGTCATGGATCACGGCGTCGATCGCGGCGCGGATCGCCTGCTGGACTTGCTTCGCGGATGCGGCCGTCCGTCTCTTCTCCGGGGTCATCGAGACGCCGACCTGCACGATGCCGGGAGCCCCCAGCGTGACCGTGGCCGAGTCGATCGCCTCGAGGGCGGCCTTCCGCAGACGCGTGCCGGTTCCGACGACCTGCCGGAGCTCGCCGAGCAGGGATCGGACCAGATCCTCGTCGGGATCCGCCGTGATCAGCACGGTCCGGACGCCGTACCCGCCGAAGATGCGCTGCGCCTCCCGGAGCAGCGACGTCTTGCCGATCCCGCGGGGACCGTGGTCGACGTGCACGCGGGGGATGAACAGCCCATCGGACGCCATGCGCTGGGCGGCCTCGCGGAACTGCTGCAGCTTGTCCGCCCGCCCGGGCAGGCTCGTCGGCACGGATCCCGGCGTGTAGGGACTCAGCGACTCACTGGGGTGGCGCCCATCGTCGTTATACATCGACCCGAAGTATAACAACGATGGCGCGCAGTCAGAGGTGTCGCGATCCGCCTCCTCAGCGCCGCCGCACCCGCGGCAGCGCCGGCAGCGGCCCGTCCGCGAGCCATGCGCGGAGCAGCGCGCCCGCGTCGCCGGCCGCGCCGACGAGGTCCGCGGTCGTGCGCGGCGCCGTCCACGCCGGATCCGTCCACTTGAGCAGCAGCTGCCGCCACGCCGCGTCGCCGAGCGTCAGCCGCAGCGCGTGCACCGCGAGGGCGCCGCGCTTGTAGACGACGTCGTCGAACATCGACTCCGGTCCGGGATCGCCGATGCCGAGCTGCGTGCCGTAGCGGTCGAGACGAGTGTGGTGCTGGCGCGCGAGCTGGTCGGCGGTCGCGCCGCCTGCCTCCTCCGACCACAGCCACTCGGCGTAGCAGGCGAAGCCCTCGTTGAGCCAGATGTGCTGCCACGACGCGAGGCCCACCGCGTTGCCGAACCACTGGTGCGCGAGCTCGTGGGCGACGAGCCGCTCGGATCCGCCCGTCCCGTCCGCGTGGTTCGACCCGAGCACGGCCATCGCCTGCGCCTCGAGCGGGATCTCCAGCTCGTCGTCCGTGACGACGACGCGGTACTCGTCGAACGGGTACGGCCCGAACAGGGTCTCGAAGAAGGCCATCATGCGGGGCACGAGCGCGAGGTCCTGCAGCACGCGGGCCTCGCGCGGCTTCGGGTACGCGAAGACCGCCTGCGTGGATCCGGCGGGCACGCGCCGCTCCGAGTAGCGGCCGATCTGCACGGTCGCGAGGTACGGCGCGGTGGGCGCGTCCTGCTCGTACGTCCAGGTCGCGCGGCCCGAGCGCTCGAGGCGGGAGACGAGCCGGCCGCTCGCGATCACGGAGTAGTCGACCTCGCACGCGATGCGGATCCGGAAGGCGGCCCGGTCGTCCGGCCGGTCGTTGCAGGGGAACCAGGTGGACGCGCCGCTCGGCTGCGACGCGACGAGCACGCCGTCGCCGAGCTCCTCCCAGCCGAGGTCGCCCCAGACCGTGCGACGCGGACCCGGCTCGCCGGAGTAGGCGACGTCGACCGTGAACGTCGCGCCCGCGGGGATGGGAGCCGCGGGCGTGACGACGAGCCGCCCGCCGCGCTGCACGTGCCGGGTCTCGCGGCGGCCGTCGACGCGCACGTCGCCCGCGCGGAGGCCCGTGAGGTCGAGCTCGAGGCGGGGGAGCGGCTCGCGCGCGACGGCCGTGATGACGGCGCGCGCCTTCAGTCGGTTGCGGGCCACGCGGTAGTCGAGGTCGAGGTCGTAGCGCCCGACCGCGTAGGCGGTGGATCCGACCTCGGGGGTGTACGCGTCGCCGGACGACGGACCTGCCGCGGCCCTCACCGGTGACCGGCGGTCGCGCGCGCGGTGGCGTCGGTCGGAGCGGTCGCGGCGGCGCCCGCGGACGCCGCGGCGGCGCTCGCGGGCAGGTAGCGGCCGAGCGTCACCTCGCGCCACGGGCCGATCGGGTTGCCGCTCCAGCGGCTCGCCTCCGGCACGAGCTCCCCGCGCATCACGAGGCTCGCGGGGCCCACGGTGGCCTGCGGGCCGATGCGCGCCGCGGGGAGGATGACGCTGTGCGGCCCGAGGGTCGCACCGGCGTCGAGGGTGACGGTGTCCATGCTCATGATCCGATCATGGAACAGATGCGTCTGCACGACGCACCCGCGATTGATCGTGGAAGCGTCCCCCAGCGTCACGAGGTCGGCCTCGGGCAGCCAGTGCGAGTCGCACCAGACGCCGGATCCGATGCGCGCGCCGAGGCTCCGCAGCCACCACACGAGCGCGGGCGTGCCCGCGGCCGACGACGCGAACCAGGGCGCGGCGACCATCTCGGTGAAGACGTCCGACACCTCGCTGCGCCACACGAACGACGACCACAGCGGGTGCTCCTCCGCGCGGATGCGGCCGATGAGGATCCACTTGGCCGCCGTCGAGACGCCCGCCGCCACCGCGCCGGCGACCAGCAGCACGACCCCGCCGAGCAGGAACGCGACGAACGGGCCCCACGCCTCGGTGAGCGCGGCGAGGGTCACGAGCACGGCCAGGCCGATTGCGCAGGTGACGAACACGGGCACGACGCGCAGCAGCTCCCAGAGGATGCGGGCGACGCGCAGCCGCATCGGCGGGGCGAACGTGCGGGAGTCGTCCGCCGCGGCGACCGTGCGCCGGAGCCGGACGGGCGGGGAGCCGAGCCACGAGGATCCGGCCTTCGACTTCGTGGGCGCCGCCGAGAGCACGGCGACGAGGCCGTCCTTCGGCACCTTGTGGCCGGGCCCCGCCATGCCGGAGTTGCCGAGGAACGCGCGCTGGCCGATCTCGGCGCGGGCGACGCGCATCCAGCCGCCGCCGAGCTCGTAGCCGGCGACGAGCGTGTCGTCGGCGAGGAAGGCGCCGTCGCGGATGGTGGTCATCGCCGGGATGAGCAGCACGGTCGACGCCTCGACGTCCTTGCCCACGCGCGCGCCGAGGAGCCGGAGCCACACGGGCGTGAAGAGGCCGGCGTAGAGCGGGAAGAGCACGGTGCGGGCCATGTCGAGGAGGCGCTCGGTGGTCCAGAGCTGCCAGCCGACGCGGCTGCGCACCGCGTGGATGCCCTCCGTCACGCCGAGGCCGAGCAGGCGCACGGATCCGACGACGAGCAGCGCGAGCACGAGCCCGGTCACGAGTACGGCGGGCACGAGCGCGCCGAGGCCGCGCCACCAGACGTCGCCGAGGTCGGCGGATCCGCGGATGGCGGCCGCGAGGATCGCGCCGCCCGCGACGAAGCCGAGCACCGGGACGAGCGCGGTCGCGACGGACGCTGCTCCGTACGCGGTGACCCAGCGCGTGTTGCGCGGCGGCCGGTGGTCGGGCCACCAGACGCGCGCCTTGCCCTCGCGCGCGGCGGGGGACCCGGCCCAGCGCTGGCCCGCCGGCACGCGGCCGAAGACGGCGGAGCCGGGCGCGATCTCCGCGCCCTTGCCGATGCGCGTGCCCGGCAGCAGCGTCGAGCGCGTGCCGACGGTGGATCCCGCGCCGATGCGGACGGCGCCGACGCGCACGGTGTCGCCGTCGATCCAGTAGCCGGAGAGGTCGACCTCCGGCTCGACCGATGCGCCCCGGCCGATGCGCAGCATGCCCGTGACGGGCGGCAGCGTGTGCAGGTCGACGTCGTCGGCGATGCGCGCGCCTAGCTGTACTGGGTCATGACGTTGGTGACACTCGGGCCGCGGGCGTGAGCCCGTGGCTTGAGTGGATTCGTTCAGTGTTGTAGTGCTCGATGAAGGGGTCAAGCGCGTCGGCGCGGTGTTGGTTGCTGGTGAAGGGTTGCCGGTAGGCCCACTCGGTCGCGAGGGTCCGGTTGAAGCGCTCGACCTTGCCGTTCTGCCAGGGGCAGTGCGGGCGGATGAACTTCTGCCGCGCGCCCAGGTCCTGGACGGCGTTCTTGAACGCGGTCGAGTGCCGGTAGGCGAACGCGTTGTCCGTGATGACCCGCTCGATCCGGGTGATCCCGCGCCCGGCGAAGTACGCCGCTGCGCGGGTCAGGAACCCGGCCGCGGTCGCGCCTTTCTCATCGGGATGGATCTCCGCGTAGGCGAGACGGGTGTGGTCATCGACCGCGGCATGGACGTAATCGAACCCGATCCCGCGGCCGCGGACCTGCTCGCTGCGCCCGTGGACCCGCCAGCCGCCTCCGTCCGGGATCCTCCCGAGCTTCTTCACGTCCACGTGGATCAGATCACCCGGATGCTCGTGCTCATACCGGTGCGCCGTTGACCGGGATGCCCGGATCACGGCCCCGGTGACGGGGTCCAACCATGCCAACGGCGGCGCCCCGTGCCGGCGCAGGATGCGGGAGATCGTACGGGATGGAACACCTGTCACCGGCGCCAGCCGCGCAGGACCCGCCCGCAACTGGGCCCGCGCTTCCAGCACGGCCCGTTCCCGCTCCGGGCTCGTTCGCCTCGGTACTGACCGGGGCCGCGATGACCGATCCGTCAGCCCTCGCAGCCCCTCGGCACGGAACCGGTTCACCCATCGATGCGCGCACTGCCGCGACACCCCCAGCTCCCGCGCGACGTGCGCGACCGGCCGACGATCCTCCACCACCCGCCGCACGAGGAGAACCCTCCCGTGAACCGTCAGACGAGCATTACCGTGGGACATCGAGGCCTCCTGGCGATGGTTGAACTGAACAGCTCCATCAAGCCAGGAGGCCTCTTCACACGCCCCGAAGTGTCACCAACGTCATGGCCGAGTACATCTAGGCCCGGTGATCCGGCTTCGTCGAGACGGCGACCGTGAACTTCGCGTTCCGACCCGCCTCGCGCGTGGGCCCGACGATGCGCGTCAGCTGCGGTCGGTACCCGAGCGGGCTGTTGTAGACGGTCCAGAGCTGGCCGCCCGGGCGGAGCATGCGCGCGGCGGCGGCGAACAGGCGCGGCGCGAGGCCCGCGTGCACGGTCGCGCCCGTGTGGAACGGCGGGTTCAGGAGCACGAGGTCGGCGGATCCGTCGGGCACGGTGGAACCGGCGTCGTCGCGCACCACGGTCACCCACTCGGCGACCCCGTTCGCGGCGACGGTCGCGCGCGCGGAGTCGACGGCGGCCCACGACTGGTCGGTCGCGATCACGCGGATGCCCGGCCGGGCGAGCGCGACGGCCGACGCGATGACGCCCGTGCCGCAGCCGAGGTCGACGGCGACGCGGGCGTCCTCGGGCAGGTCGGGCAGGAAGGAGAGGAGGAAGCGCGTGCCGATGTCGATGCGGGCGCCGGCGAACGCGGCGCCGTGCGCGCGCACCTCGAGGCCGAGGTCGGGGTGCGACTCGCTGCGGGGGTAGGCGGCGTCGGCGTCGGCGGCGGCGGCGGGGCGCACGGGTTCGCGCGCCACGAGGATCCGCGACTTCTGCCGGGCGAGGGTCGCGTGCACGTCGCCGAAGCGGCGGCGCAGCACGTCCGTCATCGCGGGCGTCATGTGCTTCACGCGCCCGCCGGCGAGCACGGTCACGTCGTCGGCGGCGGCGCCCGCGACCACCCCGGCCCACTCGTCGAGCGCGTCGAGGCTGCAGGGCAGGCGCGCGATCACGACGCGGGCGTGCGCGGCGAGCGCGGCGTCGAGCCCGTGGTGGGCGATCTCGGCGGTCTCGCCGATCAGCTCCGCGTTGAGGCGGAGCGCGGTCTCGGAGGCGAGGGCGTCCTGGTGCACGCGGATGCGCACGGGATCCGCCGCCCCGGCCCGACGCAGCGCTGCCGCGGCGCCGAGGGCGAGGGCGCCGTAGTGGTCGCCGATCACGACGACGTCCTCGGGCCGCAGGGGGCGGCCGTCGGCGGACGCGGCGGCGAGCAGCGCGACCAGCTCGTCGAGGAGCAGGCGGTCGGCCGCGTCCACCGCGAAGAGGTTCTCGGCCTCGACGTCAGGCCGGCGTCGCAGTGCGCCCAGGTCGAGCAGGTCGTCGGCGGCGGATACGCGTGCGGCGTCGGGAGCGGCGGCGTCGGGAGCGGCGGCGGGAGCGTCGCTCACCGCGCGTCGCGCTCGGAACGGTCGTCGTCCGGCATGGCGAGCGCCGCACGGTACAGCACCACCTCGGTGGGCTGCGAGGGACGCACGCCCGCGCGCAGCGACACCACGTCGCCGTCGCCGCGGGCCGCGAACACGCGCCGACCGGGCCGCGACAGCAGCTCGTCGGCTAGCGCGGACTCCAGCTGGCGCACGCGTCCGCGGAGCTCGGACACCTGGTTCTCGAGCTCGAGGATCCGCGCGATGCCCTCCAGGCTCACGCCCTCCGCGCCGAGCCGGGCGACCTCCCGCAGCTGCACGATGTCGCGCATCGAGTAGCGGCGGGAGCGCCCGGCGGTCCGGGTGGGCGACACGAGCCCGAGGCGGTCGTACTGCCGGAGCGTCTGCGGGTGCATGCCCGACAGCTCGGCCGCCACGGAGATCACGAAGACGGGGGCGTCCTCGTCCATCGTGTCGCGGGGATCCATCTCAGCTCCTGGCCCGCTCGATGAGCTCCCGGCGCGGGTCCTCGGCGGGTCCCGAGCTGGCGAACGCGTCGAGCGCGACGCGCTGGGCGTCGGTGAGGCGCGACGGCACCGCGACCTCGATGCGCGCGAGCAGGTCGCCCGTGCCCTTCGGGGTCGTGACGCCGCGGCCCTTGACGCGCAGCACCTTGCCGCTCGACGTGCCGGGCGCGACCTTCAGCCGCACCGGGTCGCCGCCGAGCGTGGGCACCTCGATGGTCGCGCCGAGCGTGGCCTCGGGGAACGTCACGGGCACGTTGACCCGGAGGTTCAGCCCGTCGCGCTCGAACACGGGGTGCGGTCGCACGTGCACCGTGAGGATGATGTCGCCCGAGGCGCCCCCGTCGCCCGACGGCTCGCCCTTGCCGGCGAGGCGGATCTTCTGCCCGTCGGAGACCCCGGCCGGCACGCGCACCGTGAGGGGGCGGCCGTCGGAGTCCTGCAGGCGCACGACGTCGCCCTGCACCGCGGTGAGGAAGTCGACCGTGGTGGACGCCGTGACGTCGCGCCCCTTGGTGGGAGCGCCGTAGCCCCGGTAGCCGCCGGTCGACTGGCCGAAGCCGCCGTTGCCGAACATACCGCCGAGGATGTCCTCGAACCCGCCCTGGCTGTACTGCGGCTGGCCGGATCCGAACCCGGCCGTACGCCGCCCGCGGCCGCCGGACTGCTGGCCGAACATGCCGCCGAACACGTCCTCGAAGCCACCGCCCGGCGCGCCGGCACCCGGCGCGCTGAATCGGGCGCCGGATCCCATCGCGCGGATCTGGTCGTACTCCTTGCGCTGCTCCTTGTCGGCGAGCACGGCGTGCGCCTCGCTGATCTCCTTGAAGCGCGCCTCCGCCGACGGATCCGGGTTGCTGTCCGGGTGGTACTGCCGCGCGAGCTTGCGGTAGGCCTTCTTGAGGTCGGCCTCCGAGACGTCCTTGGACACTCCGAGGACCTTGTAGAAGTCCTTGTCGAACCAGTCCTGGCTGGCCATCAGACGCCTCCCTTCTTCTTCGTCTCGTGGTGGGGGCCGCACGACCCGGTCCGGGCGCCCGCGCGTGCGGACGCCCGGACCGGGGTGGGTGCAGCCGGATCTTCGCTGCGGTTGATGGCGCTACTCCGGCTTGTCGACGACGACCTTCGCGGCCCGCAGCAGCGTCTCGCCGATGTAGTAGCCACTCTCGACGACGTCCGCGACGGTGTCCACCTGGACCTCGGGGTTCGGCTTCTGGAAGATCGCCTCGTGCACCTGCGGGTCGAAGGCGTCGCCGACGGCGCCGACCTTGACCAGCCCGATGCGCTCCACGTTCGTCCGCAGCTTGGCGACGATCGCGGTGAGCGGTCCGCCCTCCGCGAGGTCGCCGTGCTTCTCGGCCCGGTCGAGGTCGTCGAGCACCGGGAGGATGCCCTTGACCACGTCGCCGACCGCGCGCTGGCGCTCGATCTCGCGGTTGGCCTCGGTGCGCTTGCGGTAGTTGGCGTACTCGGCGGTGACGCGCTTCAAGTCCGCGAGGTGCTCGCTGTCGCCCTCGGCGGGCTCGGCGCGCGTCTGCTCGATGAGGTCCTGCAGCTCCTCGTCCATGGGGTCGGTCGTCTCGACGTCGGGGCCCTCGGCCTCGACGAACGCGCCGTCGGCTCCCGGGACGGAGGCCTCATCGGCCGCCTGGTCCGCCGTGGCGTCAGGCCCGGCCGGGGACGCGGGAGCCGACTGCTCGGCTCCCTCGTCCTCGGGTGTGGTGCCCTCGCCGTTCGCGGTGTCCTCGGTCATCGGTCGGTCTTCTTGTCCTCGTCGTCCTCGTCCACGACCTCGGCGTCGACGATGTCCTCGTCGTCCTTCTTCGCCTCGGACGCGCCCTCGGGGGCCTCACCCGCGGCCTGCTCCTGCTGGCCCTGCGCGTAGATGGCCTCGCCGAGCTTGGTCTGGCTCGCGGACAGCTTGTCGAAGGCGGTCTTCACGGCCGTCTCGTCGTCGCCGGCGAGGGCGCTCTTCAGGCCGTCGACGTCGCCCTGGACCTCGGACTTGACGTCCTCGGGCAGCTTGTCGTCGTTCTCCTTGATGAGCTTGTCGATCGAGTAGGCGAGCTGCTCCGCGTTGTTGCGGACCTCGGCCTGCTCGCGGCGCGTCTTGTCCTCGGCCGCGTGCTCCTCGGCCTCGCGCACCATGCGCTCGATGTCCTCCTTCGCGAGCGAGGATCCGCCCGTGATGGTCATCGACTGCTCCTTGCCGGTGCCCTTGTCCTTGGCGGACACGTGCACGATGCCGTTGGCGTCGATGTCGAAGGTGACCTCGACCTGCGGGATCCCGCGGGGCGCCGGCGCGATGCCGGTGAGCTCGAAGGTGCCGAGGTTCTTGTTGTCGCGGGTGAACTCGCGCTCGCCCTGGAAGACCTGGATCGCGACGGACGGCTGGTTGTCGTCGGCCGTAGTGAAGGTCTCGCTGCGCTTGGTCGGGATGGCCGTGTTGCGCTCGATGAGCTTGGTCATGATGCCGCCCTTGGTCTCGATGCCGAGGCTCAGGGGGGTGACGTCGATGAGCAGGACGTCCTTGCGCTCGCCCTTCAGCACGCCGGCCTGGAGCGCGGCGCCGACGGCGACGACCTCGTCCGGGTTGACGCCCTTGTTGGGCTCCTTGCCGCCCGTGAGCTTCTTCACGAGGTCGACGACGGCGGGCATGCGGGTGGATCCGCCGACGAGGACCACGTGGGCCACGTCGCCGACCGAGACGCCGGCCTCGCGGATGACGTCCTCGAAGGGCTTGCGGGTGCGCTCGAGCAGGTCGTTCGTGAGCTCCTCGAACTTGGCGCGGGTGAGCGTCTCGTCGAGGTTGGCCGGGCCGTTCTCCGTGAGGGAGAGGTACGGGAGCTGGATCGAGGTGCTGGTGGAGGAGCTGAGCTCCTTCTTCGCCTGCTCCGCGGCCTCCTTGAGGCGCTGCTTGGCGATCTTGTCGTTCGAGACGTCGACGCCCGTCGACTCCTTGAAGCGCTTGACGAGGTGGTCGACGATGCGCTGGTCCCAGTCGTCGCCGCCGAGGCGGTTGTCGCCCGCGGTGGAGCGGACCTGGATGGTGCTGAAGTCGTCGTCCTTGCCCACCTCGAGGAGGGAGACGTCGAACGTGCCGCCGCCGAGGTCGAAGACGAGGATGAGCTCGTCCTCCTTGCCCCGGTCGAGGCCGTAGGCGAGGGCGGCCGCGGTGGGCTCGTTGATGATGCGCAGCACGTTGAGGCCCGCGATCTCGCCGGCCTCCTTCGTGGCCTGGCGCTCGGCGTCGTTGAAGTACGCGGGGACGGTGATGACCGCGTCGGTCACCGAGTCGCCGAGGTACTGCTCGGCGTCGCGCTTGAGCTTGCCGAGGATGCGGGCGGACAGCTCCTGCGACGTGTACTTCTTGTCGTCGATGCCGACGGTCCAGTCGGTGCCCATGTGGCGCTTGACCGACGAGATGGTGCGGTCGACGTTGGTGACGTTCTGGCGCTTGGCGGTCTCGCCGACCAGCACCTCGCCGTCCTTGGTGAACGCGACGACGGACGGCGTGGTGCGCGCGCCCTCGGCGTTGGCGATGACGGTGGGCTCTCCGCCCTCCAGGACCGAGACCACCGAGTTGGTGGTACCCAGGTCGATTCCTACTGCACGAGCCATGGGGTGTTCTCCTTACTATTGCCGCGGCGCCCGGATCACGGGGTCGCTTCGTGTGGTGACGCGGGTGTCCCGTGGAGTCTCGCTCGCGGTGCCGCTTCGTCAGCGGCGTGCTACTTGAGCCGCGATGACTCAACTCTAGCGGAGCCTCCGCGAGCGTCAAGTCACGGCGTCGGAAGTTGAGCGATCTCGGCTCAACTCACAGAATCGCGGGCCCGTGACCCATCCGTGCGGCGACGGTGTGCCCCGGCTGGGGGGCCGGGGGCGCGGGACGGGGGCTACTGGTTCACCTAGATCGCTACTGGGCCCCTTTTCACTGGTCCATCAGCTGATTTAGCGTTGCCGACGCGAGGCCGGGGGGCCTCTGCGCTCCCGCTTGGAGCGGGAGCGCGATGGGGTGGTGGAGATGGCACGAGCGCGTGCGCACAGGGCGTCATCGCGACCTCCTGCACCCCGCTCCCGCGGGACCCGGCGGCTCGCGGCCCTCGTCATCGCCGCCCTCGCCGCCGTCACCCTGGTCGCGTCGCCTGCCGCGCCAGCCGTCGCGGCTCCGCTCAACGTGACGGAGTCGTTCACCGGCACGAGCGTCGCGGATCCCGCCTGGCGGACGCTCGGCGCCGCCTGCCTCACCCGCGCCACCGTCGCGCCGCACGCCGGCCAGTCGGGCGTCGGCGTGTGCGCCAGCCGCACCGGCGCTCCCGCGAGCGCGGCCACGCCGGGATCCCTCCAGCTCACCGACAACACCGTGAACAGCAGCGGCGGCATCGTCTACGACACCCCGCTGCCCGTCAGCGGCGGCCTGGATGTGCGGTTCGACCAGTTCCAGTACGGCCAGGGCACCAACGGCAACGAGGGCATCGCGTTCTTCCTCGCCGACGGATCCCGCCCCGTCGCCCAGATCGGCGGCGGGGCCGGGTCGCTCGGCTACGCGCAGACGACGGCACGCGCGGGCATCGACGGCGCGTACCTCGGCGTGGGCCTCGACTCGGGCGGCAGCTTCTCGGTCGCGGCGGACGGCCGCGGGACCGGCTGCGCGCAGGTCGCGCCGGGCTCGCGCCCCAACGCCGTCGCCCTGCGCGGCGCGGGTCAGGGCGGCACGGGCTACTGCTACCTCTCCGGGAGCGGCCTGGGCACCAGCCGCCAGCTGCACGCCGCCCTGCCGAGCTCGTCCAACGCGGCGCCGCCGGGCACGGCCGGGCGCACCATCCGCGTCCAGGTCTCGAACGCCGCCCTGCCGGTGGTGACCGTCTCCTACGGGGCCAGCGCCGGCCTGCCCGACGCGCAGCTCGCGGTCGTGCACCAGTACACGATGACCACGTCGCCCCCGGCCTCCGTGAAGCTCGGGTTCACGGCGACCACCGGCACGCTGACCGACACGCACCTCATCCAGAACGTGCGCATCGCGTCCGTGGCGCCGACGAGCGGCGTCCTCCAGCTGACGAAGACCCTCGACCCGGCGTTCGCGCAGGCCTCCTACGCGGAGGGCCAGGACGTGCGCTACCGGTTCTCGATCACCGCGCCTCAGCTCCTCAGCGTCATCAACGACGTGCAGGTCGCGGATCCCCTCGTGCCCTCGGTGCAGTGCAGCGCGAACGCGTTCCTGCTGGCCGGGACGATCACCTGCACCGGCGCCCACCGCGTCACCGCCCAGGAGGCGATGCAGGGATCGCTCGTCAACACGGCGGTGGCGTCCGGGCAGCCCGTGCTGAGCTCGAGGCTCTCGAGCAACGCGGACTCGGTCTCCGTGCCGATCACGCGGCCCTCGCCGCTCCTCGCCCTCACGAAGGTGGGCACGCTCACCGACACGAACGTCAACGGCGTGGCCGACGCCGGGGAGCGCATCGCGTACTCGTTCATCGCGCGGAACAGCGGCAACGTGACGCTGCAGGGCGTCGCGGTGACGGATCCGCGCGTGACGGGCGTCGCCCCGGCCACGGCGACGCTCGCGCCGGGCGCGTCGCAGACCTTCACCTCCACCGCGTACACGGTGACGGCCGCCGATGTCGCCGCGGGCACGCCGATCTCCAACACGGCCACCGTCACCGGCCGGACCCTCGCCGGGCAGGAGGCGCCTGCCGCCCTGTCCACGGTCACGACGCCCGTGCGGGCCGCCGGCGCGATCACGCTGACGAAGGACGCGTCGCTCGTGGGCGGCTCGGTCCCGGGCGCCACGGTGACCTACACGCTCCGGGCCACCAACACGGGCGGCGCGGCGATGACCGGCGTGACGATCGCGGATCCGCTCGCCGGGCTGTCCGCCATGGCCTACACGTGGCCGGGCACGGCGGGCACGCTCGCCGTGGGCGCATCCGTCACGGCCACCGCGACCTACTCCGTGAAGCAGTCCGACGTGGACGCGGGCCAGATCGCGAACACGGCGACCGCGAGCGGCACGCTCTCGGGCGGCACGGTCGTGCAGGGCAGCGCCAGCCGCACCCTGGCCCTCGCGCGCACCGCCACCCTCGACTTCACGAAGACCGCCTCCCCGTCGAACGTCATCGCGGCGGGCGACATCGTGACGTACGGCTTCCTCGTGCGGAACACGGGCACGACCACGCTCACGGGCGTCGGCGTCGCCGATCCGCGCCCCGGCGTCTCCGCGCTCACCTACACCTGGCCGCAGACCGCGGGCACGCTCGCGCCCGGTCATGTGGTGACGGCCACCGCCCGGTACTCGGCCACCGCGGCCGACGTGCAGGCGGGATCCATCGTCAACACCGCGACCGCGACCGCGACGACCTCAGCGGGGGCGACCGTCACCCGGACGGCCTCCGCGACCGTCACCGCGGTGCCGGATCCCGTCGCCGACGCCGCGACCACCGCCCAGGGCACCGCCGTGGTGATCGACGTGCTCGCCAACGACGGCCGGGCCGCCACGGGCGCCGCCTTCAGCCGCGCGCAGCTGTCCGCGACCCCGAAGCTCATCGGCGGCGCGTCCGGGCCGGTGCCCACGGCCCCCGCCTCCGGCAGCGTCACGTGCGTCGACTCGGGCACGGAGCGCGGGCGCTGCACGTACAGCCCGATCCTCGGGTTCACCGGGGTGGACGTCTTCGACTACGCGCTCTCGAGCAGCGTCGACACCTGGAACGTCCGGGTCACCGTCACGGTCACGCCCGTCAACCGCACGCCGGTCGCCCGGCCGGACCGCCTCGTCGCCACCACGGGTGGCGCGACGGTGACCATCGACCCGCGCGCCAACGACACGGATCCCGCCGGGGACGCGCTCGCGATCACGAGCGCCCCGCAGCCGGCCGCCCTCCGCGGCACCCTCACCTGCGCGGCCGCGCTCTGCACCTACGTGCCCCCCACGGACGGGTGGACGGGATCCGTGGTCGTGACGTACTCGATCACCGACCGCCCGGCGGCGCCCGCCACGGGCATCACGGCCACGTCCACGCTCACGGTGCACGTGGATCCCGCGCCCCTCACCTCCCGCGGGTTCACGGACCGGGCCGACACGAGCCTCGGCGTGAGCACGGGGACCTGGGCGGGCACGTCGTCCATCACGACGGCGACCGCCAGCTGCGTCGCCGGACGGCCCGTCACCGGGCTGGCGTGGGCGGCGGCACCGGGAGCGACGGACTGGGTCGTCGAGCGGCGCCTCGACGGCACGACGCCCGGCGCCTGGACCACCGTCGCCCGCCTCGCCGGCACCGCGACGTCGTTCTCGGACGACCGGCTCGGCGAGTCCCGCTCCTACCAGTGGCGCGTCCGGCCCGACCTGCAGCGCTGGCTCGGCGTCGCGAGCGCGCCCTCCATCGCCGTCGCCCAGCCGGCGGCCTTCTCCGCGGCGGGCTGCTGATGCCCGCCCCGCCGCCTCCCGTGCCGCATCCGCCACCGGATGCGGCCACGCACCTCCACCGACACGTCCATCACCGCACCAGCAGGAACAGCAGCACCACCACCATCCGCGCGCACCGCGCACCGCGAGACCCATCGAGAGGAAACACCATGAGCACCACCACAGCACCCCAGCGTCGCCGCCCCTGGAAGAAGATCGTCGCCACCGGCGCGGTCGTCGCCGTGGGCACCCTCATCACCGGCGGCGCGTTCGCCATCTTCACCGACTCGGACACGGCGACCCTCCAGGCCGACGCGGGCCAGCTCGACATCGTCGCCACCGGCGACTACACGGTCTCGGACATCGCGCCCGGGGACACGGTCCAGCGCCCGATCCTGCTCGAGCTGCCCGACGCCACCAACGACGGCGATCTCGTCGAGTCCGTCCAGCTGTCCTACGCCGTGACGGCGGAGACGCCCGGCACGGACGACCCGGCCCTCGCCGGCGGCGGCGAGTCCCTCGTCAGCGGTGCCGCCGGGCTCACCTACTCGCTGCAGACCTGCGTCGGCGGCGAGTGGACGTCGGCCACCGCACCGGTGGGCGCGTACACGTGCTCCGGCACCGTGCAGCAGACCGGCGCGGGCACCCTCGCGTCGATCACGGGCGCGGGCAACTCCGTCACCCTGCTGCCGGCGAACTTCGGCGTCGCGCCGACGGCCGACGGCACCTTCCCGAGCGACACCGCCGACGTGACGCTCAACACCCTGATGGTCCTGCAGCTGCCCGACACCGCGGACAACGACTACGAGAACGCGGCCGCATCGCTGACGTTCACGGCAGCCGCGATCCAGCGCGACGGCCTCCAGCGCTGATCGCCTCCGGTCGGGCCCCGGCACGCGCCGGGGCCCGATCGACCGGCGTCGCGCCCGCGCGTCGCCCTGCTCCACCGCACCGCCCCTCATCGGCACCACCCCTCATGCATCCCCGGAGGATCCGACCATGCGCGCACACCACGGCACCGGCAGCGTCGCCGCCGCCGCGCTGTGCCTGACGCTGGTCGCCTCCGGTGCCGCGGCTCCGGCCAGCGCCGCCGCGGGCTCCGTCGCCGCCCGCGCTGCCGCGCCCGCCGCGATCGACTCCCCCGCGCTCGAGGTCCGCGAGCTCACCGGCCCCGACATCCCGCTCGACGACCTGGCCCCCGGCGACACCGTCGACTGGGCCGCCGACGTCACCAACGTCTCCGCCGCCGGCTCGCCGCTCGCCGTCCGACTCGACGCCATGCGCTCGATGGCGCTCACCGGCGACGCCGAGGGCGGGATCCAGCTGTCCGTCCGGCTCTGCGCGGACGGCTTCGAGACCCTCACGGCGCCCATGCGCTGCCGCGGGCCCGTCGAGCCCCTCGGATCCGGCCCCGCCGCCACCCTCGACGGCGTCGTCACGCGCACCCCGCTCGAGCCGGGCCAGACCGTGGGCATCGCCGTGCGCGTGCAGTTCCCCGAGCGCGCCGACAACCGGATGGAGTCCACCGCCGGCATGGTCCGCGTCAGCTTCGCCCTGGTCGGCGACGGCGGCACCGGCACGGACCCCGACCCGGCCCCCGGCGGCGGGGCGGGCACGGGGAACGGAGGCGGGACGGGCACCGGCGCCGGTACCTCGCCCGCCGGATCCGCCCCCGCCGCCGACGCGCCGCGCGACCTGCTCCCCGTCACCGGCCGCGACATCGCGTCCGCCCTGGCCGGCGCCCTCCTCGCCCTCCTCGGCGGCGGGATCCTGCTGCTCGCCGGCCGCCACCGCCGTCGCACCGCAGAGGCCGCGTCGTGACCCGCGAGCGCGCCGACCGCGCCGCGCGTGCCGCCGCCGCGCCCGCCACCGAGCCCGCCGCCCCGGTGCGCGCGCAGGCCCGCCGCAGCCCGGCCCGCCGCGCCCTCGGCGTCCTCGGCGGGCTCCTCACGGCCGCCGTCGGGCTGGCCGTGGTCGCCGTCGTCGCCCTCTCCGTGCTCGGCGTCACCCGCTTCGTCCCCGTCCTCTCCGACTCGATGGCCCCCGGCATGCCCGTCGGCTCCCTCGCGATCACCGCGCCGACGCCCCGCGCGGAGGTGGCGACCGGCGACGTCGTCGTCTTCACGGCCCCCAGCGGCCCGCGCGTGCGGGTGATCCACCGCGTCACCCACGTCTTCGGCCCGGAGGACGCCGAGCGCCTCGACGGCTGGTCGGACGACCGCCTCGCCATCCAGACCAAGGGCGACAACAACCCCTCGGGCGATCCGTGGATCGTCACCATCGGCGACGACGCCGTCTGGGAGCGCACGTCGGTCGTCCCGTTCCTCGGCTGGCCGTTCGTCTGGCTCGGTGACCCCATCACCCGTGCGATCGCCTTCGCGGTCGTCGGCGCGGTCGGCACCATCTGGCTCCTGACCGTGATCTGGCGTCGCCCGCCGCGACCGGTCGCGGACGCCGACGCCTCCGCCGACGCCTCCGCCTCCGCCTCCGCCGACGCCTCCGCCTCCGCCTCCGCCTCCGCCTCCGCCGACGGTGCGCCCGACGGCACCGACGCGCGCACCGGCTTCCACGCCGACCCGGCCCGCACGACCGGCGGACCGGCCTGATGCGCCGCCATCGCGCCGCTCGGACCGCAGACGTCGCTCCCGCGTCGTACGGCCGCCGCTCCGCCCACCGCCCGGCTCCTCGCGCGCGACCCCTGCTCGTCCCCGCCATCGCGGTGGTCATCGCGCTCGCCGGGGCCGGCACCGCGTACGCCGTGCTCGCGGACCGCGCCACGACGACCGTCTCCGTCACGGCCGGCGCCGTGGAGCTCGACTGGGGCGCCGGCGGTGCGGATCAGCTCGCCGTCCCGATCGCCGGGCTGCGGCCGGGCGATGCCCAGGTGCGGCTGGTGGACCTCGCGAACACCGGCACCGTCACCGCGTCGGAGCTCATGGTCACGCTCGGCGGGACCGCCGTCGCGAGCACGTCGGACGGCTTCCAGGTGGCGGTCGACCGCTGCACCGTCGCGTGGACCGGCGCCCCGGGATCCGCGACCTGCGCGGGCACGACGACCTCCGTCGTGGCCGACCGCCCCGCCTCGGGGCGGTTCGCGCTGCCCGGATCCCCGGCCCGCGCGGTCGGCGGTCGGGACAACCTGCGCATCACGGTGCGGCTGCCCGCGTCCGCGCCCACGACCGCGCAGGGTGCGACCGGATCCGTGACCCTGCAGGTCGACGGCAACCAGCGCCCCGGCACGCAGCGCTGACCCTCCCTGTCGCCCGTCGGCAGCCCGTCACCGGTCCCGTCGGCCGCCGTCGCGGCCCCGCCTCGGGCGCCGGATCGGACCTCCAGGGTCACGAAAGCATCACGGACCCATCCACCGGGCGGGGGGCGCCGAAGGACCTTGCGACTCCAACCGGCGACCACGTCGGCCGCCCTGAAACGTAAGGACCCATCATGCGCAACCTCACCAAGTCCGTCTTCGGCCTCGCCACCGCGGGCTTCCTCGTCGTCGGCCTCGCGGCCTGCTCGACCCCCGCCGAGACGCCGTCCTCCTCCTCCAAGCCCGCCGCGACCGCGACCACCGAGGCCAACCCGACGCCGCTCGCGACGATCCCGAAGCTCACCGGCGTCGACACCAAGGTCACGCTCGACTCCGGCTTCACCGGCGCCCTCACGACCCTGGGCCTGACCCCCGGCGTCATCGGCACCGCGACCCTCGACGGATCCACCGGCACCCTCGCGTTCCCCATCACCGGCGGCAACGTGAAGTACTTCGACCCCCAGCAGTCCTACCGCCCCTACGTCCAGGGCGAGATCGACCACGCAGGCTCCGGCATCAGCCTCACCGCCGGCTCCACCGTCGTGAAGCTCACCGACTTCGTCATCGACCCCGGCACCAGCCGCCTCACGGGCTCGGTCCAGGTCGGCGACGGCGAGGTCATGAAGGACGTCTACATCTTCAACCTCGACGGCACGACCCTGAAGCCCCTCGCCATGGAGGGCGACAACGCCGTCCTCGAGGGCACCACCGTCAAGGTCAGCCCCGACGCCGCGTCGCTGCTGAACAGCACGTTCGGCACGACCGCGGTCACCGACCAGCTCGTCGTCGGCATCGCCAAGATCACCGTCAACACCAAGTAGCACCCCACCCGGGCCAGACCCCGGGACGCACCACCGCGAACGGCCCGGCCCACGACGCCGGGCCGTTCGTCGTGCGCCCGGGAGACGATGACAGCGGCCGAGTCGCCGCACGCGTGACGGATCCGGCGGACGGCGCAGAGAAACCCCCTCGCATGCGCGACGAGGGGGCCCCTGCCGGGTGACTCGGACCCGGTGCATGACCTTCGGAACGGAGGGGCGATCGGGCGGGCGGGCGCCCCCGGACGGCCGTGACCGGACGAGGCACCTCGCGCGTGCTGTACCAGGAATGCCCGGTGAGCGCCGCATCCATCCACATCGGAGGCTCACAGCCGCGGGTCGCATGGTACGTGCATGAGCGTTCAACGAATCCCCGCCTCCCTGCTCGCCCGCGGCACCGCCGCCCTCGCCGGCGTGGTCGTCCTCGCCGGTTGCTCGGCCCCGGGCCCGGCCTCGGCCGCCTCCGACACCACCCCCGACGCGACCACCGCCGTCGCCACCGCCGCTCCCGTCGCGGGCGACGGCGGCACGACGGCCGACCGCACCGACTCCGACACGGAGGACCGGAACGCGGCGACCATCTCGACGCTGTTCACCGCCGCGTTCCCGGATCCCGCCTCCGCCGGCGCGCAGGCCGCCGTGCTGGCGGCCGTCGCCCCCGACTCCACCGCGAACGGCGTCGGCGCGAAGGCCGGACCGAGCGGCGTCCTCGACGAGTTCGCCTCGGCGCACCAGCGGGTGCCGGGCGCGCACGCCGTGATCAAGCACATCGCCGCCGACGGCGACCTCGTGGCCGTGCACTGGCAGGTCGCGTCGAACCCCGACGACGAGCGCACCGGCGAGGCCGCGGTCGACCTGTTCCGCCTCGCGGACGGCAAGGTCACCGCGCGCTGGACGTTCGACCAGCCGATCCCGCAGGGGAAGCCCGCGAGCGGCAACACGAACACGATGTTCAGCGACCTCTACCAGGGCGGGGCCGACGCGCCCGAGCTGACCGAGCAGCAGGAGGAGGCGAACCGGCAGCTGGCCGTGGGCGCCTACGACACGCTCTTCCGGGATCACGACGCGAGCGTGCTCGACCGCTCTTTCGACCCGGCGTATCTGCAGCACAACACGGTCGCCGCGAACGGCACCGCGGCGCTCAAGGCCTTCTTCTCCGGCGGCGCGCAGTTCCCCGCGCAGCAGTCCGTGATCTCGATCGCCGACGACGACCTCGTCTGGACCTTCTCGCAGCCGGTCGGCGCGAAGGCGGACGACCCGTTCCTCGCCGCCGACATCTTCCGGGTCGACGGCGGCCTCATCCGCGAGCACTGGGACGTCGTGCCCGCCAGCTGACCAGCCGCACGCACGCAAGACGGGACGGCCATGCGGCCGTCCCGTCGTCGTGTCAGCGCGTCCTCGCGTCCTCGCGTCACCGTCCGGCGTTGTAGTGGTTCCTCACCTGCTGGCCCGTGAGGGCCGTGGAGTACACGGCGGCGAAGCGCATGCTGCCCGCGAAGTAGCGGCTCCCGGCGCCCGGCCACGTGTCGAGGTTGTCGTAGCCGATGCGCCACCAGCCGGTCGTGCTCTCCGCCGTGCGGTACGTCGAGTTCGCCGCGACGGCCACCCCGTCGAGCCACAGGGTCATGCCGGCGGTGGGCGACATCGTCGAGACGACGTGGTGCCAGGCGCCGTCCGTCACGACGCCGGGGCTGGTGACGGTCATGATCCCGGCGGCCTGCGTGTAGACGCCGAACACGAGCTGGCCCGCGGTGTTGACGTACGTGTGGCGGTCGTACGAGCCCGACAGGCCGGTCTGGCTGTCGCCGAAGCCGATGAGCTTCCCGCCCTTGACCGTGGTCTTGAACCACAGCTCGGTCGAGAACGCCGCCGGCGCGTTCTGCTGCAGGCCGTTGGTCACCTGGCTCGAGGATCCGTCGAGCAGGTAGGAGGAGCCCGAGTCGCGCGGGCACGCCTGCGGGGAGGTGGTCGTGGTGCGCATGCTGCCGCGGTAGGTGCCGGGGTACGCGCCCGAGTCGATGTCGGTGGCGCGCGAGGATCCGGCCGCCTCCGTGAACGCGTAGGCGAAGAGCGCGTCGGCCCTGTCGGCCGCGAGCGCGCTCGTGCAGGTGAAGTAGGCGGCGGACGACGCGGCCGTGTTGTTCGTGTTCGTGATCGCGGCCGTGTACGCGCCGCTCGTCCCGGGCGCGAGGAAGAGCACGGCGCCGAGGGCGGCGGCCGAGGTCGCGGCGGCGATGCCGGCGAGGCGGGATCCGCGGCGCGGTGACGCGTCCGCCGCCGGCCCGCCCGCGCGACGGCCGAGGAGCCGGTCGACGAGCCTCACGCGCGACGCTCCTCGCGCTCGGCGGGGAGGCCGACCACGAGGGTCCAGATGAGGGGGATCGCACAGAGGCCGAAGAAGACGACCCAGCCCCAGAGCGGCAGGTCGAGCGTGGAGGACACGTCGTGGAAGCGGCCGGCGTCACCCGCCGGGGCGGTGATCGTGCCGACCTGGCCGGCGGCGAGCGTCGTGGCGGTGCCACCCTCGGCCGCGATGCGGATGGGGAGGATGCCGGTGGACACGACGGTCGCCTCGACGTCGCTGCCGCGGGTCGCGGCGTCGAGCACGACGAGGCCGACGAACGGCTTGAGCAGGAACACGGTGAACGCGGCGACGAGCGCGCCGCCGAGCATGCGCATCGACGCGCGGTGCGTCGGCGAGCCGATGAGGCGGGTCAGGATCATGACGATGACGAGGCCGGCGAGCATGAGCGGCACGCCCTTCGCGAGCGAGCCGAAGCCGGGGAGGATCGTGGTGGCCTCGCCGACGAGGTGCGCCTGGTCGGTCTTCCAGGGATCGACCGCGCCGTTGATGTCGCCCTGGGTGGTGAGGCCGTCGGCGTCGACCGCGATGACGCGGTGCGTGTAGGTCTCGTCCGGGGTGGTGGAGGGGTGGAAGCTGACGACGTCGCCCGGCTGGACGTCCTCGAGGAGGACGGGGGTGGTGAGCAGCAGCGTGCCCACGGGGGCCGTGGTGCCCATCGACGGGGTCTGCACGACGAACCAGCGGCCGCCGGACGCCTGGAAGAGCAGCGTCACGGCGACCAGCGCGGTGAGGAGCACCGTCGCCGCCCGCATCACCACCGTGCGGCGGCGGATGGAGCGGGAGGTGCGCGCGGCGCGTCGGGCCGCGCCGCGCACGTGGGGGGAGGTGGCGGGGATGACCGGGGCGGCCGGGGCGGCCGGCTCGAGCAGGAGCTCCTCGGCGAGGAGGTCGAGGTCCAGGTCGAGCTCGAGGTCCAGCTCGAGGGCCTCGATCGCCGCGGTGTCGGACGGCGCGGTGTCGGTCGGCGCGGCATCGGCCGTGGGGGCGGACGTCGGGGCGGACGAGCGGTCCTGGATGTCGGTCATGGTGCGCCTCCCGGGTCGAGGGGTGCGGGGGGGATCCTGCGGGGGACTAGGTGTACTCGGCCATGACGTTGGTGACACTTCGGGGCGTGTGAAGAGGCCTCCTGGCTTGATGGAGCTGTTCAGTTCAACCATCGCCAGGAGGCCTCGATGTCCCACGGTAATGCTCGTCTGACGGTTCACGGGAGGGTTCTCCTCGTGCGGCGGGTGGTGGAGGATCGTCGGCCGGTCGCGCACGTCGCGCGGGAGCTGGGGGTGTCGCGGCAGTGCGCGCATCGATGGGTGAACCGGTTCCGTGCCGAGGGGCTGCGAGGGCTGACGGATCGGTCATCGCGGCCCCGGTCAGTACCGAGGCGAACGAGCCCGGAGCGGGAACGGGCCGTGCTGGAAGCGCGGGCCCAGTTGCGGGCGGGTCCTGCGCGGCTGGCGCCGGTGACAGGTGTTCCATCCCGTACGATCTCCCGCATCCTGCGCCGGCACGGGGCGCCGCCGTTGGCATGGTTGGACCCCGTCACCGGGGCCGTGATCCGGGCATCCCGGTCAACGGCGCACCGGTATGAGCACGAGCATCCGGGTGATCTGATCCACGTGGACGTGAAGAAGCTCGGGAGGATCCCGGACGGAGGCGGCTGGCGGGTCCACGGGCGCAGCGAGCAGGTCCGCGGCCGCGGGATCGGGTTCGATTACGTCCATGCCGCGGTCGATGACCACACCCGTCTCGCCTACGCGGAGATCCATCCCGATGAGAAAGGCGCGACCGCGGCCGGGTTCCTGACCCGCGCAGCGGCGTACTTCGCCGGGCGCGGGATCACCCGGATCGAGCGGGTCATCACGGACAACGCGTTCGCCTACCGGCACTCGACCGCGTTCAAGAACGCCGTCCAGGACCTGGGCGCGCGGCAGAAGTTCATCCGCCCGCACTGCCCCTGGCAGAACGGCAAGGTCGAGCGCTTCAACCGGACCCTCGCGACCGAGTGGGCCTACCGGCAACCCTTCACCAGCAACCAACACCGCGCCGACGCGCTTGACCCCTTCATCGAGCACTACAACACTGAACGAATCCACTCAAGCCACGGGCTCACGCCCGCGGCCCGAGTGTCACCAACGTCATGACCCAGTACACCTAGCGCGACCAGCGCTCCCGCACGAGGCGACCGCCTCCGGCGTCGACCCGTCAGCCCCAGTGGGGCGGGCGGTCGAGCCGGAGGCGGTCGTCGTTCGCGTCGGAGGCGGCGGGCGCGTCACCCCAGCCCTGCGGGGCGTCCTCGGCCGCGGGTACCGCGGGCGCGCTCGCAGCGGCCTGCGGCGTGGGATCGGATCCGGGCACGGGCGGCGTCGATGCGCGGCGCGACCGGCGCGCGGGGCGACGCTCCCCCGCGGCGTCCGCCGGCGCGTCGTCCCCGACCGCGTCGCGCTCCGGCATCACTCCGCCCGGTGCGCGCCGGCCTGGACCTGGACGGGGGCGGTCGCGGGGTGCGCGTCCGAGATCGCGCCGAGGGCGGTGGCGATGCGGCGGGCGACGGCGTCCGGATCCGCGAACAGCTCGAAGGAGTGCACGCGGAGGTAGTGCCAGCCGAGGCGCTTGAGCATCTCGGGGCGCAGGCGCAGGGACTCGCGGAGGCTCGTCTGGTTGACGACCGGGTCCGTCTCGATCGCGATGGCCCGGCCGCCGTAGGACGCGACGAGCCCGAGCTTGTCGCGGTGCCCGAGGGCGGGCGCGAGGCCGAGGCCCTCGAGGCGGCGGGCGAGGTCCACCAGCATGGCGTCGCCGTCGTCCGGGATCGGGTCCTCCTTGAAGCGGGCCTCCGCCTCCGAGAGGATCTGGGCGAGCGCGACGATGCCGTGCTTCATCCGGTCCTGGTCGATGTCCGAGGGCTGGAAGCAGGAGACGACCACCATGGAGCGGCGGGCGCGCGTCATCGCGACGGCGAGCAGGCGCTCCCCGCCGGGCGCCGCGAGGGCGCCGAAGTTCGACAGCACGCGGCCGTGCGGGGTGCGGCCGTAGCCGACCGAGAAGATCACCCGGTCGCGGCTCTGCGCGACGCACTGCTCGAGCGTCGCGACCATGAACGGCTCCGCGCGGTCGCCGATGAAGAACTCGGTGACGTCGCTGCGCTTGGCGGCCGCGTGGAGCACGGCCTGCTGCACGCGCACGGCGTGCCGGGCGCTCGCGGTGATGACCATGAGCGATTCGCGCGGGCGGTGGCTCGCGTGGTCGAGCACGAGCTCCACCACGCGGATCACCTCGGCGTCGACGCTCTCGACGGCTCCGGTGTCCTCGTCGGGCATGCCGTGGCCGTCGGCGACGAAGTCGAGCGACAGGCTGCCGTGGCCGAGGAACGTGCCCGCCCACGGGAGGGACTGGATCCGGCCGCCGTAGAAGCGGCGGTTGACGAGCTCGGCCAGGTCCTCGCCACCCGCGCGGTAGCTGCGCGTGAGGGAGAGCGTGGGCAGCAGCTCGCCGAGGCGCGCGAGCGCGGAGTCGGCGTGGCGCTCCTCGAGCGTCGAGTCGTCGTCCGCGAGCTGGGGCGTGGAGCGCTCCGACTGCGGGACCACCGCGATGGTGAACGGCGACGGCGTCTGCGTGACGGGATCCCCGAAGACGACGGTCTGCTTGCCGCGCCGGATGCCGCCGAGGGCCTCCGCGAGCGTCATGGCGCCGGCGTCGACCAGGAACACGGCGTCGAAGGGCATCTCGTCGGTGATCGCGGGCACCTCGTAGGGCGACGCGAGCCAGACCGGCGCGATGGTGCGCGAGAGGTGGGGCGCGGAGTGGTGGAGGGCCGCGGCGTCGACGGGGGCGGATCCGCCGAGCAGCTGACGCAGGTGGTGCGCCTCCTCGGGCCAGTCGACCACGCCGATCTTCCACGTCTCCGCGAGCTGCCACGCGAGCAGGCCCGCGCTGGCCGTGGCATGCGCCTCGTCGACGAGGCGGAAGTCGGACTCGAGGCGGTCGAGCACGCTCGTGTTCGCGTTGAGGAGCGCCTTGTCGCCCGCGAGCATCTGCTCGAGCACGGACTGCCACCAGGCGAGCTCGAGCTCGGCGGCGACGGCCTCCTGCGGCACGTGCCGGTCGGAGAGGTCGCGCAGCAGCGGATCGAGGTCGAGGCGGCGGAGCTCCGCCAGCAGGGAGGTGCGTTCCTGCAGGTTCTGCAGCACCTCGCTGTCCTCGGCGAGCTGGGCGACCTTCTCGCGCAGCTCGTCGACGGGCAGCTCGCCGAGCGGGGTGGGACGGGTCAGCATGCTCAGCGGCGCGTCGAGCACCTTGAGGTCGGCGGCGACCTCCTGGTAGCGCACGTGCACGTCGGAGATGCCGCGCGGGACCTCGGGGGTGGAGCCGACGGCGACGTAGCGCTGCCACAGGATCCGCTGCTTCTGGATCGCCTTGAGGCTCTCGTGCATGTCGGAGATGTGGACGCCGGGGCGCACGTACTCGCGCGCGAGCTTGCGGAGGCGACGGCGGGTGATGCTCGTCATCTCGGGGGCGTCGCGGCGGGATCCGGTGGCCGCGATGATCTCGCTGAGCGACCGGTCGAACACCACGGGCTGGAACTTGTCGAGCGTCTCGCGGACGTCGAGGAGGAGACGCAGGTACACGCCGAGCTCGTCGATCGACTTGTACGCGCGCATCCGCGTCTGGCCGATGAGCTCGTCGGCGCGCTCGAGGAGGCGCGGCAGGCCGTCGGCGGACAGCGACTTCGCGAGGTCGTGCGCGTGGGTCGCGGCGGCGCTGGTGGAGAAGGTGGCGCCGTACCAGGGCGAGTCGCCCGGGCCGTAGCGGAACTCGCCGAGGCTCGCGGCCTTGACGAGGGACGCGGCGGCGCTCGCGCGGTCGTGCGCGATGGCCGTCACGGCGTCGCGGGTGAGGCGCGCGGTGGTGGCCGGCGGATCCGGCAGGAGGGCGAGACGGGACAGCTCGCCGAGCGCGTCCAGCACGGAGACGCCGAGGTCCTTGTCGGGGCGGCCGAGCGCGAAGCGGTAGTCGAGCAGCACATGGCGGAGGCGCACGAGGGCGTCGTCGACCTCGGCGGTCTGCGCGGGCGCGGCCTTCTCGTTGCGCACGATGGACTGCACCACGTCGCGCTTCAGCGACTTCGGCGCGACCGCGAGGCCGGGGAGGCCGACGTCCGCGAGGCGCTGGCCGATGCCCTTGAGCGAGGAGGCGCGGGGGCTCACGACGAGCACGCGCTTGTTCTGCGCGACGAGGCAGCCGATCGAGTTGACGATGGTCTGCGTGCCGCCCGTGCCGGGGAGCGTCGTCACCACGAGCGAGTTGCCCGCGTTGATCTGCGCGATGACGTACTCCTGCTCGGGATCCGCGTCGAGCAGCAGGGTGTCGGTGACGGGCGGGCGTTGGTCCTGCGGGATCGGATCCACGGGCGCGTACGCCTCGCCGACGCCCCACTTCGCCGTCGGGTTGCCGGCGATGGCGTCGATCACGAGGTGGTCGAGGTGCTCCGCGTCCTCGGCGAGCGCGCGACCCACCTCCGCGAAGGAGGAGACGACGAGGCGCGGCTGCACGGCGAACGCGGGGAGGTGCGAGGTGAGTCCGCGCAGGCGGTCGATGACGGGCTGCGGCTTGAAGGCGCCGTTCTGCACGGCGAGGGCGACGAACGACTCGGCGTCGAGCGTGATCTGGAACTGCTCCTCGAGCGCTCGCGCGAGCGCCGGGTTGAGGAACGGCTGGCCCTTGAGGCGCACCTCGTAGTCGCTGCCGTGGCGGCGGATCGCGAGCGGGCGCAGGAGCACGGGCGCGCGGAACTGCTCGTCGGCGAAGCGCCACTCGGCGAGGCCGATGGCCAGGTGGATCGACTCGATGCCGCGGGCCGAGACCAGCTCGATGCCCTTCTGGGTGATGCGGTTGGCGGCCTTGCGGGCGCTGCGAAGCGCGAGGTCGTCGCGGATCAGGGACGACAGCAGCGTCGTCTTGCCCGTGATGAATTGCGCGAGCCCGCCGGGATGCGTCGTGCTCAGCTCGATGCGCGAGCCGGGAGCGTCCACGAAATGGAGGAGAGGAGAGGGACCGCCGATGCCGGCCAGCTGCTCCCGCCACTCGCGCCAGCGGGGCTCGGCCACGTTGCCGCTCCCGAGCTGCACGTCGCCGACGCGGAGGTCGTGGGGGCTGGTGCTGTTGTGGGAAGCGTTCACGTGGGGGTCCTCAAGATGCTCGGCGGCGAACCCGGAGAGCAGGTCGTCGTCGTCGGATCGTTCATTGGCACGCCACACCCGGCAACAGTACGACGCGACGGGTGGGGAAACCGGCAGGCGGGGCGGCGCGGGGGTGGATCCGGCGGGCGCGGCGGCGCTCGTGGCGACGCTCGTCCCCGGGCTCGTCACGGGCGGCCTGCTCTCGATCGCGCGGGCGGGGCTCCGCTACCATGGGCCGGTCAGCCTCTGTAGCTCAATGGAAGAGCAGTTCCGTCCTAAGGAAAGGGTTGGGGGTTCGAGTCCCTCCAGGGGCACCCTCCGCATCGCGATATCGAGCCGCTATCATCGCGGGCATGAGCGATGCGTCCGTCGGTGAGGAGCTGCGCCGCCTCCGCCGCGAGGCCGCCCTCTCACAGCGCGAGCTCGCCGCGGTGACCGGCGTGCCGCAGCCGAACATCGCAGCGTACGAGAGCGGGCGCCGGCAGCCGTCGCCCGAGACCCTCGTCCGACTCGGCGCCGCGCTCCGGGCGCCGTCGCTCGACCGGGTCCGCGCATCCCGAGGTCCCATCCTCGAGGTCGCCGCTCGGCGCCGCCTCAGCGACGTCCGCGTCTTCGGATCCGTCGCGCGGGGAGATGCCGCGGCAGGATCCGACCTCGACCTCCTCGTGCATCCCGCGGCGGATGCATCGCTCTTCGACCTCGCGGGCTTCATGGCTGAGGTAGCCGCGCTGCTGGGGATCGACGTCGACGTGGTCTCCGACCGGGGTTCGGGACCGATGATGGACCGCATCCGGGCAGAGGCCGTGGCCCTCTGATGATCGACGAGGAACGCGTGCCGGCGCTCCTCGCCGACATCGCGCGGTTCGCTGCCTCCGCCCGACGGGTGACGGCGCGCGGCCATGCGCGCTTCGTCGACCCCGATGACGACGAACAGCGCCGCATCGCGCGCTCGCTCGTCGTGGACCTCTCGAGCGCGGCCGACCGGCTGCCCGCCTCCTTCCGGGACGCCCGCCCGGAGATCGACTGGAGCGGGATCCGCGCGGTGCGGAACTACGTCGCCCACGACTACGACGGCACCGACATGGAGGTGCTGTGGCGCGTGGTCGCGGTGGAGTTCCCGCGGATCGCTGACGCGCTGAGCGCGTGACGGAGCCCTAGACGCGGATCGCCTCGGCCGCGTGCACCCCGACGGCGCACGCGAGCGCCCTGGATGCCGCCCCCGCCGTGGAGAACCCCGGTGGCCGGCCGTCGGCTGCCGCTACTTTCAGCGCATGATCAGGTCAGCCGCCGCGTGCACCCTGTGGCGAGGCGCCGACCGACCCGAGACGCGCCGGGGGCGCGCGGGCGCCGCCGCCTCGCCGCCGCCGTGCTGGGCATCGTCATCGCCTTCGCCCTCAGCGCTTGCGGGGCGGTGATCGACACCACGATGTCCGTGGACGCCGGCGGATCCGGCTCCCGGCAGATGACCGTCACGCTGAACCAGCAGGACCTCGCTAAGGTCCCGGGCGGCTCGGCCGCCATCGACGCGTCCATCCGCCGGCACCTGCCGTCCCCGCTGGCCTACTCGGGCATCTCCGCGACGGCCGACGGCGGCATCACCGCGACCTTCACGCTCGCGTTCTCGTCTCCCGCGGACTACTCGGGCGAGGTCGCCGCGCTCCTCTCCTCGCGCACGGGCTCGTCCGCGCCCCGGCTCGCGGTCACCGACTCCGCTCTCGTGCAGGGCATCGAGCTGCAGGAGTCGTTCACGAGCAGCGACCTGCTGGGGTGGATGTTCTCCGGCCTGATCGCGGACAGCGTCGTGGACGGCAGCGAGGGCGTCGGATCGCTGCGCGAGGAGGGCCGCGCGGCCATCGTGTTCGCGGGAGAGCGGCACGCGGACGTCGGGGATCCGCTCTCGTACTCGCACGAGGAGAACCACGGCTTCGACGGCGTCTCGATGGCGACGGACGCATCCGACCCGGGGCGCATCACGCGGACCATCACGTTCCGCGCCGAGCAGGGAAGGGACCAGGCCGACCTGGCGCGGCTCGACGCGTTCGTCCGGGGCGCCGTCCCGGCGGGAGGCGAGGTCGCCGCGCCCGAGCCGGGCACATGGACGCTGGCCTTCACCGGCGACGCGGCGGCGATCCAGGCGGACACGACGACCGCGCTCGGCGGCGGCGCCACGCGCTTCGCGGTCGACATCTCCCCGCGGGCGGACGACCCGTCGCAGGAGGTCATGCAGCTCACCGACACGGCGTCGTGCGCGGCCGTGTGCGCCGTCGACGCCATCGGGCGCAGCGGGGTGCCCGATCGCTTCACCGCAGGCGCCGACTACTCCCCGGAGTCGATGGACGTGGGGTCGATGGACGTGGGGTCGACCACCGCCGGCCCCGTGAGCTTCGTGCTCAGCCCACCCATCTCCTCGCTCGCGTCGCACCTCTCCATCGGCTCCAGCGGCAACGTCACCGGCACGACCACCATCGTCGTCCCGAAGTCCAGCGCCGACGCTGTCGGGGACGGGTTCCTGCAGCGATACCGGCCGGATCCGGACGTCGGCACGATCGCCTCCGACGCGGGACCGGACAGCACGACCTACACCGTGTCCATCGCGGGCTCGAGCGTCGAGGACTTCACGGACCGCTACGCGCGGTGGGCCCCGGGAGCGTCCGTGGGGGCGCGGTTGGTGGACGACGGGCTCCTCGTCCAGCACTCGGAGTACGCGATCGACCCCGGCTTCGACGCCCTCGCGTCCGGGCACCGCGTCCTCGACGGCACCGACGTGACGCTGGACCTCCCGTTCGGCTCGTGGGTCGCCGGGGCGCAGGGCGGCTCGGGCGCTGACGGCGCCCGGATCACCGTCGTCCGCACCAGCAGCCTGACGCCGGCGGGCGTCGCCGCCGTGGCCGTCCTGGCACTCGCGCTCGCCGTCGGGCTCGCGCTCCTGATCCGGCGTCGACGGGCGGTGGCGGCGCGCGTCGCCACGGCACGGGCGCGGCTGGACGCAGCGCTGGCCGCGCGACGCCGGACCCGGCTCGACGAGCGGCTCCCGATCGAGCCATCCCTCGGCGCCGACGCGGTGGAGCACGGCTCGCTGCTCGCGTTCCCGGCCCCGTCTGCCATGGCCGGCGTCCTCACGGGTGCGCTCGACGTGGATCCGCCGCCCGAGGTGGTCAGCGGGCCACCCCATCGCGGCGCACTGGCCATGGCCCCGCCGCCCCGCAGCACGGTCCCGGTCCCGGGACCGACCCTCCTAGACGCCCGACCCACCTCGGCCACGACGTCCACCACCACACGCACCACCGACCGCACCGACACCTGGGGAGCCTGACCGCATGTTCGAACCGCAGATGGATGACGACGCCGCGACCAAGCCGATCGTCGAGGACGGCGGCGGAGGCGTCACGGCCCCGGGCTCGCCGACGCATCCGTTCCGGCTGCTGCCGGACGAGACCGTGCTCGGCACCTACCCCGTCGCGCGCCGCACCCGACCGCTCGGCCGGCTGGTGAGCTACCTCTTCGTCACGGACTCCCGCGTGATCTACTCGGCCGAGGCCAAGACGGTCACATCCTCGTCCACCTACTCGCGCGAGTACAAGATCGACAAGGTCGACGGCATCGAGGTGGGCCGCGACACCGGCTACGACGCGCTGGGCGTGGCGGCGCTCGCCGGCACCGCGATCAACCTGCTGGTCAGCCTCATCGCCTGGCTGGTGCTCGTGGGCGCCGGCTCCTCCAGCCTCGACGGCCTCGCGTGGCTGTTCGGCGTGGGAACCTTCTTCGCCCTCGTCCTCGGGGTGATCGGGTTCTTCGTGCTCCGCAGCAGGGCGGCCGTCCTCAGCGTGATCACGGGCAGCCAGCGACAGGAGATCACCACCCGGCACGACGTGGCGAAGATCCTGTTCGTGCTCGTCCTGTTCGTCGCGCTGGGGCCCATCGCGATCCTCAGCGCGGCGCTCTGGGTGCTGGCGCGGGAGCTGGGCATCGTCAGCGCATCGGACGCGGGCCTCTACATCCGCACCGACGACCTCGACCGCATCTCGTTCGAGGCCGGCGCGCTGATCCTCGACGCCCAGGCGCGCGGCAAGCTCGCGGGGTCCTGGGACTGACCGTCCCCACGGATCGCGGATCAGGCACGAGACAGGAGAGACACATGCACGTCATACAACTGGGACAGCTCCACGACTCCGAACCGACACCGGACATCACGGTGCAGGACCCCGTGACGGATGAGGCCCGGAGCTACACCCTCACGCCGCGGCTGCTCGACCTGATCCGACGCGTCGACCCGGTCGCCGCCGATCAGCCCTTCACGGCGGATGAACGCCGGATCCTCCGCAACATGGCCGGGATCGGCGTCATCGCCCTCGTCCCGGATGACGCGCCGTTCACGCGGTTCGACTTCATCCCCGCCACCCGGGCCGACATCCTCTTCGACGCGGCGCTCGAGGAGGGGTACCGGCTCACCTCCGAGCTCGGGGGTCCCTTCGAGCTGAGCGAGTCCGGCGCGAGGTTCCTGCACGAGGCGGACGGCCGGCGCACCCTCGGCGAGATCATGCAGAGCGTCCGGGACCGCGCGCTCGCCGATGACGATGAGCGCCGGGAGATCGAGGAGGACGAGCGTCGCGGCATCTCGTTCGACGATCTGCTCCGGGCTGAGGCGTTTCGGTTCGCGAAGGCGTGCATCGGCCATCCCGCCCTGAGCCTCGAGCCGGGCAGCGCCTGCCCGGTGGACGAGCCCGCCACCTAGGTCCCTGGACCCGCGCACCACCACCGAACGGAAGCAGACCATGCACGTCGTACCCCTCGGCCACCTCAGCGACTCCGCGGGCGGCCCCATCGTCACGGTGCAGGATCCGTCCACCGAGGAGGCGAGGAGCTACCGGCTCAGCCCACCCCTCGCGGATCTGGTGCCCTCGCTCGACCCCCGCGAGACCGACAGGGCGTTCACGGAGGAGGAGTCCCGCCTGGTCGCCGGCATGGCCCGCCTGGGGGTCGTCGCCCTGGTCGCCGACGACGCGCCGCTCGGGGATCTCCGCTTCATCCCCGTGACCCGCGCCGACGTCCGCTTCGACGCAGCGCTGGACGACGGCTTCCGCTTCGACTCCGACCTCCATCGGCCGTTCGAGCTGAGCGAGTACGGGACCCGCCTGCTCGAGAAGGTCGACGGCCGCACGGACCTGGGAACGATCGCCGAGGCCGTCCGTCAGGAGGCCCTCGCCGACGAGGGCGACCGCGCGGAGATCGCGGAGCACCAGCGCACCCACGGCCAGAGCTTCGAGGACTTCCTCGTGGCCGAGGCGTACCGCTTCGTGGACGCGCTCCGCGGGAATCCGACGGTGACGTTCGAGCCCGCGCCCGCACGAACCTGCCGATGAGCGAGAAGGAGGACGACATGCACGTCGTGCAACTCGGATATCTCAGTGAGGTGGACGGCGCGCCCAACGTCACCCTCCAGGATCCGCGCACCAGGGAGAGGAAGGGATACCGGCTCGAGCACCCCATGTTCGAGCTGCTGCAGTCACTCGACCCGACCGAGACGGTGCACGACTTCACGCCGGAGGAGTGGCACTACCTCCGCGGCTTCGCGCGCCTGGGCATCGTGGCCCTCACCAGCGACCACGACTCCGTCGACGAGCTCACGTTCATCCCGGTCCCGCGTGCCGACATCAGCTTCGTCGGGATGACAGACAGCGGCTACCAGCTGACGTCGACGCTCGGCGAGAAATTCGAGCTGAGCGAGCACAGCACCCGATTCCTCGGGATGGCCGACAGCGAGCGGAGCCTCGCGGAGATCGTCTCCGCTGTCCACCAGGAAGCCCTCGACCGCGTGGAGGAGCGGCCCGCCGTCGAGGAGATGGAGCGGGAGTCGGGTGCGTCATTCGGCGAGTTCCTCGAAGCCGAGGCGTATCGGTTCATCCGGGCCCTCCGCGGGAACGAGGCGGTCTCGTTCGAGCCGCACACGATCCCCGTGGCCGTGGAGGAGCCGAGTCCGGGTCACGCGGAGACAGGCAGACTCTCCCCGGCGGGCGAGTCCGGCGAATGAGCACGCAGGGCATCTCACCCACAGCACCCTCGAGAGGATGAACGACATGCGCGTCGTGCAGCTCGGCCACATCGCCGAATTCGATGGCCGCCACAACATGGCGGTCCAGGATCCCCTCACGCGGAAGGCCGCGAGCTACGACCTCACGCCGGAGGCGCTCGAGCTGCTGCTCTCCCTCGACCCCACCGAGACCGGCCGCGTGTTCACACCGGAAGAGCGTCGCCTCCTCCAAATCTGCGCCGGACTCCGGATGGTCGCGCTCGTCGAGGACGGAGCGCCGCTGTCCGAGCTGCCGATCATCCCGGCCCCTCGATACGACGTGATCCTCGACGCCATCCTCGAAGACGGCTACCGCTTCACCTCCGAGGTCGACGAGCCCTTCGAGCTCAGTGAATACGGCGCGCGCCTCATGTCCCGGGTCGATGGCAGGACGACTCTCGGAGAGATCGCTCTGGCCGTCAAGCAGGAGGCGCTCGCGGATGAGGAGGACAGGGCCGCGATCCGCGTCGGCGAGGTGGAGCTGCAGCAGACGTTCGACGAGTACATCGAGGACGAGGTCTACCGCTTCATCGCCGCCCTGCGCGGACGAGAGGCGATCACGTTCGAAGCGACCGCCGGGGAACGGGCGTGAGCGCCGTGCTGCCTCTCACGCTCCCCGCATCCGTGCGCCCGGAGTGGTGATGCCCTACTCGGAGGAGGTGGTCTCGGGCATGGCACTGCGGGACTGCGCGGGACATCTCGGTCCACGGCCGGCGGAGTTCGGGGTCCACGGCGTCGACGGCACGAGCATCGGGTTCGACGACGCGATGGCCGGCCGGCACGTGCTCTACCTCGGCGGCATCGGCACGGGGAAGACCGTGGGCATCTCCGCGCTCGTCGCCTCCGTGCGCGCGAGCATGACCGCCGACGACGTGATGGTCGTGTTCGACACGAAGGGCGACTACCACGAGACGTTCCACCGGCCGGGTGACGCGGTCATCGCGGCCACGCTCGCCGACGAGTTCGCGGGGCAGGTGTCGTGGAACCTGTTCGAGGAGTTCCGCGCGCTGCCCCCGGGCCGCCTGCCGGAGGACGAGATCTTCGAGATGTGCAGTGGCCTGTTCTCGCGTCTCATTGCCGACGCCGGCGACAACGCCTACTTCGCCAACGCGGCGCGCGACGTGTTCACGGCCCTCGTCACCGCGATGTACCGGGAATCCGAGGAGCGGTCGAACTGCGACATCCGCATGATCGTCGGCGGCATGGGCACGTCCGAGATGCACGCGCTGCTGGACCGTCCAGAGAACGCCGACCTCCGCGGCGCGCGGC